>JAENWK010000078.1 GCA_016650045.1 Eubacteriaceae bacterium | reverse complement strand
GGATCTCCGATCATGGTGGTTCCTCCCCCAATTAATGCAATGGGGCGATGTCCATGTTGCTGTAAATGTGCCATCACCATAATTTGAATGAAGTGTCCAATATGTAGGCTGTCCGCCGTTGGGTCGAATCCAATATAAAAAGTGACGGATTCTTTGCCCAGCAATTCTTTAATTTCCTCCTCATGGGTGCACTGTTCAATAAAGCCACGTTCCTGTAACACATGAAATACGTTTTCCATTATTAAATTCATCCTTTCCTATTAAGAGGAGACACCCCTGTTATTAGCATTTTATTTTTTATTCATCAAGCTCTGAGCCGCCTTCGACTTTTAATCTTTCTTGATAGGTTTCCCAGCGCGTCAGAGCCTCTTCGAAGAATACCTTAATGACTGCAAACATTGGAATCGCCACAAACATACCTAATAGACCAAAAATACTTCCGCCGACAACCACACTCACTAAAACCCAGAAGGGATTAAGCTCAACAAGTTTTCCTAATACGTTCGGGGCTAAAATATTGCCATCAAATTGCTGGACAACAATAATCCAAATACCCACCCATAAAGCTTTTACCGGATCATTAAGGAGAGTGATCGCTACCGCGGGAATGGCTCCAATGATGGGACCAAAATAGGGAATCACATTGGTTACACCCACAATCATTCCAAACAGAGGTGCATATTCTACCCCAATCACCAATAATCCCAGGTAAAACAAGAATCCAATGAACATGGACGTAAGTATTTTTCCTGTGAAGTATTTATAAAAAATGCCATCAATGGTAATAGCTGCCCAGTGAGATCCATTATACAATGTTTTATTCATTACTGCTTTTGCAAATCGGTCCACTTCCTGAATAATTTTTTCTTTGTCCAACATCAAATAAAGGCCCGTAAAAAAAACAATGAAAAAGGAAATAATAAAACCGATGGTTCCTTTAAGAAAGGTAAATGCGACACTGCTAATTTCCTTTACAGATTGCGGATTAGTTCCAAAATAAGCTGCCACTTGATTCATAATATCTCGTGGCGTGAGACTTTGCAGCCCATCAATAGTATACTTTAAGGACACTACAATATCTTGGCCCGCGCCGCCTTTGGCTAAACTTCTACCCAATAATTCATCGATTTTTCTTAAATTTTCTGGCATTTGGTTGGCAAAGCCGGTTAGACTTTCAATCACTGATGGGATCGTCGCATAAAAGAAAAGAATAATTAATATAATGGTAATAATATATACAATCAGAATTGCAATCAGCCGAACCATTCGTGAATAATTCAAGCTCTTTGGAAAAAGTCTAAAGACAAATTTCTCGATGCCTCGCATCGGTCTAAAAAGAAAATAAGCCAACACAAGACCGATAAAAATAGGCATCAGTATATGAAAAGCACTGGCAAAAACACTGAAAACTGTATTTATAATTGATCCAAAATCATCTAAAAATTTATAGGCGAAAATTAACACCAATGCGCCGACTAATAAATAGCAATATTTTTTTATAAGTTCCCTATCAAATTTCAGTTTCACTTTTTACTCCAGTCCATTTTTTTAATCCGAATAATATCTTAACACTTTACTTCGAAAAGTTAAAGCAGTTTCCATCAGTTTCTTAAGATTACATTAATATAAAAGAAAATCGTCCAAAATGAAAGTTTTCCTTGTAATTTAGAGAAAATTATCTTATATTTTGAGGTGAACAAAAATTAACATTAGGAGAAAGTATGATCTATATTTCAATTATCGTTTTCGCAATTTTTCTTGATCAATATTCGAAGTATTTAGTACTCACTCTATTAAAACCAATCCATTCCTTTCCTTTGATTTCAAATGTTTTTCATTTAACCTATGCTGAAAATACAGGGGCTGCTTTTAGTCTTTTTTCTGATATGCACTATTTTCTCATTGCTACCACTGTGATTTTTATTCTCATCTTGATTTGGTTTTTGATTAAAATTCCAAAGATCAAAGAAAATCGCTGGGTGAATATTTCCATAGCCTTTATTATTGGTGGCGCCATCGGTAATTTAATAGATCGTCTCAGACTTGATTTTGTTGTGGATTTTTTGGATTTCCGATTGTTTAATTTTGCAATTTTCAATTTTGCGGATTCATTTGTTGTCTGTGGGAGTATCTTTCTCGTCATTTCATTACTTTCCAATAAAAACTTTCTGGAAAACAATGATCTCGGTAGACTTGATTAATGGATCTCACTATCATTAATCAAATAAAAACGAATGGGCTCTGTACTTCAATTACAGACCCATTCGTTTTTTTATGATTATTTAGTTAAGCACCTTTTATAATAACTTTAACATACTATCTCCCGTCGAGAAAATATGTTCACAAGCCGCCACATTGGCAATGGCTCCTTCTCTATGTTCTATCCCCTTGATAATTTCCATGTGCTGGTTTACTAGAGGATTTTTATCATCAATCCGATGGACATACTCTGCCCGAAATCGTTGCATCTGCTCCCTGAGGCTATTAATCATTTGCAGCAATTTCAAATTGCCAGAAGCTTTATAAATAATTTCGTGGATATCCATATCGTATTTGATAATTCCTTCTTCATCATTTTCTAAAGCCGCCTCTCCAAAGCGTTGATTAGCAAAATAAAGCTGTTCAATTTGTTCCTGAGTGGCATTTTTAGCTGCAAGTTCAGCTGCTAAACCTTCTAAAGCTCGACGAATTTCCATCATTTCTTTGAGATCATTCACTGACATAGGTGTAACATAAGCCCCTTTGCGAGGAACCATTTTAACCAGGCCTTCCAATTCAAGCTTTCGTATGGACTCTCGAACAGGTGTTCTGCTGACGCCCATTTCTTCTGCAAGCTGAACTTCCATAAGTCGTTGGCCCGGTTTTAATTCTCCAGTTATAATCGCACAGCGAATAGTTTCGAAAACAATTTCTCGTAATGGCTTACAAGAGCTTATATCGAGATTCAATCCCTTTTTTTCTTCCCGCATTTAATTCTCCTTTATTTTAACATGTTTCACTAAGAAAACACATTGTGTATTTCTTCGAAAATAATTTCCAGGCATTTTCAGCTGAAGCTTTCTTTAAGTAATAACCAATCACCGTAGGCCCGCTTCCTGTCATAATGGAGGCTATGGCTCCGTGGCTAATCAAATCATTTTTAATTTCATTAATTTCAGGGTATTTCCCTATGATCACTGGTTCAAAAACATTTCCCATAGCATCGCGTAATCCTCGATAATCTTCTACTTCCAGAGAATGAATGACCCTGGGAATATCCGGACGTTTTTGTATCCCCCCCAGATCCAAAAATTTGAAAGCCCATGGAGTGGAAATATTCATATTCGGCTTTACGACCACCACATATAACTTTTTCATGGGTAATAGAGGGGTTATTTTATCTCCAATACCTTCCACCAGTGCAGTCCCTCCCAGAAGACAGTAAGGGACATCGGCTCCAATGCTCCCCCCAATATCTAATAATTCTTTGGTGCCAAGGCCTAACTTCCAAAGCGTATTTAGCCCCTTAAGTGTTGCTGCCGCATCGCTGCTTCCTCCGGCAAGACCCGCTTCATGGGGAATCCTTTTTTCTAAATGTATTTTTATTCCCTTATTGACATCAAAACACTTTTGTAATTTTCTAAGAGCAATCATCACTAAGTTTTTTTCATCCAATGGAATTCCCTGAATATTTGAAGTCAAAGCAACTCCTTTATGACAAGATTCAAAGGTCAGTGTATCATGGAACGCAATACTATGATTAACCATTTGCATGTCATGGTAGCCATCTTCTCGTTTTCCCAAAACGTCCAAGGATAGATTTACCTTAGCTTGGGCGCCAATGATGATTTTCTCCATTTCACCCCTCCTATTGTACTTATGATAATGTATACTTTATTCATTATAACATAACCCTCCATTCTTGTGAATGACAAAATATCGACGTTAAAATTCAGCTTTTAGTGTATAATCTAACCATAACCCAGACAAGAAATGCCTCATGATAATGGTTTCATACACACATGCAATTAATTTTGATTTTAACGATACGTGAGTGAATTCCATGGGCCTCTGGCATCAGATTAATAGAAAGCATCTTGGTGAACGAGGACTTGCCTGCCCCGAAGACTTATCAATACCACCGTTTTGCATCCATTAAAAATTCAACACTTTGCCATATTAAAGATTTTCGGGAATTGATGACCGAATATTTTTATAATCAATTCTTTCAGGAGGATCAAGATGACCATTCATTTTAACAACGATTGGGAAACCCCCATTCAACAGGAACTCAACCAGGACTATTATAAAAGCCTGCGCCACTTTTTAATTGAGGAATATAAAACCCGTTTGGTTTATCCGCCTCAGGAGGATATTTTTAATGCGTTTCATTTGACCCCCTTTGCCAAAACCAAAGTCTGCATCATCGGTCAGGATCCCTACCACGGTCCCGAACAAGCCCATGGTCTTTCTTTTTCAGTTAAGCCCGGTGTGCCCATTCCGCCTTCGCTTCTTAATATTTATAAAGAGCTTAAGGCCGATCTGGGATATGAGATTCCCAACCATGGGTGTCTCAAAAAATGGGCGCATCAAGGCGTATTACTTCTTAATGCCGTTCTCACCGTGCGTGGTGGACAGGCGGCATCTCATCGAAATATTGGTTGGGAAACCTTTACCAGCAAGATGATTGAGACTCTGAACCAGCGTGAAGAACCAGTGATTTTCATTCTTTGGGGACGAGATGCCCAAAATAAAATTTCCCTTATTACCAATCCACAGCATCCGATAATAAAATCCCCACATCCCAGTCCTCTTTCTGCTCACCGAGGGTTTTTTGGGAGCCGTCCATTTTCTAAAGCGAATGCGCTTTTAGTAAGCCGTGGTGCTACACCCATCGACTGGGAAATTACAAATAATGATTGCCTGGACGCTTAATGGATCTCTCAATTTTAATTTGGATACAAAACCATCTTGTTTTTGTGCAACTCAACGGCTTTTTTATTTTCATCACTAATTTTTGGGATAACATTTTCTGGGGACTTCCTCTGGCGGTGCTTTTATTACTCAAAAAAGAAACCCGGCTAACAGGGTTAACCTTGCTGGTTTCACTGACTTTGTGTGCCCTCATTGTAAATCTGACCCTTAAACCAATTATTGCGCGTCCACGGCCCTATATGGCCTATGAAATCGACCTCCTGATTCCCAAACCCATTGACTTTTCCTTTCCATCGGGACATAGTGCCTCAGTCTTTGCCTTTGTCTGGGCTTATTTTATTTCGCGGAAAGATTTGTGGCGATGGGGACTGCTGATTTTTGCGCTGTTGGTTTCTTTTTCCAGACTTTACCTTTTTGTCCATTATCCCACTGATGTTTTAGGTGGCATCATTATTGGTATTCTCATTGCGTATCTTTCTAAATGTCTTGTTTGTCGGTTTAAATATCATCCAAAGATGTTAAAGTTTCTTTCCTACTAAAAAATTCATATAAAATAAAAAAGCCCAAGCTTGGTCTTACTCTTAAAAACTGAGTAACCAAGCTTGAGCATTATCTATATTCCGGCAATTTTTCAAGACCCATAGAATTCCGAAGGATTAATATTTCTTCGATGGTCAATTGACCGGGAGCTGTTTTGCCACTTCCTGTCACATAGGTTAAAGAACCTCCGCATAAATCCGGAGCAATGCGTGTAATACCCCCAAGGGGTCCCATGGCAATGGCGATAATCGGTTTTAATGTGTTTTCATCTTTTTTGAGACTTGCACCAATCAGCCGTCGAAGATCCTCTTGAGATGCAGGATTAACTGCCAACTTCAGAACTGCTGCGCCCTGATTCTCCATGGCATCATATATTTCCTCAATAGCTTTTCTACAGGGTGTTTTCTCGAAATTATGATGGGAAAGAATAAGTTCACAGTCACTATTGTTTAAAATTGCTTTTACACCTTTTAAAAAAGACGGTTCACTGTTCAACTCCATATCAACATAATCCACCATGTCTTTGGCGATACTAATGGCTTTGAGCCTAACCTTATCTGCAGTATCATAAGCACCACCTTCGCCATGACTTCGATAAGTATAGATAATGCCGCAGTTGCCACAGCGTTTTTTTAATTCTCTCAAAATCCTTATTTCTTCATCCATAGTTAAAGCCGTTCCCGGGCGGAAATAATCTCGCCGCCATTCTAAAAAATCAATGGGCCCCTTTTCTATTTTTTCGACCTCTTTTAATAAGGCCTCTTGTGTTTCTGAAATTAAGGGTATGCATGCGGCAAACTTATTTTTTTCTATCACTGCTTTAAGTGTGGTCATTATCTTTCCTCCTTAATCTCTTTCTACTTCTGATTTAATAAGCCAATGTTCTTTATCTCTACAGAAATAGTTCCATCCGGGTTATTTTTAAACTCAATAATATCATTTCTATTGAGCTGATCTGCTGGAATACTAATTTCAATACCTGTATCTGTAATAAATTTCTGCTTTTTGAAAATCTTCTTTTCGATGTTCGCAGTTACCTGAACTTTTTTATCAAACAATCCGTTCTGCTCCACTGCTTCTTTAAACTTAGCCTGGATCATTTCATCCCCATTAAAGGTTGTTTTTGCGATATTATCAATATCAATTTCGCTTTGTGAATCATAGTCATCAGCCATGACTTGCTTAAAGTTATTTAACTTTTCAATATCTCCGGAATATTCTGTGGCAATAATTTTTTTCACTGTTTTGTCGACAATGTCAAAGGCTTCTTTTTCCGAAATGGACTCCTCGCATTGAAGTAATTGGTTTGAGATATAATAATTCTTTTGATCATCTATGGTATATTTCTTTTCTTTGATCATGATCTCGTGTGTTCTCAAATTAACAATAACAAATTCATCCAATTTTTGGCTCTCAGTGGGTAACACACAAGGTTGAACTAAAATATCATTGGATAATCCGTTATCTGTGTTCACATAATGAATATATCCATGCTTATAATTAAACTTAAAAATTCCCAAATACGTTTCATGATTCAGGTCAAAATCAACAAAAACAAGATCGGCTGATGGGATTTCAACATTCTCAAGCATATAATCAAAAAACAACTGAGATATTTCTCGACTCACCCGAACCAGTTCCTGGGGATGACTGTAATAATCCGAAATTCTATTTTTAAAGTTACTTTGATCCCTAAAGGCAGTTCTTTTTATATCAGAATCTTTGATGGATTTTTCAACATGCT
>JAENWK010000174.1 GCA_016650045.1 Eubacteriaceae bacterium | reverse complement strand
TTTTACAATTTTCATGCCTTCATTCATGGTATCCGCTGATTCCATAACTTCTGGAACAAACATTTCACCGCTTTTAAATAACGGTGCAACAATATTCATTCCAGCAATTAAACCATCGTTAATAATAGAAATAGGATCTGTGCCATCATCAATTAATTGTTGTACCAATACTTTTATTTCATCCATATCACCATCTAAAACACATTGCGAAACATCTTTTAAAGTTGCCATTTTAAACCTCCTGAGATTTTAATTATTTTTTATTTAAGTATTTTCATCGAAAATTGGTTCACCGCATTTTTCAAACTTTATTTATTTTAAGCCATATTCACTAGGAATGAATTTTTTCATATCAAGTTCAGATTTCATTTGTTCGTAGAATTCATTGGGATCGTCTGGAATAGTGTCAATGGCTTTATCCATTTTATCCAACCATTTCATATCTCTGCGATCGCTTTTTACTTTTCCTTCATTAATAGCTTTCTTTAATTCCTGAACAGTCAATTTTGCCGCCATTTTAGTCCGTAGGAAATTATCCTGGGTTTTTACTAATTCAGCACTGATTCTCATGACAACATCTGGTCTTAATACATAGGCCTGAACATCTAAAGCTGCATCTGAATCCACCAATAAATCTCTAAACAGAATCTGCTGTCCTTTGTTGGTGGCCGCATTCATGAGACGACAATCGTAAATTAATTGTTCCATTGCCACTACCGGAGCCATTTCAGATAATAATTTAACCTGCTGAATGGATTCATTACTCCAGGTATCCGCAACTGCAGCCGCAATATTACCAATGGGACTTAAATGAGCACCAGCTGCTGTTTTACCTTCCATACCAATGGGACAGCCTGTAATGGCTTTTATGTAAGGCCCTTCATAGGCACAATCCTTGCTTGGTCCAACGCAGCCCTGTTCAAAAGCAACTAAAGCTCTTGGCACAGCCGTAACCCGGATAACCGCCGCAAATACATGGGGAATAAATCCTTTTTCAGCTAAAACCATGGCCGTATTGGCAAAACCACAAGCTGAGTCACCGGCACCAAAACAGTTATTAGCTTTAGCGATGTCAATTAAATGTTTCCAAAGGAATTCCATATCGTTACATCCCAAAATACCCAAGGCGAAAATGGCTTTTCGAATATCCGCTTTAACCAGAGCGTCATCATGAACTTCCTTGCCTCCGGTTGATTCGATGGAAATGAAGTCAGAACCATCCTTGGCGACTTGAGTGAAAAGTTCAAGCATGGTATCTAAGTATTTCCCACTGCGCATGATTGGTGGTCGGCTAAATTCTCTTAAATCATTGGGTGTGGTTCGAATGGCTGTTTTTAAACCGTGTTTTTCACTGGCTTCTTTCATGGCATTTAAAAGAATGCGATTCACTTCGATGCCGTATTTAGGATTTTCGGTAAAATCTGGCAGCGTTTCGAATTCCACTAATACGCCGGGAGCGTATAATTCTGATGCTCGTTTCAATACACCATCAATGATATTGGAATAAATAGTACATGCCTTTTTAATGGTTGTATCGTTAACATCCATTCCTGGAAGAGTAAAATTAATTTCTGGGTAAATCTGTCCTCCACCAATGACCATACCGCTTTTCGTGGTAATTGGCTTTGGACTGGAACCGTATACAAAATCATTCAAATCACTATATGCTAATTTATCAAACTTTATTGACATTTTTTTTCCTCCAAATTTTTATTTAATTGTTAGTCGTTTACCTAGGAAACCTTAAATCGAGGATTCATCACTATAAATCCCGCCATTTTCACTAATCTTTCAAAAATCTCTTTTCCTTTATCCTGTGTATCTCCATAGACAAAACCAAGGGTAATGCATCCGGATTTGAAGTGATCAACATCATCGCCAATGATCGGATGCAGTTTATCTTTTGCTTCTTTCAGAAGCTCCCCTGCGAATAGAATATCTCCGGCAAAATATTTTCCCTGTTCAAACAGCGTTCCAACTTCTTCTGTCCCCTTCTGACATGCCTTTATCACTTTAATGCCTTCATCTTTTGTTGGATTATTTGCAATAAAGTTGTCCAGATGTTTCATGACCTTTTCTTCTTCAAGATTTCTCATAAGACTAGTTAATATTAAAAGGTCCATAAAATCTCCCTTAATCTGAAATAACTTACTCATGTTATTTCTAAACCAAATAAAATACACTTCTCAAAAAAACAATGGTTTTTCTTTTGTCCTGACAGGATCATCAAATATATATTATGTTATTATAATACAATGAAGCAACCTCTTTGTCTTTAGACGATCCTCATAGTTTTAGGTATTATATTGCTTTTTACCTTTTTTAGTCAAAAAAGACAAACAATCAGTGCATTTTCTCGTAAAATGCACTGATTGTCTATTTTAATGTACTTATTGATGGTGATGATGCTGTTCCTTGCATATTGGACAATCCTCATTACCCTCATGATGAAGATGTTCTTCCAAAGGTTTTAATGCCTCTGCTTCTATTTGCATTCTAATGGATTTCCCTTGTTTTAAAACATATATCCAGGACTGGTTTAATAGATTCTGACTTTCAATCTCTTTCAGATTCATGACCAAAGAGTTCATGACCATGTTTATTTCATCGACACATTGATCGT
>JAENWK010000125.1 GCA_016650045.1 Eubacteriaceae bacterium | reverse complement strand
ACCAAATTCATGCCCAGGCTGATAATGGTATAAATTGCACAGAGATTCAAAAGTCTTCGAATATAGGAATCGACATATTGATTAGCCAAACCTATCGTGATTAAAACAACCACCAAAAAAATAATAGTTTTCCAATGTAACTTGACATAGGCACCAAAACGGTGTTGAATATTTTCCATTTTCAGTACCCCCTCTAAACCTTTTCAACTTGTTTCTTACCAAGTATACCATTGGGAAGAAACAGCAGAATAATAATAAGAATAACAAAAGCAACAGCATCCCGATAACCGGTAAGGGCTGGGAAGAAGGCAACCATCAGAGTTTCGGAAAACCCAAGAATAAGTCCACCGAGAACCGCACCTTTAACATTGCCGATTCCCCCGATAACTGCAGCAATAAAGCATTTTAAACCGACAACAACTCCCATGAGGGGTAACACCGATGGGTATTTCATACACCATAAAATGGCACCAACCGCTGCAAGGCCAGAGCCAATTGCAAAGGTAGAAGAAATAACCCCATTGATCTTAATACCCATGAGTTTTGCAGTATCATAATCCACAGCAACGGCCCGCATCGCCATGCCGACTTTTGTATGATTGATTAAAAATAGCAAACCGATCATAATAAACAAAGTGACAAATGGAATCAGAATGGAAACCGGCTGGATGGTTAATCCATCAAAATTAATTGGGGTGGTCATTAAAGGAAAATTTGGGAAGGCTTGTGGTTTACCTGAGAATAGATAAGTTGCCAAATTTTCCAAAAGAAAAGAAACCCCAATGGCTGAAATCAGTAGAGATGTTTTAGGTGCATTACGAAGCGGCCGATAGGCGAAACGCTCAATGCCGACTCCCAGTAATAGTGTTAAAACAATTGTAATAAAGAAAGTAACATACCAGGGCAAGAAAAATACGGCAATTCCAAAGTACGTAAAATAGGCAGCCATCATAAAAATATCGCCGTGGGCAAAGTTGATGAGTCTTAAAATTCCGTAAACCATTGTATATCCAATGGCGATAAGTGCGTAGAGACTTCCAATGGATAAGCCATTAATAAGCTGTTGCAAGAATGTCTCAAGTGTCATTCCAATGACCATAATTATAACCTCGTTTAAATCTTATGAATTAAATTGAGGGCATCTGAAAACAAATACCCTCAAAGTTTGGATCATATCATTTCTATTTTTTGGTAACTATTTAATGGTAACCGTATTAAGGTATGTGAATTTTCCATCTTTGACAATTTTGATAATGGCTCCATTTTTCTGAGCATCGCCGTTGGCATTAATGGTAATCATACCGGTTGCACCTTCAAAATCTTTGGTGGTGGCTAATGCGTCTCGAATTGCTTGAGGATCTGCAGAGCCAGCACGTTCAATGGCATCCAGTGTAAGCATGTATCCATCATAACCCAGAGCGGTTACAGCAGGAATGTTTTGACGATCAGGATAAGCTTTTCTGTATTCGGCCACGAATGTTTTTCCTGCTTCCGTTAAAGGATTGGTGTCATCAAAGAATGTTGACATAACAGCACCTTCGACATCAGCACCGCCAATGGTGATCAATTCATTAGTTTCCCATGTATCGCCACCAATGAATGGTGCAGTAATACCAAGGGCACGCGCCTGTTTGATAATTAAAGCAGATTCAGTGTAGTTGCCAGGTGCGAAAATAACATCTGGGTTAGCCGCTTTGATATTGGTTAAAATACCATTGAAATCCTGGTCACCGGTATTGTAATTTCCGGTGGCAACAATTGCGTTGGGATCGCTGGTTAATTTTACAAAAGCATCGGAGAAAAACTTAGCTAAACCAACAGAATAATCATTGGAAACTTCCTGGATAATAGCAACATTTTTTGCTCCTAGGTTTGTAGCTGCATAGTTGGCCATGACAGTTCCCTGGAAAGGGTCTAGAAAACAGACACGGAAATAGTAATCATTTCCGGCAGTAACCTGTGGGTTTGTTGCAGAAAGAGCAACAGCAGGAACCTTGTTTGATTTTACAATGCCACCGGCGGCGATGGAAAGTGAAGACCCCCAAGAACCCAGTACAGTGACAACCTTGTCTTTTTCGATTAATCGAGCGGCAGCAGTGGTTGCTTCAGCTTTGTCAGATTTATTATCGGCAATGACAAGCTCCACTTTTTTACCTAATACTTCCGGGCGTAATTGGTTAGCCAATTTAATCCCATCAACTTCTAATTCTCCGCCAGCAGCATTTGCACCGGTTAATGGTTCAAATACGCCAATTTTAATGACGTCGCTGTTAGTTGTAGCAGCTGAATTTCCGGAACAGCCAGCAACCATGGTAACTACCAAGGTCAGAGACAACAATAATGCAAGTGTTTTTTTCAAGAAAAAATCCTCCTCTTTTCTTTTATTCCTAATTTTACCTGACGCCATTATATCAAAGAATAAGTTTGCATTGCAAGTTTATATTCGGGTTTTGAGTGTAAAATGCGGGAAAATGCGGACAAGTGTCTTTGAAAAAAAAGAGACACATCAATATGTGCCTCAGACTGTTAAAAAACTCGAATATTAACCCTTTGTAGGTGAACGATGAAAAAGAGTATTCAAATCCTTCATCCTGTTTCATCACATCCCAACGATACAGTGGATTTCCCCAAAGTTGTTCATTTTCGGATAGCTTTTAAGAGCGCCCGAAGATCCTCGGTGGTAAAGGTATATTTTTCGCTGCAAAAGTCACAGTTCATTTCCACATTTTCACCATCGGCAATCATTTCTTCCAGGTCTTTTTCGCCAACAGCAATGAGTGCCTTGGTGACTCGATCCCGGGAACAATTGCATAAAAATCGAGTGATTTCAGTGGTTGTAATATTTAGATCCAGATCAACAAAAATGTTTTTCAATATTTCTTCAGGGGTTTTCCCAGCATCCAGAAGTTTAGTCATAGATGAGGTATTTGCCAATACTTTTTCAAGATTAAGAATGGTTTCTTCCTCAGTAAAGGGCATGAGCTGAATAATAAATCCACCGGCTTGTTTGACGGAACCATCATCATTTAAGAGAACTCCCAGGGATACCGACGTTGGAATCTGCTCGGATTTGGCATAATAATAGGTAAGGTCCTCGGCAATTTCACCGCTGACCAGTGGCGAGAAACCCACATAGGGTTCTTTAAGACCCATATCCTTGATAATGGTTAAGGAACCATCCCCAATGGCATCAGAAACGGCCATAGGGGCAGCAGGGGTATCCCCTAAATCAGGTGCATAGGAATACCCTTTAACATTTCCCTGGCCGTCGGCGGTAACCAACAAACCTTTGATGGGACCATCCCCGGCAATTTTTAAAGTCAGAAGTTCATCATGATTTTTGATCATGGAACCCATTAAGGCTCCGGCAGTCAGGAGTCGTCCCAACGCTTGAGTAACCACGGGACTGGTATGATGAACGGTATGTGCTGTTTCTACCATTGCTTTTGTGCTTACGGCAAATGCTCGAATCTGACCATTGGCTGCAGTTGCTTTAACTAAATAGTCTGGCATAATTTACCTCTCAGGTTTAATGAATTTTCATTTATTTATGATACGTTTCTCCTCGGATTATTTTAAAGGCCCGATATATTTGCTCTAAAAGCATTACCCGAAAGAGTTGATGGGGAAAGGTCATTTTTGAAAAAGACAGACTCCAGTCCGAACGCCTGATAATTTCAGATGACAGCCCCAATGATCCACCAATAATAAAGGTGATCTGGCTTTTGCCCTGGACGGTATAAGCTTCAATCTTTTCAGAAAAGTCCAGGGAATTCATCTGATTGCCATTAATTTCCAGGGTCACCAGAATTTCGTCGTCTTTTAAAAAGGAAATAATGCGTTTTCCTTCAGCTTCAATGGCCTTCAAACGCTGTTGGTCACTTAGCTTTTCAGGAACTTTTTCGTCCTTGACCTCAATAATTTCTAGCCGACAATAGGCACTCAAACGTTTTGAGTATTCCTGGATAGCCATAGTCATGTATTTTTCTTTTATTTTTCCGACTGAAATAATACGTATATTCACAGGATCTATAAAACGTAAACGGCAATGATGCTAAGAATAAGGGCAGCGACTAAAACCAGTGCTCCAATACGATAAAACGGTTTTTTGTTATGCATGAAATATTTCCTCCAAACAAATTTGATTTTTTCCTAATTATAGTTTACAATGAATAGGTTAGAATTGCAATCAATAACGGGGTGTGGCTCAGCTTGGTAGAGCGCATGGTTCGGGACCATGAGGCCGGAGGTTCAAATCCTCTCACTCCGACCATT
>JAENWK010000124.1 GCA_016650045.1 Eubacteriaceae bacterium | reverse complement strand
TTTCAAATTTTAACATATTTTTTTTCCACTGTCAATTAATATTTTGTCCTTTTAAGACAGGATTTTTATTTAAGCGAATTTTCAACCATGGGTTTTTCAACCATAGTTTCTCAATGGTTGATTTTATCAACTAAAATCAACTTCAAATCCATTGCTAATTTGTTCAAAACTTCGTATAATGATATCAAATAAGAAATTGCGAGATAACTAATCAAAGAAATTTAAACCCATGTTGGTGGTTTATATAAACAATTTTGTAACGTTGGATCGGCGGACATCAAGAAGAGTGTCCGACGTTTGGGTTGACGATCCGCTTTATAAAAATATCATTAAAAAATTAAAGAAAAATTGCGGAGGCAATCAATGAAACGATTATTTATTTTCCTGGGACTGGCATTTGTCCTGACCTGGATTGTGGAGTTTATTTTAATGGCAAACGGTGGGTTGTCCAATCCCTACGGCTACGTCGTTTTAGCCGGGATTATGTTTATACCCGCACTTTCTGTGGTCATTACGCGTCTTGTCACCAAAGAGGGATTTAAAAATTTTGGTTTAAAACCCCATTTTAAGGGACATATCCGGTATTATGTCATTGCCTGGTTTGGGCCTGCCCTTTTGATTGTATGTGGTGCGGCGTTTTATTTTATCCTTTCCCCGTCAAATTTTGATCCGACCATGAGCAATATGTTTTATTTTTATAAAAGCCAGGGTGTGGACGCCACACAGTTAACCCTAATGGCCAGTTTCCTTGCCCAGGTAGCCGTTGGCTTGCTGATTGGTCCGCTACTCAACATTATCACCACCCTAGGTGAGGAAATCGGGTGGCGGGGTTATCTGCTGCCCAAGTTAATGGAAATGGTCAGCGTGCGCAAAGCCATTGCGATTTCCGGTGGCATCTGGGGTTTATGGCACGCACCGGTGATTGCCATGGGTTATAATTATGGATTTGACTATCCGTTTTTCCCCTGGGGCGGTATTTTAGCCATGATTGTTTTCGCTTTCTTTGCGGGTTCGTTTCTTTCATTTCTTGCCATCAAAACCAAAAGTGTGCTGCCATCTGCCATCGCCCATGGCTCCCTGAACGGTTTTGCAGCCATTTCCGTCTGGGTTACCATCGGCAACACCAGTCCCTTTATTGGACCTTTGCCAGTGGGCCTCGTTGGCGGCTTTGGATTAATCGTAGTCGGCACAGTTTGTTTTTATCTCATCGGCCGCCCAACCTCAAACCTGCTATCGGATGGAAACTCGATTTTTGAATAGATCCTTCCCTGATTCTTTATAAAGGAAATTAAGGTGAGACAATAATTAAATAAATTAAAAGACCCAAAGCCATAGCGAAATAATAAGCTCCCCTTGATTAGACAGATTTTATATTCAATCTGTCTAATCTAAGGGGAGCTTATCAAAAACTGGCTTTGGGTCTTTTTTTTAATCTGATTTATTTCAAAAAACTTTTCTGGGATTGTCTATCACGGGATAGTGTTTCTTAACGTTTCAGACAGTCCAAAATAGCTCTGAAGCGCTTCACGGATCTCTTCTTCCAGCCCAAGTTCTGTCACGGTTTCCAATTCATTGGCAACAATCTTTAACTGACTGTCAAACAGGGTGATGCGTCCATCCTTAGTTGGTTTGGTACAGACCAGTGATTGGGTAAACAAACACGACGAGTGTGTTGAGGTAAAATAATTGGCAATGGTATAATCGGAAGGATAACATTTTTCCTCAGTAAAAGCATAGACCGGCTGAAATTCATCCTTTATCTTATACTGAAGCACATAGCCATAGCTGGGATCCACAATGATACGGTGACTCCTTCCAAAGTGTTCCTGCGCCAGCCCCTCTTCCAATCGAATCGGAGAAAGCGGACCGTTGCCGCCAAAACCGACGTCACAAAGCCAGGAGTCACCGTCAATTTCCACCAGTAAAACCTGGTGGGTTTTTCCGCTCTGTTCAAAGCCATTATGCCAAACTCTGGCAAAAAGATTGCTGACACGAAATCCCAGTGTTTCCAATAAAAAAGAAAACAGCCCATTCATCTCGAAACAATAGCCGCCTCTTTTGTTGGTGACAATTTTTTCAAATAAATCATCCAGATCAAGTGAAATCGGCTTTTTATTGAAACCATCAATGTTTTCAAAGGGGACGTTCATAACATGGGCCGTGTGCAGTCCCTTTAATGTTTCAATGGAAACTTCCCCGTCGCCGGTGTATCCAATTCTTTCGAAGTATGCCGGGATGTCAAATAATTCGTTGCTCATAAAATTCTCCTGTTTCATTATTGCCAGCTTTTCATTACAATATTGCTTGCATTTTTAGAGTATCTTATCATCAACTCATTTCAATTTCAAGGTGTTCTTACCAAGTTGAGTTCTTTGACAGAAAAATTTATATGGGTATATATACACTATATCTAACTTTGTTTGATATAGGAGATTTAAATGAAAATAGAATTGGCTTTAATGCAGCTGAGTGGTTACCGTTCCCGTTCACACCTGCAATATATATAGCAAAAGATAATTGCATATGTTAGAATAAAGTAAAAAACGGGAGAATGTTATGAAACGTCAGGATTATATTACCTGGGATGAATATTTTATGGGGATCGCTCTATTATCTGCGCGACGGAGTAAAGATCCGAATACACAGGTTGGCGCCTGTATTGTCAATGAAAGAAACATCATTTTATCGACTGGCTACAACGGCATGCCAAAAGGTTGCAGTGATGATGACCTGCCCTGGGATCGTGATGGTGACTTTCAGCATACCAAATATGCCTATGTCTGTCATGCGGAATTAAATGCCATTTTAAATTCAGATGGCCGGTCCCTGGCTGATGCCATTCTTTATGTGACCTGTTTCCCCTGCAATGAATGTGCCAAGGCCATCATTCAGGCCGGGATTAAAAAAGTGGTTTATCTGGAAGATAAATACCCGGACGCCGATGCCACTTGCGTTTCCAGAAAACTCTTTGATATGGTGGAAATCACCCTGGAACAATTTAAAAGCACTCAGTTTGAGAATGGTTTAACGCTTTATAACTGAGAATCACCTAACGAGACAATAAAATCCGGCATAAAAAAAGAGATGCTGTGCATCTCTTTTTTTATATAGAAATTCACCAGTCAACTTGGCCGGTTATTTTAAACCGTTTTTATGGATGACGATTTTGATATCGTCGTAGCTGCAGGTTTCAGGCAGAGCCGCCTTAATGGGCTTCAGGCCGTCCAAACCGACGCTTTCAATGGCGTCCAGGATTTCCTTTTCTTTCGTTTCATCAATAAACCCTGTCCAATCCACGGTTTTTCCTTCCTGGTCACAGCGCATCAAATGCCCGAGCACGGTGTTTAGGGACAGTCCCCTGTTCGTTACGATTTCACCCAGAGATTGTCCCTGAATAAAGGCTTCATAGGTTGTATCATGGGAACCAACCTTGGATTCTTTGGCGCCTGTGGTTTCCTGGATGGGATTTTCCTCTGGTGCCGGCCGCTGTCTGATTTCGATGGGGTTCTCATCAACAAAGTTTTGAATTTCCTTGATAAAGAGGTCGCCGTAGTTTTCATACTTGGCTTGCCCTACCCCGTTAATTTTCAGAAAGTTTTCCTGATCCAAAGGGAAATAGGCTGCCATTTCCTTGAGGCTGGCATCGTGAAAAATCATAAAAGGCGGCAGCTCTTTTTCCTGGGAAAGGCTGTAGCGCAAGGCCTTGAGCTGTAAAAACAAGCCTTCATCACAGTCGATGATCACTTTACCGGTATTTTTGGGTTTGCTTTTGACAGCGATCATTTCCACCAAATGCTTTTTGTGAAAAACTTTTTCCTGGCCTTTGAGGACCTTGGTGGCGGAAGCTGTGAGCTTCAGCACCGGATATTCATCGGCGGTGACCACAACGTAGCCCTTGGCTACCAGAGTCATAATGATTTCTCGCAGGCTTTCCAGACGATGCTCTTTCATAATGCCGTAGGTTGAAACCTGGTCCAGGTTCATGTCCAGGATTTTTTTGTTTTTTGAGCCGCGCAGCACTGACATCACCATGTTCAGGCCAAACCGGCTGTTGAGGCGGTAAATACAGGACAAAATCTTTTGGGCGTCGGTGGTGATATCCACCATTTCCGACTGATCCAGACAGTTCCCGCAATTTCCGCAGTTTTCATAGTCGGCGGTTTCCCCGAAATATTGGAGGATGTTTTTCCTGAGACAGTCATTGGTATGACAATAGTCCACCAGGTATTGTAAATTTTCAAACAACAGGGTCTCCCGTTCAATGGACATCTGGTTCATTTGAATCAGTCGTTTCTG
>JAENWK010000213.1 GCA_016650045.1 Eubacteriaceae bacterium | reverse complement strand
ATTAGGCCCCAATGGAAACGGAGATAGTTATACTGCTGATTACACAATTACCAATACCAGCGGCAGTGATACGGGAACAGTCAATATGACAAATATTCAAGGCAGCGGTATTATCCCAGCCAACAGTGTCCTTAACATTGACTACAATTCTAATAATACAAGTCAAATTTCCATTGACGGGAATACATTCACATTGAAGTAAGATACTTTGTCTGCGGTCTCACACCTTCTCATAAGAAGGTGTTTTTTATATAAGATTCCCATTGGGGAAGCATTTGTAGTATGAAAAATTTAATTAGGGTTTAGAAATCTCAGCGCCTGACAGTGCGGCCGAGCCAGATCCAATGAGAAATTTAAAGAAAACTGATGAAGGTATTATCGCATATATTTTTAGCGTGAAATATGTGTAGTCTATTTGACATTAACACTCGTAAAATGACTATACTTACAACTGCTTACGATCATGATAATATCTTCATGTATTGACGTATCAACTTCCAAATATTAAATTGTTCGGCACATTAAACATTATATTACGCATGATAAACAAACACTCCGTCCATTATGAATTTATTAATTCGATTGCATTCAAACAAATAATCCAAATGGGATATGGTTTCACCTACTGCGAACACTTTTTGCTGGTTTGGGAACTGACTCCAGCTTTTTCCTCTCATGAACCACTCAAGCTGGCTTGCTATTTGATAAGCGTTCTGATTCTTCTTCATTTTAACAATATTATAAATTGTTTCTACTCGTTTAAGATGATGCTTTTTCAATTGCTCAATCCGCTCGTAAACATCTATTTTATTCGATCTATGTCCAGGCAAAGCCAAGCAAATGTCATAAGTTTTCAGCTTCTCCAAGCTTGTTAAATAGTCCTTTAGTGAGTTTCTCACATTGGGCCAGAAAATGATGCTTGGAGTAATATCAAATAAAATATGATCACCTGAAAACATAATCTTTTCATTTTTGAGATATAAACAGGTATTCCCTGGTGTATGCCCCGGAGTAAGCACACATTCAAATTCGTAGTTTCCAATAAAAAAACTTTCACCATCCCTGATTGGCGTTATATCAAACAGCTTTTGGGGTGTATGGGCAATGGCCTGTTTAATTTCTTCCTGATCATGAACACTTTTGAGAGGAAAACCCTCTTCAAAAAAACGTTTGCCAAATTCATCCCAAATATTACCGGTCAGCATTTGACCAAAATAATCATAATCCTCAGCACCCATCAGCACCCGCGTCTTTTCAGATCTGATTTTATCAACCAGCCCAATATGATCCAAGTGCAGGTGGGTTAAAAATAGTGTTGTTTCATTCATATCAATATTCAGCTCACGCAAACTCATCGTCAATGCCGCAAAGCACTCTGTTTGATTAAATCCGGTATCGACTAAAAGATTTCCGTTTTCTGTTTTAACCACATAACAGTTTAAATTCTTTAAAGGATTATTCGGCAAAGGTATATGAAATTGATAAATTTCGGGTTCGCTATTTATTTTCGTTATCATTATTCTCCTCTTTTCTT
>JAENWK010000020.1 GCA_016650045.1 Eubacteriaceae bacterium | reverse complement strand
TCTCTGATTACTACTATATGAATAACCACCCAAAAGTAAAATACGAGGAAATGCGAGTTTGTGATGTATTGCAGGAATTAGTTCTTCGAAATATGATGAGATAATCCAAAAGCGCAATAGGATTTAATATCAACGACAAGAGTAAAAATGTGTTGCTATTTAAAAGCAGAGAAAAGAGAAATATTTTACAGGAAAATTGAGCACACCAACATTGATTGAGTCGTTGAAAACCTGAACAAAAAGTTTCAACTGTGCTATGTCTGTGCTATAATCATAGCATACTTGAAACACGGGTGATAAAGATGAACTATCAAAAAAAACTCGAATCGATGATTGATGAAAAAGACGGCTTGATTCTGACCAAAGACCTGGAGAAGGCAAATATTCCTCGTTCTTATTTATATCGGGCAGTAAAAGCAGGGCAATTGAAATCCCTTCGTCGGGGGGTGTATCTCAGTGACGACGCCTGGGATGATGCCTATTTCTGGAAACAGGCCATTTACCAGAGAATGATCTATTCCCATGAAACTGCACTTTATTTTCTGGAGCTGACTGACCGGGATCCACTGATAATCACAGTGACCGTGCCCTTTGGATACAACGCTTCCCGTTTAAGAGAAGAGGGGATACAGGTGTACAGTGTAAAAAAAGAGTGGTATGAGATTGGAATTATGACCGTTCAAACTAATTTTGGTCGGGATATTCGTTGCTACAATCAGGAACGGACTATTTGTGACCTACTCAGTCCACGTTATCAGGCTGATTTAGCCTTGGTCACCGAAGCAGTCAAGCGCTATTTCAGAAAAAGAGATAAAAATGTCCCATTGTTGTTAAACTATGCAAAAATATTTGGTGTTGAAAAACAGATTAAAGCGTATATGGAGGTTCTGATGTGAAAACCGCCACCCAGCTAAAAGATAAGATCAAAAATCTGGCAAAAGAGAAAAATCTGGACCCATTGATTTTATCAAAAAATTATATGATGGAGCGTTTCCTTGAAAGGATTGCATTGTCGGCTTATGGAGACCACTTTATTCTGAAAGGCGGTTTTCTCATCGCTTCGGTAGTGGGAATCGATACCCGCTCAACGGTTGATATCGATACCACCTTAAAAAACTATCCAATGGATGAGAAAATGCTGAAAAAGATAATAGAGGAAATCATTCAGGTTGAATGTGATGACCATATCACCATGTCATTAAAAAAGTTGGAAACAATCCATGAAGATGGTGAGTATTCAGGAATTCGTGTTTCCATTGAAACAAAAATTGATCGGATGCGCATTCCCATAAAAGTGGATATTACAACAGGGGATAAGATCACACCCAAAGAAATTGTTTATCAATATCCTCTAATGTTCGAAGACCGGTCCATTCAAGTTTGGGCGTATAATCTGGAAACTATCATTGCTGAAAAATATCATGGGATCTTATCTTTTGGCACCTACAACACACGAATGCGGGATTATTACGATATTCATCTTCTGACACAATTGCAAACACAAATGATCAAACCCAGAGTTTTATATGATGCAATCCATGAAACTGCGAAGAATCGTCAGGGTCTCCATTTACTTGCGGATCAGAAGAAGATTATTAACGAGATTCTTATAAGTGAGAACATGAAAAAATTATGGCATGATTATCAGCTAAAGAATTCATATGCTGTCGTATTTTCATGGGAAGAAGTGTGCAGTTCGGTAGAAGGTGTTTTAAATTTGGCATCTGAAGATATAAAAGCCGGGTTATAAAATTAAGATACAAAGAGAAAAGATAACAGTATAGTGGACAGTCGGTTAATGATCAGGATGGTCTGCCTTCGCTTGCAACTGTGAAATATACGATTGGAACTCTACCCACGCCTCCGGCTAACGCCCGAGGCTTTTTTCATGCCTGCAATACTGCCTACATGTCTTGCGCCATGGTGTCCGCTGGCGCTTCCGAACGGGAGAGACGGTCCATTAAGGAGACGTGGTAGGGGTCGCTGGTTCAAGTCCAGTCGGGATCACCACTTTTATGTTTATTGGAACTCTTCGGAGTTCTTTTTTGATTATGAAAATATGACAAAGAGCGGTTAAATGCACAATAAAAAATACAGCCGATATCTCTTTAAGATATCGGCTGTATTTAAAGTTATGGTATTATTTACTTGAGAAAGTTTCGGCAAAAAGGGCAATGCCGCCAAATACCAAATAAACCCCGGCGATAATTGAGAAGGTATAAAGCATTATAAATGGACTGAAAATAAAGAACATTGCTAAAATAATATTGATGATTCCGGAAGCGGTAAGCCATCCGGTGCCAGTGCTGCCTTGCTTTTTCATTATGAGGGAAGCAGTGATTTGGTTGATTCCTGTAAATAAGGTCATAAAGCCAAGTATAAATGCAAAAGTTTCAGCTTTGGCTAAATTCGGAGAAAAAATCAATAATAGACCAAGAATGAGAGCCATTATTCCTGTGGTTAGATTCCATCCGTTCTTGACATCACTTTTTGAAAAAGCGAAAATTAGAAATATGCCATAAATCACAAGGCCAACAATAAAGATCCAAATCATCATTAATGCGAAAAACTGTGGGGCAATAAAGACCCCGATGCCAAGAAGAACCATAACGATGGAGACAATAATCCCCAAGGTTTTACTACCAGTTGTAATACTACTCAAATCTGTGTTCATTTGTGCACTTCCTTAGATTAAATTTGAAATACGAATAATTTCATTTTCTATTTTACATTAATTTTAATGGATGAGCAAGGGGCAAAGGATGATTTTAAAAAAAAATATGGTTGCTTGATTTGAAATAACTTAAAAAAGTACGAAAAAGGAGAAGTCAAATGTTAAACATAGGACCACACATATCCATTGCAAAAGGTTTTAAGAAAGCCGGTGAGGAAGCCTTGCTCGTGAATGCGAATACCTTCCAGTTTTTTACACGTAACCCCAGAGGTGGTAAAGCCAAAGCCCTTGATCAAAAAGATGTGGATGGTTTCCAAAAGATCGTTACACACCCTAGCTTAAAAGGTTTGCCTTTCTTTCTGGAAACTCCCTAGGAAAAAACTTTGGATTATAAAAAAGAAATTGATTTATTGAGGTCTTTTTAAAGAAGTAAGACATTATTTTAATAAAAATAATGGAAGCGTTTACTTGACAAGAATAAGATAAGGGTGTATCATACGAATATAAACATGTACACACATGTTACACATGTATTTTTATTTAAAATTAATGAAAATTTAAAAAGGGAATGGTAAACAGAATGTTGGATTTAAAAGTATTAACACAGGCAGTTGGAGATTTAGAAGAAGAAGATGTAATGGATCTGCTAAACGAATTTGTAGAATCTAACCCATCAGAACCAGAAGCTCAGGAAGCTGTAGCAGCTTGTCAGGGAGGTATGGCAATCGTTGGTGATCTTTTTGAAAAAGGTGAATATTTTGTTGGAGATTTAATCTTTGCCGGTGAATTATTAACTGAAGCGATCAACGTTTTAAAACCAGTATTGGGAAATGGCGAAACTGCTGTTGCTGGGACTATTATCGTAGGAACAGTTCATGGCGATTTACATGATATTGGAAAAAATATCTTCAAAAGCATGTCAGAAGCAGCGGGTTTCCAAGTAATTGATTTAGGTATTGATGTGGCTCCAGAAATTTTTGTTGAAAGAGCGAAAGAAAACAAAGACTGTATTATTGGCATGAGCGGTGTTTTAACCCTTGCTATTGACTCAATGAAAGAAACGGTTGATGCTCTTAAAGCTGCTGGCATTGATTCTAAAGTTATTATCGGTGGAAATCCTGTAACAAAAGAATCCTGCGAATTTGTTGGAGCTGATAAATTCACGACAAATGCCGCAGAAGGCGTTAAAATTTGTCAGGCATGGGCATAAGTCTCTTAAATAAACGATCTAACCGTAAAAATTAGGTCAAAGGTGATATGAAAAAATATGAGCAAAGATAAAAGGTGAAAAGAGTGCAATCTTTTTTCCTTTTTTTTGTGGGGATTTTTCAATGAAGACTATTTTCTTTTCTGACCGACGAAGATCATTCGTCCCAAACCCCGTCGTCAACAGGCTTTGCTTTAAACGGTTTCATAGAAATTGTTAATCCGATTGTTTGGCGATGATACAAAGATTAAATGAGGATTTCTAGGTTATTAGATTAAATGTGGGATTTAGGTTGCAAAAATCAAAAAAAATTATAGGAGGAATTATTATGGCTATAGCAGATCAAGTATTTGAGTATTTCATGCCCGTAGTAAATTTAATGGGACCAGGTGCTGTTAAAGAAGTTGGATCACAAGCAGTATCACTCGGTGGAGGATCTTCTCATGACTGTGCAAAAGATATTGGCCTTGTTGCTTGGAAATGGTGGTAATATAAGAGATTTCGAAGGCGCTAACAAAAGTACAAAACCAATGACTCCATTGATTAACACTAATAAAAATAACCAGAACCATCTTTGAATTTGCACTTTAAAGCTTAGAATTGTGGATATTTGTATATACAGGTCAATATAAGTATGGTATAATTTCGTCAAACGATTTCATGAAAATTTAAAAAATATTGTCAAAAAAAAGTTTGATTTAGGTTATAATGAGGGAATATAGAAAAAATTCCGGGTGTAATAAGGGTGGAGCCAAAGACCTTTTGAAAAAGCGGTGTGAGGAAAAAACGTTTTGCGCCTTAGAGGAAGTGGAGCTTAATTATGAAACATAGCATTGTGAGATCCATTGAAGGATTATATGAGGATCGAACCCTGGAGCTTGTAAGGATTGCCATTCGTAAAGGATTTAAACCCATTGAGATTTTAAAATGGCTGCAAATTGGAATGGAACGAGTAGGAAAGCTTTATGAAACCAGTGATTATTTTATTGCGGATTTGATTTTCGCTGGGATTATTTTCCAGGAAGTTATGGAATTAGATGAATTAGAAGCACTGAGTAAGGTAACATCCAAAAACAAAATTGGTAAATTGATGCTGTTTTCAGTTTTCGGAGATTGCCATGATATTGGAAAAAATATTTTTGGTTCCTTCGCCAAAACAGCGGGTTTTGAAATCATAGATTTAGGAACTGACGTTCCCCTGAATAAAGTGATGGATGCCCTTAAAACCATGAAGCCTGATATTATTGGGATGAGTGGCATGCAGCAGGAAACCGTTTATGAAATGCGAGCATTGGTCTGTGAATTGGTTACACGAAATATCCGGGATGATTATCGAATTATCATTGGTGGCACCGTCGTTGACGATAAAACAGGTCAGATTGTTGGTGCGGATTATGCTGCAAAGGACGTCACCAAAGGCGTGGAAAAATGTAAAATCTGGATGCAGGAGAAGGCATCCCAAAAAAATAATGGTAAATAGACCAAGGTGGTGAGAAAAGTGGGGTCCCCCGAATATTTAAAAATAGTTGAAGCAATAAAAAGTAAGATTACCAGTGAAGAAGTCCAACCGGGCGATGCCATTCAATCTGAAAATCTCCTTTGCGAAGAATTTAATGTGAGCCGAATGACGGTGAGAAAAGGGTTGGCAGTTCTTGTAAACGAGGGATATATTTATTCCATTCCTGGTAAAGGAAATTACGTTTGCGAGCCAAATCTGGATTTATACACACTGCATTTTGATGAAATGATGACCACAGAAAAAAAGGGTGAAGAGATTCGGCTCATTGAGGTGAATGTTATTAAACCCAGTTATGAAGTGGGCTTTAATCTGGAAATTCCAGAAAACAAACATGTCATTGTGGTAAAACGAATATTTGTCAGCGACGGGTTGGTAAAAGCCTACGATATTAAATATATTCCTTATTATCGAGGTATCCCCATTGTAGAAAAAGAAATTCGATATGCCACCTTCCCTGAAATGGTTGCAAAAAAAAATTCGATTTTTGCAATGACAAAAAAGCTGAAAATTCGGGCCGTGGCAGCCAAAGGGGAAGTCAGTCGAATTTTAGATGTTTTGGATGGGGAACCCCTATTGGTGGTGGAGCAGAAGCTCTTGGATGAAAAGGATCACCCCATCGGTTGGGGACTAATGTATTTTACCGGAGATTATACCGGATTAGAAGCAATTGCCTCTTTCGATTAGTTTAAAAACTGAGGAGTAAGATGAAAATAAATATCTTATTAATTGCCTGTGGAATGATTCAGGATGAAGTGACTCTTGCCATGAAAAATACAGGAATCACTTATGATACGATTTGGATGAGTTCGGATCTCCATATTAATCCTGATTTTTTACGGAGTGAGTTACAAAAAGAAATTGACAAAAATCAGGACTATGATTTGATTCTTCTGGCTTACGGTAATTGTGGCAAGGGATTAGTAGGTATTGTCAGTGAGAAAACAGAACTAGCTATTCTTCGCTCCGAGGATTGCATACATATGCTTCTTCATAAAAATAAAAAATTAAAATCCTTTTGTGGGGAAACCTATTTTATTACCAAAGGCTGGATGCAGGGGAAGAAATCCCTTAAAGCAGAATATCACTATGCAATTAACAAATATGGTCGTAAAAAAGCTGGAATCATTATGGGAATCATGTTTAAAAATCATAAGTCCCTGATAATGATTGATACGGGAGCCTATGACATGGAAGAATGGGTTCATTGCGGTAAACATTTAGGTCAAGTGCTTAAGCTTGATTTTTTCATTGCCCAGGGTGATGTAGATCTTTTAGAAATGTTTATTTCCCTTAAATGGGATCATCAGGTCGTTTTAATTTTCCCAAACCATAAAATATCAGCAGATGATTTTGGGATTGATTGTGTCGTCACTGGCGCAGTTAACGAAAGAGAATAATTTATCTATAAGGAGATACAGGGATGATGTGTCTTCTTTTTATTTTTTGCTGAAAATCCTATCTGGACAGAGTTTCGACAAAGAAGTATAATGGGAAAAGATTGATCAACTGGCAGGTTGAAAACATCGAAAGGAAAATCGAAATGAAAATTGAATTAATCATTGATGAACTAAAAATTCTTGAAATAATAAACCCTCAAATAAACACTGAGGTAAAAAAAATTGCCTATAATTCTAAGGATGCTCAGGTTGGCACTCTTTTTGTGGCGATTCCAGGATATGTTACGGATGGACATAAATATGTGAAGAATGCAATTACCCAGGGAGCAAAAGTCGTGGTTCACCAGAACCTATTAACAGAGTATAATGATCAGGTAACTTATATCAGGGTTCCGGATTCTCGGTTTGCCCTGGGGATTATCGCTTCGGCCTTTTACGGAAAACCTTCAAAAGCTATGGTGATTAGCGGCATTACAGGAACCAATGGGAAGACCAGTGTTTCCTATATGCTTAAAACCGTTTTTGAAGCCGATGGAAAAAAATGCGGTCTCATCGGAACCATTCACAACCTCATTGGTAATGAAATTATTGACAATCGCGGTCGGACAACCCCTGAATCTTTAGAAGTTCAGAAAATTATTGGAGAAATGCGGGATGCCGATTGTCACTATTTAGCCATGGAGGTTTCCTCTCACGGACTTGCCCTTGATCGTGTGAATGGCGTGTCTTTTGATTATGGGATTTTCACCAACCTCACCCAGGATCATTTAGATTATCATAAAACCTTTGAAAATTATTTTAATGCAAAGGCAAAACTTTTTTATCAGGTAAAAAAAGCGAATATAATTAACGGAGATGATCAATGGGGACAGATGCTCTGTGAAATATTAGAGAAGAAAACGGATACTCTAATCATCACCTATGGTTTGAAACCTACCAATGATTACATTGCCAGAGACATGGTTTATGGGATATCCGGCACCAATTTTACCCTGATTACGCCAGTAAGCGAAGAGCACTTTTATTTAAATATTCCTGGGGAGTTTATGGTATATAACAGCATGGCTGCCGTCATTAATGCCCTTGAGGAAGGGGTGTCCATGGAGATTATTAAAAACGCCTTGGCAACCATGCCTGGGGTAGAAGGCCGAATGGAACGTATAGATGTGGATGCTCCCTTTGATGTGATCATCGACTATGCCCATTCTCCGGATTCCCTGGAAAAGTTATTAAAATCAGTGCGTAAGATTTATACGGGACGGATCGTTTTAGTTTTCGGGTGTAACGGTGATCGAGATCGTGAAAAACGACCCATAATGGGTCGCATTGCCGGAACCTATGCAGACTTCGTTGTGGTGACCTCGGATAATCCCGCCAGTGAAAACCCAATGGATATTATTAATGCAGTTGTGGCAGGTGTCGCCGAAAAAACGGAAAATTACACCACCATTGAAAAACGCGTTCAAGGTGTTTTTCATGGGGCATCCCTTTGTCAACCCGGGGATGTATTAGTCCTTGCCGGCAAAGGCCATGAAAAACAGGAAATAATGAAGGACGAAATTCTTTATTATAATGAATGGGATACGGTGAAAGCGGCTATCCAACGCCTGAAGAATTAAATAGAAGTATAAAAATCTATTCAGGCCAATTATTTTATCTGCTTGCATGCCATTTGGCTCAAACAAAAATAAAAAATGGGCCTGAAAATATCCACATATTAGGCTGTCTTAAGGTCATTGTTGTGATGGATTAAAGCAGGCTCTTTTAGGTAAGGGTTAACGTAATAGGGCAATGATCAGAGCCCATCACTTCGTTAAGGATTTCTGTTTCTTTGATGCGATTTATCAATTCTTCGGAAACAAAAAAGCTGTCGATGCGCCACCCGGCATTGGTTTTTCTGGCATTAAAGCGCATGGACCACCAGCTGTATTTAACCTCATCAGGATGTTGAACGCGCCAGGAATCCACCATGCCAATACTGAGAAAATCACTGACCCATGCCCGTTCTTCGGGGAGAAACCCTGAGCGTTTGGAATTTTCCTTTGGGTGTTTAAGGTCAATTTCGCAGTGGGCAATGTTGATATCACCACAGACAATGACATTTTTACCGGATTCCAGAAGCATGGTTATATCCTTTTGAAGACAGCGATTAAAATCCATTTTATAACTGAGGCGATCTTCATCTTTTTGGCCATTGGGAAAATAGACATTATAGAGAATAAAGTCATCATATTCTAAAATAATGGTCCGCCCCTCCTGGTTGAATCGGGAGTCGGAAAGACCGGTTTTAATATTCAGAGGTGCTTTCTTATAATAGACGGCAGTGCCACTGTAACCTTTTTTTTCTGCGGAATGAAAATAGGAAGTATAATCGGAAATATTGAGAAGCTTTTCACTAAGCTGATTGGCCTCTGCCTTGGTTTCCTGAAGGCATAATATATCCGGTTGGGTTTCTTCCACCCAGGAAATAAAATCTTTTTTTTCAATGGCACGAATGCCGTTAACATTCCAACTTATTATCTGCATTGTTTTCCTTTCGACCATCCGAAGATTAAAAAATACTCCGGATGCAATTAAATTTCAGACCTTTAATAATCTTTTCAATTAAGAAAGCTTTTCTAAATCTTCAAGTCGTTCCATAACTTCTAACAGTTGCTCTTCCAGGGTTTCTTTTTCTTCAGCTAGTTCTTGGAGGGTGGTGTAATCGCTGGTGATTTTAGCCATTAGGGAAGCCACACTATCAAGGCGTTTCTCTTTCTTTTCAAGGGAACAAAAAAGCTCTTTTTGCTCTTGATTTTCTTTATAGGTTAACCCTGGTTTTCGTGTTTTTTCCTTTTCAACTCTTGGTTTGGTTGATTTTTCAACAGCCGTTTCCTTTTTATTAAAATCTAACGGATGCTTTTCAATATAGTCGGAGTAATTTCCGGTTTGTTTGGTAATAACGCCATTACCGGTAAAAGCAAAAATCTGGTTACAGGTTCGGTCCAGAAAATATCGGTCATGGGAAACCGTCAGTACGGCTCCTTGAAATTCATCCAGGTAGGCTTCTAAAATTGTAAGGGTATCAATATCCAGGTCGTTGGTGGGTTCATCAAAGAGAAGGACATTTGGCGCCATCATCAGGATACCCAAAAGGTAAAGGCGGCGACGTTCCCCACCGGAAAGTTCAGAAAGATAAACCCATTGGCTATTCTTATCAAAAAGAAAGAGTTCCATCATCTGGGAAGCAGTGACAATTTCTCCCCGTGAATTTTCCATAACTTCGGCTTTTTCCCGAATATAATCAATAGCGCGAAGACTGAAGTCCATGTCTTCAGATTCCTGTGAAAAATAGCCGGTTTTAACGGTTTCGCCCAGGGAGATTTCACCGCCATCAGCCTTTAATTTCCCGGCAATGAGATTAAGAAGGGTAGTTTTTCCAAGACCGTTTTTACCGATTATACCAATGCGTTCATTCTGGCCAAGAATGGCACTCAAATCCGAAATAATCAGATTCGGTCCAAAGGATTTATTGAGATGTTCGATATCAATGACCTTTTTTCCAAGGCGGGTGAAACCCACGGATATTTCAAATTGATCATCGCTGAAATCTGGAGCATTGTCTTTGATTTCTTCAAAGCGTTGGATCCGAGCTTTCTGTTTGGTGGTTCGTGCCCTTGCCCCACGACGGATCCAGGATAACTCACGTCGATAAAGGTTCTGACGTTTCTCCTCAATGGCCGATTGAATCTCTTTACGGTCAGCCTTCTTTTCTAAGAAATCCGAGTAATTTCCGGTGTATTCATAAAGATTTCCGCTATCCAGCTCAATGGTTTTATTCACAACCCGGTCTAAAAAGTAACGGTCATGGGTGACCATCAGAAGGGCGCCGCGGCGGTTAAGAAGAAAGGTTTCAAGCCAGGAAATGGTGTCATTGTCCAGGTGGTTGGTAGGTTCATCAAGAATCAAAAGATCACAGGGGGTAAGTAACGCTGAAGCCATAGCCACCCGTTTTCGCTGACCCCCGGATAGAAGTCCAATGGTTTTTTCGTAGTCGTGGATCCCCAGTTGGGAAAGAATCGTTTCAACCTGGGATTTGAGATTCCAGAGATTTTGGTCATCCATTCTTTGTGACAAAGCCAACAAACGTTTTTGCAGGGGTGTATCCTCTGAGGACTTTTCCAAAGCCAATAAGGTGGTTTCATAATCTCTGACAAGATTCATTTCTGGGGAGTTGGCTCTAAAAACCTGATTGAGTACGGAAATTTCAGGATCAAGATCTGGATCCTGGGCAAGGATTTCAACTCTTATGTTACCAAAAAAATTCACTTCCCCGGCATCTGGTGAATCCAGGCCGCCTATAATTTTCAGCAGAGATGTTTTTCCTGAACCGTTCATACCAATGAGACCAATTTTGTCGCTATCGGCGATATTAAAGGAAATATTTTCAAAAAGGGTTTTTACCCCATAGGTTTTTTTAAGGTTTTCTATACTGGCAATATTCATGGGCACATCCTTTTAATTTCTTTTCTATGTTCATTTTAACATAAGTATTAGAAAAAAATGGAAAATTTATTTACAAGATCCAGAGAAAAGGGTAATATGTAACAAAAGAAAAAGGAATTGGTGGAGCATAAAATGATGTTGGGTAAAACCGTTTTTATAGCAAAAAGTGCTGATGTGGTTGGAAAAGTTAAGCTGGGGGATTTTATAAGTATTTGGTTTCAGACGGTACTCAGAGCCGATATTGAACCCATTACTGTTGGTGATCGCACCAATATTCAAGATGGTACCGTTGTTCATGTGGCACCTGGATATCCAACTCTTATTGGAGAAGGCGTGAGTATTGGACATAATGCCATTATTCACGGCTGTGAAATTGGAAATAATGTTCTGGTGGGAATGGGAGCCATACTTCTCAATGGCGCAAAAATTGGTGATAATTCCATTGTCGGAGCAGGCTCCTTGGTAACTCAAGGAAAAGTATTTCCGCCAAATTCTTTAATTTTGGGAAGCCCGGCAAAGGTTGTTAGGGAATTACGGGAAGAAGAGGTAACGTCCATCCAAGTTAATGCCCAGGAATATTTAGAGCTAATGCAAGGGTATCTGTAAAAATTGAGTTTGTGATTTGTAAAAAACAATGCGATATCTCATATGAGACAGCCGCATTGTTAGCTGTTAATCGGCATCTTCAAACTTACCAATTGGTTCATCTTTTTTGTTTGACGTGGAGCTCAAATCATCACCGAGCGGTAGGGCTCTTTTTTTATTTCGGATAAAGTAGAAGCTGCCGATGATCAGTAAGACGATTCCTAAGGGAATAAGAAAGAGCCAACCACTTAGGGCGGATCCTTTAGTAAGTATTCGCGAAGCCAAAAGGTAATCCCCTGATGCCGTCACATTATAGCTTGCGATCCCTTTTTCCCTATCATATTGGGTCTGTATACTGACGAGGTCTTTTTCATTAGCATTATAGGCGCTTGCCATGACAATAGAATCTTTGGACAAATTGCTGCGGGCATCAGTTGACAGAACAGTGGATAGGGTAATCCCCTTATTCATTGGTGAAATATTAACCGGAGCGGATCCCCCATCATTCAAGGTTGCCTTAACGGAAAAAACAGATGAAAGAGGAGTGGCAGGCTCATCATAAAGAATGAGGTTAGTTGCAAGGGCTTGCGAATTATTTTCTAAATCAATTTGTAATTCTTTACCGGATTCAAAGAGTTTATAAGAATCAATGTTAAAAGCTTTTGGTTCAAGCTTGATGGTATTGGCACCCTGGGAGAATTCCAGAGCGATTCCTTCTTTATCAAGTAATGCCACCAGGGTTCCTGGAATTTTCAACTGAATCCCAGAAACAATGTTCATTGCTGATTTTGGAAGTTCCAGGATGACCGTTCTTACATTGCTGCTGGCAGCTTTTTTGCTCTTAATCACCTCTATGGTTGGCACCACGATGTCCCCATTGATCACAGCGGTTAAGGTTTTTCCATTTAAAGTATAAGTGACGGCTTCATTGGGCAGGATTCCGGTCAAAATTGAATTTTCCAGAGCCATCACAAAGATCGGAGTTTCTGTTGGGGTTTTTTCAGGCACTGGTATTGGTTCAATGGTAGTTTCAGCAGGGGTTTTAACGGGTGTGTCAACAGTTGTGGAATTGTCAGTGTTGTTATAAGATGGATAAACAGGATTTGCTGCAGGGGGTTGTTCCACGACGATTGGAGGGATCACCACAGGAGGATCACCAACAGGAGGCTCTGTGACAATAGCAGGGTCCGTCTCTTCGCCAAAGGATTTTTGCATGGTCAAAGGATTGATGGAAAATCCGCTAAAAACCATAAGGGTTAACATAAACAAGGGAAGAATCCGTTTTATTATAAATATCTGCATATGGTTAGTTTCCTTTGCTAATTAATAGATTGATTTTGTTATAAAATAGTATTTGATTGGGTTTTCATAGAAGTAATTAAATAAAAAAGACCTCTCAGGAGGCTTTTTTCATTTTTCTGAAATCTTAACTGGCTTTAGGCGAAAACGCTCTAAAGGTTTATATAGTACCAGTGCAACAACAATTCCTACTAAACCTTGAAGACAGTTAAATGGTATATTAATGAGTGGTGCTGTGATACTGCCATAGATAACAATTTCCGAGATATAGTAGATGATCACCATGACAGCAACCGCCGGAAATAAAAAAAACAGCTTATTTTTTTTTGGATAACGTTCCATAAAATAGCCGAAGATAAAAGCCATTAAGCCTTTGGCCAAAAAGGTTGGGAGAACATAGATCCCAAATCCACCAAAATAATCGGCACCGGCAGAACCGAGACCGGCAGCAATAAGACCACCCCAGGGTCCTAAAATATAAGCGGATAAAAGAACGGCACCATCACCAAGATGAACATAACCATTGGGAATAGGGATCTTGATAAGGGAAGTCATCACAAAGGTGACCGAGATCATCAGGGCACCGTAGGTCATTTTTTTTGTTTGGGAAGTCATAAAGAAAAAATCCTCTTTTCACGAAATTATACTAATTGAAGCGTCATTATCTCATATTCATATAAAAAAGCAAGCTATTAAAAACACAATCTCTTATGATAAATTTAATGGTGAAAGGGTATTGAAAAAGGTGCCATTGAATTTTTTTAAAGACATTTATTTTATCTGGCTGACTATCGCCAACCAGATAAATAATGATCTTAACACCTATGTTTATTAACATCGAACACACTAAACTAACAGAGAATTATACCTGTTCGATGAAAATGCTCACGGCACTATTTCCTTGAAGGTCTGTTTTTTGAGGATTGTTAGGTGCCACGGTAATACTGATTGCATAGCCGCTCACCGTTACTTTCAGATTTGTTGATGCAGAAACAGTTTGTTCGGAAAAATCTGACATGGTCATTAATAGCGGTCGATAAAAAGCGAGCAAATCATCGATGGAATCCTCAGAAACATAGGAAGTCAGCCAACCGGGGTTTCCTTTGTCACTGGTCATGGCAGTGGACGCCGAAACCTCAAGAACATCATATAGCGGAATCATTTCAGCAGGGTAGGCGGGGGCTAGGACTTTAGTGGTATCTACATAAAGATAGTCGGTATTCTCATCAATAATTGTTTGCATTTCTTCAGGGACAACAATCGCAGTGGTGGGTGTCGTCAAAGGTTTGTTGGTGGTAGAATTTGTACCTGACTTAGGATCGGTTGTTGTTGTGTTATTTGTTGTGCTGGCGGCTTTATTAGTACCATTCGTAGTATTCACAAGTTTTGGTAGAATATAGAATGTGGATGCAACAAGAACCACAATAAGCAAAATTCCAATAATAAAATAACGTTTTTTCATTTGCAACTCCTCTTTTTCTTTTATCACATTGGATTGAAGGATCTCAATACCCTTATTATATACGATATTCTTAAAAATTTAAATAAAGATTTCAAAATACTTGATTTTATCTCAGATTTTGTATAAAATATTAAATAGTCATTTGATAATCATGGTAATTTTTATATTAAATGTAATGAAAAGGACGCTTTGTTGTAGGCTTTAACAGAGAAATAATCAGTTTGGTGAAAGATTATTAAAAGTCACTGCAAAGAGATCACCTTTGAACAGGATTTCTGAAGGCAATTGCCTAGGAAATCACGGGGAATCGTTAAATTCATAAAAGTGGGCAGTTTCTGTCAACTTGGGTGGTACCGCGATTTTTCGTCCCTTGGATCTTTCAAGGGGCGTTTTTTATTTTGAGTGAAATATAACGATAGTAGCTATTTTGGAGGTAGTAATATGAAACAATTTAAAACATTAGCCGAAGGAAACATCGGTGAAAGAGAAAATAGTATTTCGAAACAATGGGAAGAAATGAACATTTTACAACGAACCATTGATCACCGCGAAGGAAAAGAAAATTTTGTATTTTATGAAGGACCGCCAACCGCCAACGGGCGCCCGGGAATTCACCATGTTCTGGCCAGAACCCTGAAAGACAGTGTTTGTAAATACAAAGTAATGGATGGCTATCAAGTGATCCGAAAAGCTGGTTGGGATACCCATGGCTTGCCTGTGGAAATTGAAGTGGAAAAGCAGCTCGGACTTTCCAGTAAACCTGAAATTGAAGCTTACGGTATGGATAAATTTAATGAGCAGTGCAAGGCATCCGTTTTCAATTACGAAAGTCAATGGAAGGAAATGAGCCGAAAAATGGGCTATTTCATTGATATGGAAGATCCTTATATTACACTGGACAATGATTACATTGAAACGGTGTGGTGGATTTTAAACAAATTCAATAAAGAAGGCTTTCTTTATGAAGGACATAAAATTATGCCCTATTGCCCACGTTGCGGCACAGGTCTGGCTTCCCATGAGGTTGCCCAGGGTTACCAGGAAATTAAAAGTAATACCGTCGTGGTAGCATTTAAACGAAAAGATCTTGACGAATATTTTTTAGTCTGGACCACAACTCCCTGGACTTTGGCAGCCAATGTTGCCCTTGCGGTTCATCCTGAGGCTGACTATATTAAAGCCAGGAGCAATGGTGAAGTTTATTATTGTGCCAAAGTTTTAGCCGCTAAATTATTAGGAGAGGATTATGAAATCCTTGAAGAAATGAAAGGGGCTGATTTGGAATATGTTGAATACGAACAGCTGATGCCCTTTATAACCGTTGATAAAAAAGCTTTTTATGTTACCTGTGCTGATTATGTAACCACCGAAGATGGCACTGGGATTGTGCACATTTCACCAGCCTTTGGAGAGGATGACTATAAAGTGGGCCGTCAATATAATCTGCCGGTACCCCAGCCAGTGGCCGAGGATGGAAAATACACGGAAACTCCCTGGAAAGGCCAATTTGTGATAGATGCCGATTTAGATATTATTAAATGGCTTAAGGAACAGGGCAAGCTTTTCAAAAAAGAAAAAATGGTTCACAATTATCCCCATTGCTGGCGGTGTAAAACGCCGTTGCTTTATTATGCAAAACCGAGTTGGTATTTGGAAGTAACAAAAATCAAGGAGCAGCTCATTAAAAATAACAATGGCGTTGAATGGTTTCCTGATTATGTTGGCGAAAAACGATTTGGAAATTGGCTGGAAAACCTTAATGACTGGGCGATTTCAAGAAGCCGTTACTGGGGAACTCCTTTAAATGTTTGGCGTTGCGATGATTGCGGAGCTATTGATTCCATTGGTTCAAGAAAAGAACTGGCAGAACGTGCCATTGAAGACATTGATGAAAGTATTGAACTTCACCGTCCCTATGTGGATGATGTTCACCTGATTTGCCCGGATTGCGGAAAAACCATGACCCGGGTCAAAGACGTCATAGACTGTTGGTTTGATTCCGGATCCATGCCCTTTGCTCAATACCACTATCCTTTTGAAAATAAAGAACTTTGGGAAAATCAATTCCCGGCGGATTTTATTTGTGAAGGTATTGACCAAACCCGAGGGTGGTTTTATTCGCTTTTAGCAATCTCAACCTTTGTTACCGGAAAAGCACCCTATAAAAAGGTGTTGGTCAATGATCTTATTCTGGATGCTGAAGGCCAAAAAATGTCTAAAACCAAAGGCAATAGTGTGGACCCCTTTGCCATGTTTGAACAATATGGAGCAGATGCTCTGAGATGGTACCTTTTATATGTATCACCGGCCTGGACACCCACCCGTTTTGACATTAAAGGTCTCAAAGAAGTCCAAAGCAAGTTTTTTAACACCCTAAAAAATACCTATAATTTTTTCGCACTGTATGCTAATACGGATACCATTGATCCTCGGGAATTTTTTGTGCCCTATGACGAGCGCCCGGTGATTGATGGCTGGATCCTGTCCAAATACAATCGATTGGTTAAAGAAGTCCGCGAAGAAATGGAAATCTTCGACCTCACCAGAGCGGTAAGAAAAATACAAACCTTTGTAAATGAGGATTTATCCAATTGGTATATCAGAAGAAATCGCCGTCGATTCTGGGGATCTGAGTTAACCGAAGATAAAAAGGCTGTTTACAATACCACCTGGGAGGTCTTAGAAGGGGTTGTGCGTCTCTGCGCTCCTTTTGCGCCTTATGTGACCGAAGAACTTTACCAGAAGCTTACAGATGCGGAATCGGTTCATTTAGCCGACTATCCATTAGCCAATGAAACGTTGATTAGGGATGACATTGAAGAACCCATGGATTTAGTAAGGGAGTTAGTAAGCCTGGGACGCGGCGCCAGAGAAGATGCTCAAATTAAAGTACGTCAGCCTTTGTCAAAGATTATTGTGGATGGGAAGTACCGAGAGCTCATCGGTGATTTAACCGTGCTCATCGAAGAAGAACTTAACATAAAGTCGGTTGTTTTTGAGGATGATCTGGGTGCATTTATGAATTATACACTGAAACCGGATTTTAAAGTGGCAGGACCGATTCTCGGGAAAAATGTCAAGCTTTTAGGAAAAGCTCTTGCTATGGTAAACCCAGGCGAGGTCGTGGCCAAATTAGAGGCTGGGGAGTCTTTTGTCATTGAGCTTGAAGGGGAGAGCATAGAAATCAAAAGAGATTTTATCGATATTCGTATTTCCTCTAAAACAGGTTTTAATGTTCAAATGTTTAATAATAAGTTCGCTATTCTGGATACCAGTCTGAGTCAGGAATTGCTGGACGAAGGTTACGCAAGAGAATTTATATCTCGAATTCAACAGCTGAGAAAATCAAGTGGCTTCGAAGTCATGGATCGTATTGATATTACCTGGACCGGTAATGATGAAATCCAGGTCGCATTAAAAATGTATGACCATTTTATTAAAACTGAAACCCTCGCAGATCATATTATCTTTGCAGTGGGCGAAGGTGAGGTTTACAACCTCAATGGCCATGATACCACCATAAAAGTAGTAAAAAAAGAGAAAATCAAATAATTAGACAATCAAAAAACGGCTGCACCGTCAAAGGTATAGCCGTTTTTTTTCTTATATTAATGTTCTGTCAAACTGAGGGTAATACCCCAAAAATTGAAAGTAATCAACCTTTTCCTGGATGATGGGAAGAAGATTGGTAAGGGTGTTCTGAGAAATATTACCGGTGAAATCCACAAAAAATAGATACTCCCAATTACGGTTTAAAAGAGGACGTGATTCAATTTTGCATAGATTCAAAGAGAAGGCCGCAAGAACACCGATGATCTCATAAAGTGCTCCGGGCCGATGAGGCAGGTGAAAGGCAATACTTACCCGGCTGGGATTTTTGAAAAAATTCAGCTTTTTGGCAATAATCACAAATCGGGTAACATTGGTTTGCGAAAAATTAATGTTCTCGGCTAAAATTTCCAAACCATATATTTCTCCAGCTCTTTTACTGGCAATAGCTGCCAAATGAGGCTCACTTTTTTCAGCAACATAGGCTGCGCCAATGGCAGTATTGTAATAGGGAATACATTGCCACTCAGGGTATTCATCTAAAAATTCCTGGGATTGGGAAAACCCCTGGGGATGGGAATAAACCTCTTTAATGGTTTCAAGGGTTGCTCCCTGAGGGGCCAAAAGACAATGACTGACCCACACTTCTTCCTCACCGATAATATAGTATTCATATTGTGAAAGAAGATCATAAACCGTTGCAATGGATCCAGTAGAGGAGTTCTCAATGGGAAGGACACCATAGTCGGTTTTACCTTGATTCAGTGCCTCAAAAACATCATCAAAAGTTTTGCAGGGAAAAAGCTCAGCATCGCCCTTAAAATAAGAAAGGCTGGCTTCCTCACCATAGGATCCCCGAGTGCCTGCGTAAGCGACCCGCGGATGATTTTCCATGGTTTGAGGAAATTCCGAAAAAGCTTGATTTAATGCAGTTAAAAAGGCCATCCTAGTAACCTATAGATTCCCCAACGAGGATTACTTTTATGCGACCAGGATGACCGCTATGACGGGTAATCACAGTATTTGAGCACATACACTGTTCGGCGTGACAGTGACCGCAGTGGCCAGTGTCGTAACATGGTGTTTTTAAGTTTTGACGAATGGCATTAACCGGTGCAGCAGTATTCTGTGCACGGTAAATGCCGGCGTCTATATTTTCAACAACTTTATTCATTCCGGCAATAACAATGACCTGTTCAGGTCCAAAGCACAAAAGAGCAACCCGGTTACTATTACCATCCACGTTGACGAGTTCGCCATCCATGGTAAGGGCATTGGTGCCCATAAGAAAGGTATGGCTAAGAATTCCCTTAGCCATGATTTCCCGATTTTCCTGGGGTGTTTTAGCAAGACTGCGATCAAGATATTGATAGTTGCCATTTTTCACGGCATCCAGCAATCCAATTTCTTTAATGGACTCAGAGCCGCCATGACAAACACTTGCCCCCTCGGGAATAAACGATAAGGCCAGCTCCAGGGCGTCGGTTCGTGTTTTGCAAAAATACCCTTCAAAATTTCGTTGTTTCAATTTTTTAATCAAAGTTGTACTGAGATTTTGATAATTTTCTTCTTTAAAACCCAAAATATAACCTCCAAAGGAAAGAATAATATTATTATAATATAAAGAGATTAAAAAAACAAAATTATTTATAATTTTAGGGTATAATAAGAAAAAGTTGAATCTATGATACCAGGAGGGGAAAAATGCATAAGTACAAAGGAATTATTTTCGATTTAGATGGGACACTCATCAATTCTCTGGAGGATCTCATTGATTCATGTAATGCCATTATGAAGTATTACGAGTTTCCAACCTACTCCTATGAAGCCGGCAAAAAGCTCATTGGAAGAGGACTCCGGAATTTAATAAAGGATGCAATTCCTGAAAAATATCGGGATGATGACGTGTTTATTGATACCCTCACTGAAATGTTGCAGTCTGAATATACGACAAGGTATACAAAAAAAACAAAGCCTTATCCGGGGATCCTTAATCTGCTTAATTATTTAAAGGCCAATAATATTCCGATTGGGGTTTGTACAAATAAACCGGACCCTATGGCAAAATCCCTGGTTAGTATTTTGTTTAAGGATTATGATTTTGTGGATGTGATCGGATATACCAATGACGACCTTAGAAAGCCAAACCCTGAGACCACTTTGGCACTGGCTGAGCGAATGGGTGTTAACCATGAGGAATGTCTTTATGTGGGAGACTCTACCGTTGACTATGAAACGGCTATCAATGCTGAAATGCTGCCGGTTTTATGCACGTGGGGCTTTGCCCCGGTGGAGGTTATTACAAAGCTTAATCAATCCATTTGGGTACATAATCCAATGCGCATTATTGATGCACTCTGCTATGGTAAAGAAATGTATTCGATTTTCAATGAGAATCCAAACCCGGAGCGAAACGAGAAATAAGAATAGAAACATGACGTTTATGATTATTTTTGACAGTCTGTCTTTGCAAATAAATCACTAAAAAAAATGTAAACGGTGAACAACCTGCAAAGAAAAAAAAAATTACATATTGACTTTAATTCACTATGTTGTTATAATAAAAAATTTTACATTTCACATAATTTGTGGTATACTAAACAGGAGAAAACCACAGAGAGGTGAAGTTCATGGCAAAAGCAACCATTATGGACATTAGACGCGAGGTGGAAAACTATCTTGGAAGACGAATTAAACTTGAAGCACATAAAAGTAAGAAAAAACTCTACCAAAAAGAAGGGGTTATCGAAGAAACCTATCCCAGTATCTTTACGGTAAGAGTCCAGGAGGATAAAAGAAAAGAGCAAAAACTTTCTTTTAGCTACTCCGATCTTTTAACCCAAAGCGTAAAAATAGTGCTTCTGGATGACGGCGAAACGGACAAAAATCTGTTAGTATCGTAACGACAAAATAAAAGAATTCCACGTAGAAGGGGAAGAGCGGAAGTTCTTCTTTTTTTATTGCCCAAATTTCTGGGATTTTCAATAAACCAATGATATAATAACCAAAATGTTGTGTGAAATGGAGAAAATAATGGCAGAAAAAAGTCTGAGAATAGAATCAGAAATAGGAACGCTTAAGAAGGTTCTAATTCATCGCCCTGGCAAAGAGCTGGAACGGATTGTTCCAGATTCACTTAAAGAATTATTGTTTGAAGATATTCCCTGGCTTAAACGCATGCAGGAAGAGCATGATGCCTTTGCAAAAATATTAACCCAACATGGCGCCGAGGTTTTTTATGTCGAAGAGCTGTTAAAGGATATTTTGAAAAATACGACCGTACGGGAAAATCTGGTTCATGAAATAATCGAACAGAATCCATCTTCAGGTAATTACATCGATGGTTTTTTGAATGAGCATCTTTTATCTTTGGACAGCAATGCTTTGGGAGAAGCCCTAATCGCCGGAGTTTTGCAAAAAGAATTGGGCCATATGGAACGTCATTTAGTGCTAACCGATTATTTGAAGGGTCCGGAACCCTACGCTTTTTACTTGAATCCTCTGCCAAATCTCTATTTTATGAGAGATCCGGCAATTTCCATTCATGATGGCATGTGCATTTCTGCCATGGCCACCCGAATACGGAAACGAGAAAGCCAATATATGGCTGCCATTTACGAGCATCATCCCATGTTTGCAACCTGTAAAAATAAAACATTCTACCAGGATTCTAACTTTTTTTCAGTGGAAGGTGGGGATATTCTTATTCTCAGTCCGACTGTCGTCGCAGTGGGGTGCAGCGAGCGCACCGAGGTTCAGGGAGTTGAAGAGTTGGCGAAAAACCTTTTTAAAGCAGACCTTGGTATTAAAAAAGTATTGGCAGTGAAAATTCCAAGCAATCGCGCTTTTATGCACTTGGATACGGTGTTTACCATGGTGGATTACGATAAATTCATTGTGTATCCGGGAATCCTGAAACAGGTGGAAACGATTATTATGACTCCGGGAAAAGAAGGACATCTTCATTATGAACGCATTGATAGTCTGCAGGGAGCATTAAAATCGGTTTTGGGATTACCAGCGATTAATCTTATTGAAAGTGGCGGAGGAAATCCCGTTGCGGCGGCTCGCGAGCAGTGGAATGATAGTACGAATACCCTGGCTATCGCCCCAGGGGTTATTGTTGCCTATACAAGAAATGAGCGTTCCAATGAAGTTCTCAGTGAAAACGGGATTAAGGTTATTGGAATTGAGGCGTCAGAGCTGGTTCGCGGACGTGGTGGTCCTCGTTGTATGACCATGCCATTATATCGAGATCAATTTTAGGGGGCATGCAATAGTGCAAAGTGAAATATTTCCCTTGTGAAAACCGCTTAACATCAGTTAAAATAGAAACAAGAGCAAAAATAATGGAGGAATGACTATGAATTTAAAGGGACGTCATTTATTGACGCTTAAGGATTTTACCCCTGCTGAAATACACTATTTAGTTGACTATGCCGCAGAATTAAAATTAAAGAAAAAATCAGGTGAAGTTGGAGCCCTTCTCAAAGGAAAAAATATTGTGCTGATTTTCGAAAAAGCATCAACAAGAACACGTTGTGCCTTTGAAGTAGCCGCTTTTGACGAAGGGGCCAATGTTACCTTTTTAACCAATAGCCAAATGGGAAAAAAAGAATCCATTGAAGATACAGCCAATGTTCTCGGACGTTTTTATGATGGCATTGAATTTCGCGGATTCAAACAGGAAACCGTTCAGTTGTTGGCAAAATACTCCGGTGTGCCGGTATGGAATGGACTCACTGATCTCTACCACCCCACCCAGGTATTGGCGGACATGTTGACCATTCAGGAAAACTTTGGAAATTTAAAAGGACGCCGACTGGTTTATGTGGGAGATGCGAGAAATAATATGGGAAATTCTCTGATGATTGGCTGTTCCAAGCTTGGTATGCACTTTGTAGCGGTAGCACCAAAAATTCTTTTTCCGGAAGAGGGCCTGGTTGAAGAAATGAAAACTCTTTGTGAAACAACCGGAGGTTCCGTTACCCTGACCGATGATATCAAAACCGGGGTGAAGGATGCCGATGTCATCTATACCGATGTATGGGTTTCCATGGGGGAAGAAGACCAGATGGCAGAGCGGATAAAGTTATTACTGCCCTACCAGGTCAATATGGATATGATCAAAGCCACCGGCAATGATCAGGTGATTTTTCTTCATTGTTTACCAGCCTTCCACGATTTGGAAACATCTGTGGCCCAGGAGGTTAAAGAAAAATTTGGAATCAGTGAAATGGAAGTGACCAATGAAGTCTTCAGAAGCAGGCATTCCGTTGTTTTTGATGAGGCGGAGAATCGTATGCATACCATTAAGGCGGTTATGTGCGCCTCTTTGGTTGGCTAAAATGCCCGATTGTGTCGTTGCAGTTTTTTTCAAACCCTTGTGTATTGATATACTCGGCGGCCTTGAAAAAATAGCGTCTGACACTCGAACATTTTAGCTCAACCAATAGCGGAGTGATTGGCTTAAAATGCCTGATTCGATAGTACATTAGAATAAAGCCAGGAGTTTAATAATCATGGAAATCAAAAACATTATAAATTTACAAAACGGATCCGATATCAGAGGGATTGCGCTTGAAGGAATTCCCGGGGAAGAGGTCAATTTCACCCAGAATATGACCATGAAAATCGCTTTTTCCTTTGCCATTTGGCTAGAAAAAAAACTGGGTAAAACACCCATGACCATTGCCGTTGGACGAGACAGTCGCCTTTCCGGGCCCCATCTTGCCCAGGCCGTGGCACTTGGATTAATCAGCAGAGGAAACAAAGTTTATCAGTGTGGGATTGCTACCACACCGGCAATGTTCATGACCACCCTTGACCCGGTGATAAAAGCAGATGGAGCGGTTATGGTAACAGCCAGCCATTTGCCATTTAATCGTAACGGGCTTAAATTTTTCACAAGAAACGGCGGTTTGAATAAGGAAGATATCACAGAAATTTTAGAATTAGCTGAAACAGTCGAAACATCCTTTACGTTGGGTGGGAAGTCAATCGATTATGATTTTCTGCCATCCTATGCTAAGGGAATTGTAGACCTTGTCCGTGAAAAAACAGGGGAATCAAAACCTTTGGCTGGAACCCATATTGTTGTGGATGCTGGTAACGGGGCTGGCGGGTTCTTTGTGGATCAGGTTTTAAACCCCTTGGGAGCTAATACTGAGGGGAGTCTTTATCTGGATCCGGATGGGAATTTTCCCAATCATGTGCCAAACCCTGAAGATCCGGAAGCCATCAATCACATCACCCGGGCTGTTTTAAAGAACACAGCTGATTTGGGGATAATCTTTGATACGGATGTGGATCGTGCGGCGATTATTGATGAAAAGGGGAACGCTATTAATCGAAATGGATTTATTGCCTTTATTTCAAGCATGGTCCTGGCAGATTATCCGGGATCGACCATTGTGACCGATTCCATTACCTCAACGGGATTAACCGATTACATTACAAGTTTGGGTGGAAAACATCACCGCTTTAAACGCGGTTATAAAAATGTCATTAATGAGGCCATCCGCTTAAATGAAGCAGGGATTGAAACCCATTTGGCGATGGAAACCAGTGGACACGGAGCTATTAAAGAAAATTATTTCCTGGATGATGGGGCATACCTGGTGACCTTGGCGCTTATAAAATTTGCGGAGCTTCACAAGGCTCTAAAACCCGTGAGTTCTTTTTTAGAAGGGCTTAAGGAACCGTTGGAAGCTAAAGAAATACGTTTTAAAATAACCGTGGATGATTTTAAAACCTATGGCGATAAAGTTCTGGAGGACTTTAAAATTTTTGCCCAGAACCAACCCGGCTGGACGGTGGTAATACCCAATTATGAAGGGGTTCGCATTAACTGTGACCAGTCTTCCGGCAATGGCTGGTGTTTGCTCAGAATGTCTCTTCATGATCCCATGATGCCCTTAAATATTGAATCTGATTCTATTGGCGGCTGTGAAATGATTGAGACGAGTCTCATGGAGTATTTTGATCAGTATGAGGCATTGGACTAGAAATATAGTCAACTCAGAGTCGTGTAAGATTGTTGCATTCATTTTTAAATAAAAATTGGATGATTGCGGCGGAAGAAATCACGGGTATAAAGGCAAAAGATATCATCGGGAAAAAAGGCGATGAGTGGGTGCCGAATTTCAATTTAAAGGATCTGCTTCATTCAAAAAGGGGATATAATGACTGATCAAAAATATTATGAGACATACCAAGAAATTAAAGAAACGACTGATCCGCAGCAAAAGGAAAAATACTGGAAGACTGGATTTGGACTGAATAAAATTGATTATTTAGAGCCTTCGGATTATTTGACCAAAACATTGTTGCCGGAACACTTTGCCGGGAAGCTGACTTATCAGGAGGTTGAAAGTGCGTTAGTCAATCATTACCAAACTCTGCCGGAGGATGATCAAACCCTAAGGGAGCGTGAATGTGACATTGTCTCGACTCGTATTGCCAGTTTGCTTGATAACTCTGGATTTGTTTTTAACCCGGCATCACTTAAAGGCATCCATCGGTATCTTTTTAAAGATATTTTACCGGAAAAATGGGTTGGTGAATTTAGGGAGAAGAACATCTATAAGAAGGAGCCTATTCTTAATGGGGAGTCGGTGGCCTATGCAAACTATTTTATGATTGAAGATACGCTGCATTATGACTTTGAGACAGAACGCAAGAAAAATTATGTTGGCATAGATATTCAGGAAAAGATAAAAGGTATTGCGGCCTTTACTTCATCCATCTGGCAGATCCATCCCTTCAGGGAAGGTAATACTCGAACCGTGGCAGTATTTATGGTTCAGTACCTGAACATTCTAGGTTTCAATGTTAATAATGATCCGTTTGAGGCAAATGCCCGTTATTTCAGAAATGCCCTGGTGCGAGCAAATTATACAAATCAGGCTAAAAATATCAGCTACACGGATGATTATCTGATCAAATTTTATGAAAATTTATTGAATGATACTGACCATTTGTTATTGGATCAGGAAGAAACACTGGAAAATGAGTTAGAAAACCCATAGGAAATGGATCAGTGAAATCAATATTACACTTATTCACAACTATTCTAAATATTCTTCTCAAATCTGTTTTCGTAATTTTCTAAAATAACACCTCCATTATGAAGGTGTTATTTAGTTATGATGCAAGAATAAGTACAATAAAAATAAAAAATGCTAGTGCTGAAAAATATAATACTGATAACAACAAAGTTATAAAACAAGTTGTAAAACAAAAAATACTGCCTTTTGATTTAATAAGTCCTATTATTGAAATTATAAATACTGCTAACATCAAAATAATTGTTGCTAATTCCATAGTAAATATAACTGTAGATCCAAAGTCAAATACCCCTGAGAAGGATAAAAAACAAAATGAAACGCTAATAAGTGAAAATACTATTGATAACGTTGGTAACACCTTTTGACTTATATTCATATTTGTATTCCTCCTTTTTTTAATCAAATGATACCATTATTTTTCGATGTTCAATGTATTTTTAAAATAAAGAAAATTCTGAAAATCGACAATAAACTTGACAGATGGTTGCCAAAGTACTATAATATTAGAAAATCTCTTTGCACTGCATAGATTACAGTACAAACTGAGCAGGCGATGAACCTAAAAGTTCGTGGGGCCGGGCCATGC
>JAENWK010000097.1 GCA_016650045.1 Eubacteriaceae bacterium | reverse complement strand
GTGTTTTAAACAATGTAAATCTAAGTGATCAGTTTTTATTAATGGCATATTTTAAACCACTTTATAGCTATAGTTATCTTTGAAATTAATTTATTATAATTAATGGCAATTATTCAATAAGTTAAGTTCAATAAGTTAAGTTCAATAACTTAAGTGACAGGGAAACCTCCGAAAAACAAACGCCAATGTATATTTACGCAATATATTACATATCATTTTTCAGAGGCTTCCCAGGCACTGCCAGCTTTCTTTATTTAATTCTTTTATCTGCTAGCTTATAAACTGCCTCATCCTCACGTACAGATATAACCACGATCTTCATGCGCTCATCTTCTTTTACAAGACCATACACAATGCGAATACCCAGTTTAAGCAATTTGATCTTGTAATAGCCTGCAAGTTTAGTAGTGTCATTATTACTTAGTGGCTTTCCATAACCACCTTCGTAATCTGGCAGCGGATTCTGAGAAACTTTTTCAATCGCTTTCAATACTTGCAATTTCTGCGAATGATCAATCTTTGCTAAATCCTTTTGGGCTTCCTTGAAATACTCAATAGCCCAAGCCATTATTCAACTTCAACTTGAACATCTTCAAGTTCTTCTTCGCTGATATTAAAATCCTTCATCAGTTCCTTATGGCTGATAAAATCGGACTGATTTGCTGATTTCATTCTTTTTTCAGCCTCAATAAATAAATAATAGTTCTCGATGGTTTCCATCATTTCTTCATATTTTTCAGGAGTAATTAATACGCAAGTAGGTTTATTATTCTTTACGACTATTTTAAATCCACCTGCGCTAACTTCATCAAAAATTTTGCTAGCTTCACCTTTGTTAAATCGAGAAATGGGAACAATCGCATTTAATATGTTACTTACAGAAATATTATTAATCATTTCAAATACCTCTTTTCTTTTAATAATATTATATATAAATACGATGTATTTGTCAATATATTTATATATAAATATATTGACAAAATCTAAAGTGCCAGTGAAACCTCTGTTTTTCGGAGGTTTCACTGGCTCCTATTACCTTACCGCAATCCAAACCTCCCACCTGCCAATGATTCTATTAACCCTTCTAACTCCATGATGGACAGATGTTCCATCAGTTTTACCTGATTAATGCCACTAAGGTTGCCAATCTCCTGTATGGTTTTGTCCGAGTCCATTAAAATGGTCTTTATTTGTTTCTCCGCTAATGTCAGATCTCTGTTTAATGGATGTCCTTTTATAATATTTTCATTTTTCTTTATTATTTCCAAGTGATCTAAAAAATAAAACCCTAAATTATTGCCTGTAGAATAATCATTAAATAATAGCTGAGATGGTTCCAAATAGAGCGTTGCCCCTTCCCTCAGTAATCCGTTCGTTCCTTTTCCATTTAAACTATAAATTTCATGTGGAGGCACCAAAACTTCCCGGCCCAGGGCCTTTGAAAGTTCTGCCGTTATCAGCGCACCGCTTTTCATTGAAGCCTCTGCCACCAAAAGTTTCTGACTCCAGCTGCTAATCAAAGCATTTCTTCTCGGAAAATGTTCAGGTCTCGCTTTTGTCGCCGGAAGGAATTCAGATATCACCGCGCCATTTTCCTCAATGCCTGCCTGTAGTGCTGCATGTTCTTTGGGATAGTTAACAGCCAATCCATTTCCTAAAAACGCAATCGTGTATCCTCCCGCTTTCAAGCAGGCGGTCTGGGCATAACCGTCAATCCCTTTGGCCAAGCCGCTAATCACAGGAATGCCGTGCTGCGCCAGATATTGGGCTGCTTCTACGGCAATCTGTTTTCCGTATCCGGTACAGCGTCGAGAGCCAACGATGCCTACGCCGGCACTATTTTCCCGAAGGATTCCCTTATAATACAAAACTATGGGCGCATCAGCCGTTTCTTTTGCAATGTCTGGGTAAAGAGGATCACCATAGCTGAGTATTTTTATTCCTTCTTTATGTAATTCTTTCAGAATAGAAAAAGACCCATCCAGGGTATGGGCTTCCCGGATAGACTGAGCCAGAATGGGTCCAATCCCGGCAATCGATAATAATTCTTCTTCCGATGATTCATAAATACAGGTGGGCGTTTTGAAGTGCTGCAATAACCGCTTTTGTGTAATGGGTCCAATCCCCTTTAATAGGCTTAGCCAAATCCAATACTCCATTTTTTCACCCTATAGGACAGTCATAACTGAGCCATCCTTTTCTAAATCTCTGGCCATCAGCGCTAATGCCACATCTTTTTTTCGAATCTTATGGGAGCCATCCAAATCCGCAAAGGTTCTGGCCACCTTCAGATATTTATGATAAGCTCTGGCACTATAATTGTACCTTTCATAGGCTAACATTAACAGCTTTTGCCCTTCATCTTCCAAGTGACAATGTTCTTTAATTAGGATGTTTCCCATTTGAGCATTGCAATTGATTCCGCTAATATTTTCAAATCGCTGCTGCTGAATTTTTCTGGCAAATTCAACTCGCTCACGAAGCTCCTGTGAACTTGTCCCAGTGAAATTGTTGGATAAATCCATAAAATTAACTGGCCTGACATACTTCTGAATGTCCATGCGATCCATAATGGGGCCTGATATTTTCTGACGATATTTCAACACTTCATAATCAGTGCATTTGCATCGATCATTTCCATAATAACCACAGGAACAAGGGTTCATTGCTGCTACCAACATAAAGCTCGCCGGATAGGTATTTGTATATTTTACCCTGGATATGGTAACCTTTAGATCTTCCATAGGCTGACGGAGAGATTCCAAGGTTTTCTTGCTAAACTCCGCAATTTCATCCAGAAACAATACCCCATTATGGGCTAACGATATTTCCCCGGGAGTCGCATCATTGCCGCCGCCAATGAGAGAATTGGTTGATGCATTATGATGAGGCGCTCGATAGGGTCGATTTAGAATAAGTCCTGCTTTTTCTCTCAGTATTCCGGCCACACTGTAAATTTTTGTGACCTCCAGAGATTCTTCCTCCGTCATACTCGGCAAAATAGTGGGGATTCGTTTAGCGATCATTGACTTTCCGCAACCCGGTGAGCCAATCATCAGCAAATTGTGGCCCCCCGCCGCTGCCACAACAATGTATTCGATGAGGCCATCCTGACCCTGAACATCTTTAAAATCAAGGCCATAATGTTCTGCCACCGGTTCATGGTTAGCAATCGTTTGCTCATGCACATATTCTTTTTTACCGGCTAAAAAATTCACAACATCCATTAAATAATCAAACCCAAAGACATTAACACCTTTTACCAGTAACGCTTCCGCTAAATTATCCCTTGGTACGATGATATTATTAACCCCAGACTCCCGTGCCGCGATGACCATTGGTAAAATTCCTGAACATGCTCTGAGTCTCGCATTTAAAGATAATTCACCAATAATCCCGAATCTCTCTGTTTTATTTAACAGCAGTTGACCGGTTTCCATTAAGAGTCCAATGGCGATGGATAAATCAAAGTGTGAACCGCTTTTTTTTAAATTGCTTGGTGCTAAGTTAATAACAACTTTCTTTTGGGGGAAAACATACTTCCCATCATTGATTGCCGCTTCAACCCGCTCACGGGCTTCCTTAACGGCCGTATCACCCAAACCAACAATGGAAATCATCGGCTGTCCACAAATTGTTTTGACTTCAACATCCACTAAATAGGCTTCAACTCCTGAAATAGCAAAACTGTTTACGATAGAAGCCATCATATCCTCCTTAGCTGCATTTATAAATCTTTATGACACATTAGATAAATAGCCACTTCACTAACCGAAATGTTTTCTCCAATGGCGCGCATCGTATAATTTTCTTTCATGGCAAGATTTATATATTCTTTTTTATAGGCACTCAGATTTCTCTTTCGAGAACCGGATTTTATGGCTTCATAGATGACATGATCCATTGTGACTTCTTTTAAAAGTTCATCCAAAGTTCTTTGAATCTTAATTTTACAAGGTTCCTTTGCTGTTTCACTTTTAATATTTTCTTTTTTACCAACAATATCTACCCCTTCAAAAGTTGTCTTAGCTTCAAGCTTGTTTTCATCCATAAAATCACAGTAGGCTTTTAATGCATTCATTCTGTCCTCTGAAAAAATATCTAATATGAGATCAACCCCGACCAAATCCCTGGTCTTATTTTCCCGATAATAGTGATCACTGCTCCAGAAATAATCCTTCACTTTATAGCAAATTTTTGCGCAGACGGGATTTTGATGGACATACCTCAGCAATGACAATAGATACCGATCATCATTGACCAGCAACCCTTTATACCGATTCTCAAAGACATGCCCGGTGCGCTTATTTTTTTGATTAAAGTAACGGCTAAATTGGGTATTTATCCGATGCATGATATCTCTAACCGGCACTGCATGTCTTCTGATGATCATATGATAATGATTGCCCATGATCACATAGCCATAACATTCGAATCCCATAATCTGCTGACATTCTCTCACCAGTTCCAGAAAATAAACTTTCTCTTCTTTATGTTCAAAGATAAATTCACGATTATTCCCCCGTTGTATCAAATGATAAACGCCGCCGCTATATTCAACCATCGGCTTTCTTCCCAATAAAAATCACCTCTTTTTCTTATTCTACCAGAAAGTGTCATCGTTTGCAATAAATAAAGTTCGGATATTTATTGACAATTTTTCAATAACTTAAGTGACAGACTCCGTATCTTAAAATGACCATTCCAGCTAAACCGAAAAGCAAGTTCCAAAAATATTATGCCTAGCTTCCCTGGTGTTTTAAACAATGTATATCTAAGTGATCAGTTTTTATTAATGGCATATTTTACACCACTTTATGGTGATAGTGTATCTTTCATCAACATATTGCAATAATTTGCAATTCTTTAATAATTTAAGTTCAATAACTTAAGTGACAGGCATCGTATCTCTCACCGTATCTTATAACGTGTCGCGGTTTCTCGATTGATAATCAACTGCTTCGCTGTCTGCGATCGAGTGAATCCCAACTCTTTGAGTTGTTGTATTTGATGATACATCTTAAATCCTTTCATTTCTACCGCTCCCATCTCTCTTTATAAATCTATTTTATCAAAGATAGGAGCTGGTTTGAATTTAAGTTGTATGGTTGTTGGCGAAAAGATGTATGGTTTGTGGCGAAAACCTGTATGCTTTCATTGGCGTAAATGTGTATGGTTTATTTTACCATTTACACCTTTTAATATATTTCGCTCCTATGTCCGATATCGATGATAACGATTTTTATTTTGTCATCTTCTATGAGTGCAAGAATCCGATAATCACCGACACGATATCTCCATTTTCCACTATGGTTTGCCGTCAGTGGTTTGCCGTGAATCCTTGGATTATCGCAGTTTTCAAGATTTTTTTCAATCCATCCAATTAGGATCGACGCTTGATAGCGATCCATTTTCTTAAGTTTTTTTAGTGTAGCATCAGAAAATTCAACAACAAACATACTATAACCCTAGTTCTCTCTTTACATCGCTAAGAGAGTAGGTTTTTTCCATCTTATTCAGGACTTCATCGAAAGTTTTTAAATCAATTTCATCCTCAATTTTTTCGATCACCGAAGCTCTAACTAAATCGGAAACAGACAGACTATGCATTTTAGCGTAGTTTCTAACCAGTAAATCTTCCTTTTCAGATAGTCGAACAGAAATGGTACTCATTTATTTCACCTC
>JAENWK010000177.1 GCA_016650045.1 Eubacteriaceae bacterium | reverse complement strand
CTGCAAAAAAAATACTGGCAGACTAAATACTCCGTTTCTTTTCCACGCATTCGTCCGGCTGAAGGAGTATTAGCTCCAAATATTCTGTTATCAGACAGAGATATGGTGCAGCTAATATGTGCTTACCGTTTGATGTATGAAGATATTGAATTATCCATGTCAACCCGCGAGTCGGAACAATTTCGGAACAACATCATCAAATTGGGGGTGACCAGTATGAGTGCTGGCTCTAAAACTAATCCTGGCGGTTATGTCGTTGATCCGGAATCTCTCGAACAGTTTGCCATTTCCGACGAGCGAAGTTCACAGCAAATGGCCGAATTCATTTCGGGTATAAATTATGAACCGGTATGGAAAGACTGGGATAAATCCTTTATCTAGATTATGACAACTTTTACAAAAGAAGAATTAAACCGATACAACCGGCAAATCATGCTTCCCGGATTTGGGCTGGAAGGACAGACAAAATTGAAAAATGCCAAAGTTCTGGTGGTTGGAGCCGGAGGCCTGGGTTGCCCGGTCCTGCAATATTTATGTGCGGCAGGAGTTGGAACAATCGGCATCATCGATTTCGATAAAATAGAACTTCATAATTTGCACCGTCAGGTTTTGTATTCAACGCTGGATGTTGGAAAACCCAAGGCAGAAACTGCTGCCAGGATTTTAAAAGCACAGAACTCCCATGTCGAATTTCAGGTTTATAACGACATCTTGAATAAGAAAAACAGCGCGCAATTAATTTCCCAATTCGATCTGGTTGTAGATGGCTCCGATAATTTTTCCACACGCTACCTGGTGAATGATACCTGTGTGGAATTAAAGAAACCACTTGTATATGGCAGCATTTTTAATTACGAGGCTCAACTGGCCGTGTTCAATCACGACGGGGGCAAGAACTTAAGGGACATTTATCCTGAACCTCCGAATCCGGAAGATGTGCCGGGTTGTAATGAAAATGGCGTATTAGGGGTGGTCCCGGGAATATTAGGCGTTTATATGGCCAATACCTGCATCCAGGTTATTCTCGGCACTTATAATAATAAAAGCATCATGCTTTTCGACTTCAATCAGTTTAGTTTGGTAAAACTTTCAATGGATTAAGAACAACTCTACGGATTAATCATTGAAAAACCATAAAACAAAACATCATGAAAATCGCAATCGAAATTGAAACTCATGAATTCGAAAAAGCCAGAAATACTTTTCATTTTGCCGTAACCTCTAAAAAGCAGGGATACGAAATAATTGTATTTTTAATGGGTGAAGCTCTTGAATGCGAAGAACTGACTCATGAAAAATACAATATTGATGAACAACTGCACAATTTAGTAAATGCTGGAGGTGAAATACTCGCCTGTGGTACCTGTATAAAATCATACCATCTCGAAGATTCATTGGAAGTTTGTCCTATTTAAACCATGGTCGCTTGCGTAAATATGGTTGTTTGGGCCGATAAAACTGTAACGTTTTAAATACTGAATATGATGATAAACATTCTGTTAACGGCATTAATGCCAAAGAAAAAGAGGATAGAAATGGTTACTCTAAAAATTGAGAGAAACCTATCTGCTAAAAGAATCGCAGAAACAGTAATAGCAGCATAAGCAGTTCCAGAAAAGATTCATTGCCTTTCCCAATACAATATCGTCGCTATATGATTTATTTCTTGGCATGTCAATTACAATCAGGCAACAAAACTAAGCAATCGCTTTGTTTTATCCAAAACAAAATAGAATACTGGATTGCAGTATTTTGATTAATTTTTTTGATCCTTTTTTTAGTCAAATAACAGATAGAAATACAAACCAGAATCCTAGATTTTCATGATCAGAAAAAAAATGGCATAAATAACCTTGTAAGGTGCATATATAATCAGACTACTGAAAAATAGTTTCTTTATACGGTGAAATACCAACTTATAGGGCTGTAGGATGTGACATAGGGATTGAATGTCAGCAAAAGAATTCAGAATGCTTATTGAGAGGAATTGTCAAAAAATTAACCAATTACGAAAATGAAATCTGTTTATTTACCAAAAGCTAAATACTTATTCACTGCCAGTCACATTCAATCTCACAACATTTTTTCCAATAATTACCAATGCTGGCATTGCAGGCTTTTTGTTTTCAATCACCTGCCAAATATTTCCCAAAGTGCCTTCAACGGAATTAGCATCAGATTGTGAAACTTTGCTTAAGATTTGGACGCTGGTATCTCCTGAAATATATTGTTCGAGTAATCGGGTGGCTAATTGGATCAGTTTATTCAATCCCATAAAAAGGATAATTGGAGAGCCTGATTTCAGAACTGAAACAAAGGTATCAAGATCAAGGAATTCGCCTTCGCTGTAATGCCCGGTTCCAAATAGTACCATGCTGTTTTTGCCACGTTCGGTGAGTGGTATTCCATATAACGAAGCCGCTGCGAGTGCAGACGTAACTCCCGGAATGACTTCATAATTCAGCTTGTTTTCAATGCAAAACCTGATTTCTTCGGCCCCCCGGCCAAAAATCATCGGATCGCCCGATTTCAGCCGGACAACTTTTAGTCCTTTTTTTG
>JAENWK010000154.1 GCA_016650045.1 Eubacteriaceae bacterium | reverse complement strand
GTAATACGGGATTTTAAACAGTACTGCATTGAAAAAGAATACTCCACTGTAACTATAGGGCACTATACCAAACAGTCCGCAAAGTTTCTGGATTATGGTGATTCTCATGGTCTTGCTTCTTGTAATGAAATTAATTTCACTTTAATTAATAATTATATCAAAACATTGGTTGGCTATGCCTATAAAACGGTAGAACAACAACTGTGTTCCCTACGTTCATTTTTTAGGTACTTATTTTTGAACAACATGACCAATGCGGACTACTCGCTTAAAATCCCTATGATCCAATCCAGGAAGCAAACAAGGATTCCTTCGGTTTGGCCTGTGGATGATTTAAAAAAACTAATTTCTGCCATTGATAGGGGCAGCCCTATGGGAAAGCGCGATTATGCAATGATCCTTTTAGCATGTCGCCTTGGACTGCGTACCGGCGATATTAAAAAACTAACCTTTGAAAACTTTCATTGGAATAATAATCAACTCGTGTTTGTTCAATCAAAAACAAGGACCCCCATAAGTTTACCATTAGTGCAAGATGTTGGATGGGCTGTTATTGATTACTTGAAGTACGGACGTCCAAAAGTGGAAACTACCTGTGTTTTTGTGCGGCTTATAGCACCATTCCTTCCTTTTAGTGAAGATGATCATCTTCGGCAAATTATTGTAAAGTATATGAGGTTGGCACACATTCCCATTTCATTAAAAAAAAGAGTGGGCATGCACTCATTGCGCCATACTTTAGCAAGTTTATTATTAGAAAACAATACCTCACTTCCTGTTATCTCGGATATTCTCGGCCATGTTGATACTGAATCTACAGCAGTTTATCTAAAAGTAGATATTAAAAAACTGAAAGAGTGCCCACTAAATATTAAGGAGGGGATCAATCATGGATAAATACAATTACCACGGACCGTTCAAAATACATATCCAAAACTTTTTGGAAGTAAAACAAGCTTTGGGTTACAAATACCTTACGGAAGCTTCACACTTAAAGCGTTTTGATAAGTTTACATGTGAGAGATACAATTCTGCCGGTATCTTGACCAAGGGAATCGTAATGGAATGGTGTACCAGGAAACCTTATGAAAAACAGAAGAACTTATGCGCACGCACTTCAATTATGCGCCAGTTCACTATTTTTTTAGACAATCATGGAATTGATACATATGTTGTCCCAAAGAACCATTTCAGTTCTGGCCAGAAATATGTTTCCTATATCTATACAGATACTGAACTACAATGTTTCTTTAGGGAAACAGATAAATGCCATTATTGTAGCCAATGCCCCTATCGCCACCTACTCATGCCCATCTTGTTCAGGATGATATATAGTTGTGGGTTAAGGGTTTCAGAAGCAAGGCTCCTTAAAGTTCGGGAAGTTGACTTATTTAACGGCATCCTGACCATTAACCAATCGAAAAAAGACAATAGTAGATTGGTTCCAATGACGGATGAACTAACAAGAAGGTGCAGAGCGTATTCCAGGCAGGTTCATTGTTCTTCAAATGTAGAAGGGTACTTCTTTCCCATCATTGATGGTAGGCCGCTTACAAGTGGCAACATTTATAAAAACTTCCGAAAATTTTTATGGAAAGCGGGCATTTCCCATGGTGGTAGAGGTTTTGGCCCCCGTATTCATGACTTTAGGCATTCGTTTGCTGTTCATTGTTTAAAAAGATGGTCTTTAGAAGGAAAAGATTTAATGGCTTATCTACCTATACTACGTGTATATCTTGGACATGATTCTTTTGATGAAACGGCTTATTATCTAAAGATGACAGCCGATGTGTTTCCTGAAATCACATTAAAACTTGAACGAGCATATCCTGGATTAATCCCGGTAATAGAAGGAGGGACCTATGAATCCAACTAATTTTGCCAGGTATCTCACCGATTTTTTCTCTGTTTATTTAACTGCACAGAAAAACGTAAGCAAAAACACTATATATTCTTACAGGGATGCCTTTAAACTCCTTTTTAAATACTGTCAGGAAGTCAAAGGCATTGCAATTGAGCGTATTACCATAGATTTATTGACAGCTGGATTAATAAAAGACTTTCTGTACTGGCTTGAACACGAAAGAAAATGCAGTATTTCCACAAGAAATCAAAGGTTGGCATCTATTCATTCTTTTTTTAGGTATATCCAGGGTGAGGCACCTGCCGGAATCCATCACTTTCAAAAGGTGATTTCCATTTCAACAAAAAAGGCTGGAAAAAAGGTAGTAGGGCACCTTTCACCAGATGCGATGAAGTTGATCCTGGAACAACCAGATAAAAACTCTTCAAAAGGAAGACGGGACTTGACCCTGTTAAGCGTTTTATATGATACAGGTGCAAGGGTGCAGGAATTAATAGACATTAAAGTTATTGATCTCGCACTGGATCCACTACCGGTAATATCACTGACCGGAAAAGGAAATAAAATGCGGAGGGTTCCTTTAATGAAAAATGTGGTTACCCTGCTTCAGGGGTATTTGTCGGAAAGGGATCTAAATAAACAATGGAAAAACCAATATCCATTATTTATCAATAATCAGCATAACAAATTAACTAAGGAAGGAGTTGCCTATATATTAGGCAAATATGTAAAGATGGCAAGTGAAAAATCCCAGGTTGTTCCTAAACGGGTTTCTCCGCATGTGCTAAGGCATAGCAAAGCAATGCATCTGTTACAAGCCGGAGTTAATCTAATTTATATACGCGATTTTTTAGGCCATGTTGATCTGAAAACTACCGAAATTTATGCCAGAACAGATACTGAAACAAAACGCAAAGCCATAGAAAAAGCTTATCCCGATATAATTACTGGTCAATTACCTGCCTGGAACAAAGATAAGGAATTGCTTATCTGGCTTTCACAATTGAAGTGATTTTGAAAGATATTATGCAAAGTAAATGGTATTAAAAATGCCATAAATTCTCGGTTTTAGAGGATTACTTTGCATAATGCTTTTCTTTGCATAAGG
>JAENWK010000110.1 GCA_016650045.1 Eubacteriaceae bacterium | reverse complement strand
TATCGACTAAAAGATTTCCGTTTTCTGTTTTAACCACATAACAGTTTAAATTCTTTAAAGGATTATTCGGCAAAGGTATATGAAATTGATAAATTTCGGGTTCGCTATTTATTTTCGTTATCATTATTCTCCTCTTTTCTTGACACATGGGGACGGTTCTTTTGTGTTGTATATCTCCATTTTTGGGCGGTAAGCCCGCCCCTTGCGAGGCTTAGTTTCCCTAAGCTTGGCGGTCACTGTCTAGGGCCCGGAACTGGGAAAATCCCGGGGTGGTCGAATCCTCACGGATTGCGTGACCGTCGTGCTTCTGCTCAATAACTTCCAGGCCATAGCCCGGAACAAGCCCCTTCTTCAAACGCCGGCTGGCGTTAAGTGGGGGTCATTGACATAATTCTTCAATCGCTATTCTATACATAATATCACTTCATACTGTAAGCATACGTCATATTAACAAAATATACAACGATATTCTGTGATTTCGCACCACTTTCGATTCGTTTGTCTTTTTCCAAAAGATATGCTATTATTGGCTTAAAATTATGAATCTAAGGGGTAAATCAATGGTATGATAATCTAAGCAGAATGAGCACTTATCATATTATGCATTTATAGTCTGCACAACATTAAAAAAACGAAAGAGAGCCGCTTATTGAAAAAACTATTAGATAAAGGTGTTAGCCTAATAATTATCCTATTTATGATTCTAAGTATCGTGCCAGGTGGAGTTATAGCCAACGAAATAAATAATGAAAACGTAGTATCAACTGAGGCCACACCTTCTGTCGAAAAACAGGATATGGTTGTACAAAATGATGATGGAAATACGCTTAATACTCTTGCAGAGTTGCCTGACCCCAATCAGGATGAAAATACCCAAGATCAGGTTGTGGTTATTTATGCACAAAGCGGTGAAAATAACATCAAGGATCTCGCTCTGAACCAGGAAAATATAAAATCAGGAGAAAAAGTCTCGGATCGTGTTGATGTTTTAGAGGCGAGTGATAACATCAGTACGGATGATCTGATTTTGAAACTAAAAGGGAACCCAAATGTTTTAGCCGTGGACAGAAACAGTAAAATTGAAACGACGGCCCTTCCAAATGATCCTTATATCACCAATGGCTATGCCTGGCAATTTGAAAAAATTGGGGCAGATAAAACCTGGAATAGTGTATCCAGTACGGAATCCATTGTGGTAGCGGTGATTGATACGGGTCTCAATGTGCAACATCCCGATTTAGTGGGAAAAACAGTCAAAGGTCATGATTATGTAACAAATAAAGAAACGGTTGTGGATGTTTCGGGCCATGGTACCATGGTAAGCGGCTGTATTGCCGCTGTTGCCAATAATGGCATTGGCATCGCCGGCGTTGGTGGAAATTTGGATATAAAAATAGCACCATACCGTACCGGTGGTGAGTCTTTAAATGATACATCACTTTACACTTCTTATATCTGTGCAGCCATTATGGATGCGGCAGATCGGACCGATGTTAAAGTCATTAACATGAGCTTTGGTGGATATGATGATTATTCGCCACTTCAAAAGGCCATAGAATATGCTGCAAAGGCAGGGAAAATATTGGTAGCCTCTGCTGGAAATGAAGGAAATATAGCTGGGACTGCTGGAAAATACTCCTATCCTGCATCCTATGACAATGTTATTTCGGTTGCCGCAATTAATGACCAGAATAATCGGTCTAATTTTTCCCAATATAATGATCAAGTGGACTTAACCGCTCCTGGTGAAGCGGTTTATACAACAACCAATAATGGATCCTATAACTTTATCAGCGGGACGTCATTTTCAACACCAATGGTTGCGGGATCCTGTGCGGTTTTATTGGCTGCAGATTCGAATTTAACGGCCTCGGGAGTTGAAAATATTCTGAAAATCACCGCTTTAGATTTAGGAAATACGGGGAAAGATAATTATTATGGCAATGGATTGATTCAATTAGATAAAGCAATTGAATCAATAACACCGATAAATCCCATTGATGCTGTAAGTTGTTTATATCGAACCCATGTCCAGGATGTCGGGTGGCAAGATTGGAGCGGTAATGGGCAAATAAGCGGAACCAGTGGAAAATCTCTGCGGTTAGAAGCCATAGAAATCAAAGTGGATAACCAAGGCTATGATATTGGCGTAGAATATCAAACCCATGTTGAAAATATTGGATGGCAAGGCTTTAAAAGTAACGGCGGTACCAGCGGTATCACCGGCCAATCCCTTCGATTGGAAGCCATTCAAATAAGACTGACTGGAGCAGATGCTGATAAGTTTGACATTTATTATCAAGTCCATGCAGAAAACTACGATTGGCTGGATTGGGCGAAAAATGGTGAAAGTGCAGGAACCGAGGGCTTAGCTTATCGTTTGGAAGCCATTAAGATTGTGATGGTACCAAAAGGTTCGGTATCACCGGGAGCAACAGATCGTCCCTTTATTAAAAACATCTATTGCAGCTACCAAACCCATATCCAAAACATAGGATGGCAGGGATGGAAGTCAAAGGGAGACATTAGCGGAACGACAGGAAGGGCTTTACGATTAGAAGGGATTGAAATAAATACAAACGATAATGAAAATGCTGGTATTGAATACCAAACCCAGGTGCAGAATATTGGATGGGAAGAATGGAAAAGCAATGGCGTGATGAGCGGAATCATCGGCCAATCGCTGAGATTAGAAGCCATTCGGATACGATTAACCGGCACCGATGTAAGTCAATATGATATTTATTACCAAGTCCATGCAGAAAACTACGGTTGGCTGGATTGGGCGAAAAATGGCGAAAGTGCAGGTACAGAGGGCTTTGGCTATCGATTGGAAGCCATTCGGATTGTGGCAATACCAAAGGGGTCCGCCGCACCGGGGCAAACAACACGGCCATTTATAAATAATAACTGATCAACTGTCTGAAGGAAGTAGCCGAAGCGACTTCCTTTTCTTTTTTGGTATATCCGCAAATTTAATATTTGCAAAATCCAAAAGGGAAAGACTTTATTTCTCCTTGAATGGAGATAAGGTAGAGGTTATAATAAATCTAGAGAATGAGGCACAGAGAGGAAACATAATGGATTACAAAAAAACAGTTGAGCTATGGCTTAATCAAACGGACTTAGACCCCAAACTTCGCCAGGAGTTGGAAACTCTGACTGATGAAAAAGAAATCGAAGATCGTTTTTATACAGACCTTGAATTTGGTACCGGAGGCATGCGGGGAAAAATGGGTGCGGGCACCAATCGAATGAACATTTACACTGTGGCAAAAGTCACACGAGGCTTTGGACAGTATCTTCTGAAAAAGAATATGCAAAATTGGGAAAAAGGTGTGGTCATTGCCTATGATTCCAGACACCAATCACGGGAATTTGCGGAAACCGCTGCCGGCGTTCTGGGTAAAATGGGAGTGGTTGCCTATCTTTTTGAAGAGCTTCGTCCAACCCCTGAGCTTTCCTTCGCAGTCAGAAAACTTAAAGCCGCTGGGGGTATTGTTATCACCGCATCCCATAATCCCAAGGAATATAATGGCTATAAAGTTTATGGGCCTGATGGCGGACAAATGGTGACAGAAAGCGCCGCTGCCCTGATTGCCGAAATTGCCAGGGTCAATGATATCTTCGATATCCCGACCATGACCTTAAAGGAAGGCCTGGCGCAACGGATTCTTCAAATGGTGGGAGAATCAATGGATGATGCTTTTTCGAAAGAAGTTGAAGCTGTTTGTCGCCCAAACCCTGATAGCCAGATAAAAGTGGTCTATACACCACTTTACGGCGCAGGGAATAGGCCGGTGCGCCGAGTACTGGCTGATCTGGGCTATAAAAATGTGACAGTGGTACCGGAACAAGAGCTGCCTGATGGCGACTTCAGCACCACTCCTTATCCAAATCCCGAGGATCCAAAAGTGTTTACTTTGGCCATGGCATTGGCAGACAAAAAAGGGGCCGATATTATTATCGGGACTGATCCGGATGGGGATCGGGTTGGCGTGATTGGCAGAAATGCCCAGGGTGAATTTGTGGTTTTCACCGGCAATCAAACCGGGGCTTTGTTAGTTGACTATTTTTTAAAAACCCGGACCGACTTACCGGATAATAAGCTGGTTATCAAAACCATTGTTACCAGTGAGTTAGGCGGCATCATTGCCAAAAGCTACGGGGCCAAGGTTGTCGATGTGCTGACCGGTTTTAAATACATTGGCGAGTTAATCACAGAGTCTGAAAAAACAAAAGAATACACCTTTGCGTTTGGCTATGAAGAAAGCTATGGTTACCTGGCTGGAAATTACGCCCGGGATAAGGATGGGGTTGTGGCCTCGGCACTGGTTTGTGAAATGACGGATTACTATCAAAAACAGGGTTTGACCCTTTATGAAGCGTTGCTGGCATTATATGAACAGCACGGTTATTTTATTGAGGATGTGGTGGCCCGTACTCTTGAAGGGATTGAGGGGAAAGCGAAAATCATAGAAATTATGGGGAAATTCAGAGTGTCCTGTTTTCCGTGTTTTGATAGTGCGAAGCTCATTGAATTTAATGATTATCAATCCAGGGTTAGCCATAACATGGTGACCGGCCGGGAAAAAGAAATTGAACTTCCGGAATCCAATGTATTGAAATTTATTTTTGATGATCATTCATGGTTTGCACTGCGTCCATCAGGTACCGAGCCAAAGCTGAAAATCTATTTTTCTGTCACTGGAAAAACTGCCAAAGAAGCGGATGAAAAGAATGAACTTTTAAAGAAAATGGTCAGCGATCATATTGATGGTTAAGGGGTAAGATCCTAAAAACAATAAAAGGCGTGACCCTATCGGGATCACGCCTTTTGATTTTTAAATTATTATTAGGGAGTTGTTGTCGTCGTACCATTACCAGTCGTGGGATCTGGAGCGATAGGATCTGGAGCGATGGGATCCGGGGTGATCGGATCCGGGGTGACAGGGTCCGGGGTGACAGGATCCGGGGTGACAGGGTCCGGGGTAATCGGGTCCGAAGTGACAGGATCCGAGGTGACAGGTTTTGAGGTGACAGTGTCAGTTGTCGACTCGGTGGTAGTACTATCAGTGGTGGTGTCGGAATAGGTGTCCTCCGTGCTGGGGGTGTAACCCGATGATATGCCGGTATAATTGGCAATGGCAGCACTGATTTTCATCAGTGCTGCTGTTGGCACGTAAGGAGTATAGGTACTGGTGCTGGTGCTTTTTTTAGCAGTAATGTCAGTACTTGATGTGGCAGCATTTGTAGCAGTGGTTCCATTAGTGGC
>JAENWK010000002.1 GCA_016650045.1 Eubacteriaceae bacterium | reverse complement strand
GTTTTTGTGAGTAGGTTGTATGGAGAAGATGATGGGCTTTATGTCCATTCGGATCTCCTAAATATTCTTCGTAAATGCGAATCACTGATGGATTCTGATGTGATTTACGAATGGTATCATTGAAATCTTCGCTGTAAAGAGCTTTGGCTCTTTCAGCACGGATATCAACGTCCATTTTAACTTTCGCAGATACGATCGGTTGACCGCCGCCGTTAACACAGCCGCCTGGGCATCCCATTAATTCAATGAAATGGGTATCAGCTAATTCGCCAGCCATTAATTGATCCATTACGGTTTCAATGTTGCTTCCGCCATGGGCAATGACTACTTTAACAGCTAAATCTGGGGTTACGTCAACCGTTGCAGTTTTGATTCCTTCAACACCGCGAACACCGACATAGTCGATTTCCTGGATGTCTTTTTTGTTTAAAATATCAGCCAGAGTTCTGACGGCCGCTTCCATCACACCACCGGTTGCGCCGAAGATAACGGCTGCGCCTGTGTAATCGCCATAGTAAGGGTCAAAGTCTTCATCTGGAAGTTTGTCAAACACGAGTCGTGCTTCTTTAATCATCCGGGCAAGTTCTCGGGTTGTGATAGAGATATCAACATCCTGATTGCCATCAACGTTTAATTCTGGACGCTGTACTTCGTATTTTTTAGCAACACAAGGCATTACTGAAACAACAACGATGTCTTTAGGGTCAAGGCCATTGGTTTCTGCATAATGGCTTTTGATTAAGGCACCGGTCATGTTTTGTGGTGATTTACAGCTTGACAGATGTGGAATTGCTTCTGGATAATAGGTTTCGATGTACTTGATCCAGCCTGGTGAACAGGATGTGATCATCGGCAGAACACCGCCATTGGTTACGCGACCAAGGAGCTCTGTTCCTTCTTCCATGATGGTAACATCGGCACCGAAACCGGTATCGAATATTTTATCAAAGCCAAGACGTCTCAGGGCTGCAGCCATTTTACCGGTCACAGGGGTTCCCATAGGATATCCGAATTCTTCGCCTAAGGCGGCTCTTACTGCCGGTGCAGCTTGAACGAATACGGTTTTGGTGGGATCTGCAATAGCATCCCAAACGCGTTGGATGTCTGATTTTTCCATTAATGCCCCGACTGGACAGTTGATAATACATTGACCACAGTTAATACAGCCAACATCCGCTAAAGATTTGTTGAAAACTGGTTGAACCTGTGAAGTAAAGCCACGTCCTACGCTTCCGAGAACGGCAACGTTTTGAACAGTTCCACAAACAGCGACGCATCTTTTACAAAGAATACATTTGCTTTCGTCTCTGACGACGGATGTGGATTTATCATCAATTAATTTTCCTGATTTTTCGCCTTCAAAAGGGATGTCGGAAACGCCGATTTCTTTTGCCAGGGTTTGCAGTTCGCAGTTTTCGCTGCGAATACAGGTGGTACATTCACGGTTATGGTTAGAAAGAATCAGTTCTAAGTTAACTTTTCTTGCTTTACGAACCTTAGGTGAATTTGTTAATACTTCAATGCCGTTGGCAACTGGGTAAACACACGCTGCCTGAAGAGCTCTGGCTCCTGCAATTTCAACCAAACACATACGACAAGCGCCAATTTCATTGATTCCTTTTAGGTAACAAAGGGTTGGGATATCAATATCCTTTAATTTAGCTGCTTCGAGAACAGTTGTTCCTTCAGGGACAGTTAATTCCATGCCATTTATTTTAAAAGTTACGTCTTTCATATCTATTTCCACTCTCCTAACTTAAGCTCTTGAAATGGAGCCGAATGGACAGGCTTCAATACAGGATCCACATTTAATACATTTTGCAAGATCAATGCTAAACGGTTTTTTCTTTTCTCCGGAAATAGCTTCCACTGGACATTTTTTAGCGCAAATGCCACAACCTTTACAGGTATCTTCATTGATCGTATAATCTAACAGATGTTTACAAACCCCTGCTGGACATTTTTTATCGAAGATATGTGCTTCATATTCATCTCTAAAGTAATGGATGGTTGACAATACCGGGTTTGGAGCCGTTTGTCCCAGACCACAAAGAGCTGACGCTTTAATACCTTCGGCCAGTTCCTGTAAGCGTTCGATATCGCCTTCAATCCCTTTTCCTTCACAGATACGTTCAAGAATTTCAAGCATTCTTTTGGTACCAATACGACATGGTGGGCATTTACCACAGGACTCATCCTGGGTGAAATCAAGGAAGAAACGAGCGACATCAACCATACAGTTGTCTTCATCCATAACGATGAGACCACCGGAACCCATCATCGAGCCAATGGCGATGAGGTTATCGTAATCAATTTTTGTATCGAGTAATGATGCGGGAATACATCCACCTGAAGGACCACCGGTTTGAGCGGCTTTAAAAGCACGTCCGTTGGGAATCCCGCCGCCGATTTCATAGACAATTTCTCTCAGGGTTGTGCCCATTGGAATTTCTAATAAACCGGTATTGTTGATTTTTCCGCCTAAAGCAAATACTTTAGTCCCTTTTGATTTTTCAGTTCCGACGGAAGCAAACCATTGTGCACCATTAAGGATAATCGCGGTAATGTTGGCATAGGTTTCAACGTTATTGAGAACCGTTGGTTTTCCGAAAAGACCTTTGTTAGCTGGGAATGGCGGACGTGGACGCGGTTCACCACGTTTACCTTCGATAGAGTTCATTAGAGCAGTTTCTTCGCCGCAAACAAATGCGCCGGCGCCTAAACGAATTTCTAAATCGAATGAGAAATCTGTGTCAAAAATATTATTTCCTAACAGACCGTAATCTTTTGCCTGATCAATGGCAATCTGAAGACGTTTTACGGCGATTGGGTACTCAGCACGTACATAAACATAACCTTTTGAGGAACCAATAGCATAGGCAGCAATCGCCATGGCTTCGATTAATGAATGTGGATCACCTTCTAATACGGAACGATCCATGAATGCGCCGGGATCTCCTTCATCAGCGTTACAGACAACGTATTTTACGCCGTCTTCGGAAGTGGCATCATGTGCAAATTGCCATTTTAAGCCGGTTGGGAAGCCTCCGCCCCCACGACCACGAAGTCCGGACGCTTTAATTTCGTTAATAACATCTTGTGGGCTCATCGTTAACAGTACTTTTTCAATGGCTGTGTAACCACCGAAACCGAGGTATTCATCAATGTCTTCGGGATTAATAACACCACAATTTTTTAATGCGATACGTTTTTGTTTCTTAAAGAAGCCAAGTTCATTAATGGATAATGGATGATGTCCATCACCTTTTTCGGTATAAATAAGTCTACTTAGTGGACGACCTTTGACAAGATGTTCTTCCACCAATTCTTGGATATCAGCAACTTCAACACGGCTGTAGAAGGTACCTTCCGGGTATATGATTACCACTGGGCCTAGTTCACACAAGCCAAAGCAACCGGTTACAACGACTTCGATTTCATCAATGATATCGTGTTTTACTAACTCTTTTTTTAATTCTTTTGCCAAATTCATGGAACCAGAGGAAGTACATCCTGTGCCACCACAAATCAGTATCTGGGAACGCTTATATGCCATCTGTTCTTCTCCTCCTCAATTAACCCTTAACATTAGGATCGATGATTTTACCATCAACCACAGTCATGGTATATTCTTCAACAACTTTACCTAATGCTAAGTGTTCGTCAACGACCCTGGTAACCTTTTCAGGTGTCATATGCACATAGGTTACTTTTTCGCCTTTGGCATTGTATACTTCAACAATTGGTTCAAGACGACAGGAACCGATACAACCGGTTTGAGCTACAGTAACATCTACCAAGCCTTTCGTATCTACTTCTTCCATGAGTTTAATCATGACCGGACGGGCGCCGGATGCGATACCGCAGGTTGCCATTCCGACAACAACACGATAGCCATCTTTGCCATGTCGTAATTGTATTTCGTCTATTTTTTTCTCACGAATCGCTTTTAATTCAGCCAGGGACTTTGCCATATTATTTTTCCTCCATAATTTCTTCGAGACCTTCTTTAACAAATTCCCGTATCCAGTTAAGAATATCGAGTTCGTTAAGAGATGTAACTCCCAGGGTCTCCTTTATTTCGCGTGTATCCATTATAAATTTCTGTTGATTGCAATTATGTTCATAAAAAAGATCAGCCTCTCCAAAGGACATCACCATGGTAACAATCGTATCCGCCATGTTCCCGAGAGGGGCACGGTCGATATGATCCCTTCTGAAACTCCCGGTAACCTTCGTTCCAACCCCCAGAATCGAAGTAATCTCGAAAAAGCCATCGCAGCCTTCAGCTGCCGCTTTAAATAAAGATAATCCCAGCCCGACTTTTCGGGTGGTTCTGGACGTGACAAAAGGATCGGCAATGGTTTGAAGCTTCTCTGCAGGAATCCCTTTGCCATTGTCTTCGATGACAATAGTCAGGTTATTTTCCGCTGAAGATTCATTAACCGTCAGGGATATGAGCATTGCTTCGGCTCTTATTGAATTTTGGGTAATATCAAGTATATGAAGAGATAACTCTTTCATTTTTAAACTAGTATTTTTCCAGGATTGTGGGGATCTCTTTAACGGTTAAACGTCCAAATACATCGTCGTTAATCATCATTACCGGAGCTAAACCGCAGGCACCAACACAGCGTGTTGCATCTACCGACCATTTGCCATCAGCCGTTGTTTCGCCAACAACTGTACCAAGAATATTATTAACTTTTTCAAGAATAGGCTGCGATCCTCTAACATAACAAGCTGTTCCCAGACAGACACCAATTTTGTATTTTCCTTTTGGTTTCAGGGTAAACTGTGAGTAAAATGTCGCCACACCATATACTTCTGTTAGGGGAATCCCTAATTCATCTGCAATGGTTCTTTGTAGTTCAAGTGGCAGATAGCCATAATCGTTCTGTGTTTCCTGCAATATTTGCATTAAACAACCTGGCACATTTCTGTGCTCAGCAACAATTGCCTTTACTACGTCCAAATTTTCAACTGGTATTAATTCAGCCAATTTTCAAAACCTCCTAAATAATAGTGCAAACCTTTACGCTTTTCGTCGCATAATTTCTAACGTGGTCATTATAACATAAATAGCACTATTTGTTATAAATTTAACAGATATTTTTTTTACTCTTTTACACCGTTATTTTTATGAAAACCTTTACCTCTAGGCTAAATATGGGTTGAAATTCTACCCGTAGGGTGGTTTTTTTAATGCAAATATACTTTTTTCCTTAAAAAAACACAGAAACATTTCTGTTTCCGTTTTTTAGTCGCATTATATTGTTGTTTATCCGAGATAACGGATCAGGTTTATTCGCCGCATATCCATCAGATCCAGAAAATATTTCCGTTCAGCAATGTCTTCCAGCTGGTGAGCATCGGATCCATGGATGAATTGGTAGTCTTTGAAGAACAAAAACCGCTCTTTGATGCCTTCAATGGGTTCATTTTTGGAAACTTCGCATGTTTTTATACCCAAAGCTGGCGGAATAAACCCCAGGGCGGAAATTAGGCTATAAGATTTTCGGTCAATATGGGCCGGCACAATCACCCCGCCAATGGCGGTGACGATGTCCCAAAGCCTATCAATGCCGATGTCCGTGGCATTGATTAACAGCTTATCCACTTCTCCGATGATATTGTCGTCTTTATCCATAATAGTTTGGGGACCAAAACGTTCCTTCCGATTCATAATATTCGGTAAATGTTTATAAAGAATTTCATCCAGTTCCATGGCGCCCTCCAGGGTGGGAAAATAGGCCAGCACATGGGCTTCTTCTTTGGTTGCAACTTCAATTCCCGGGAGAATACAAATGCCTTCGCCAATTTCTTTGGCCACGGCCATAACGGCTGGTAAATTTTTACCGGTATTATGATCGGTGACGGCAATAAAATCAAGTTCTTTAATCATTGCCATATTCACAATATTGTTGGGTGTCATTTCTTCTTCTCCACAGGGGGAAAGGGCGGAATGAATATGCAGATCAATGGCCAGGCGTTGCATTTTTCACACGCCTGCTTTTCCCAAAATCTGACACGCTTCGTAGGCATTGAGATTGGTGGTGATGATGGGAATCTTTTCCAGAGTGGCCCGTTTCAGGGTTCCCTCTTCAACTTCTGCCCCTTCTGGAATAATCACACAGGTCATTTCCAAAAGGGATGCCACCGCAATAATATTTACATGGGTTTGGATGGTAATCCAGGCACAATTGTGTCCGGCATTGGCCATGACCCAGCTTAGCAAATCACCGACATAGCCGCTTTCAATGTCGCCTTCAATGCCAACCTGGGGATTGACACATACAAAGGACTTGTTTAGCAATAATTCACTGACTTTCATGGGTTTCTCCTACTCTCTTTATTATTCGCTGGTTTTTCCGGTGGGATGGCCCAGCTGTAATAGCTCATTGGATAATTTGGACAGCTCCAGAACGCGATCTTTCAGAACAAAAACGCAATCGATTTCGCGGGCTTTTCCGGTCACAATGTCTTCGGCCAGGGCACGGCATCCCGGGGCACCGCAGGACCCGCAATCAAGTCCCGGCAGGTGGCTTTCAAGCACTTCGATTTCCTGCATTTTGGCAATGGCTTTATTGATATCCTGATCCAGGGGCTCGGCCGGTCTGGGAACAATGCGCTCTTTAATATGCATCATTCCGGAATTATAAACCTCTTTCACATATTCTTCGGACATATGAAGAATCGAGGTCTGTTTGGCATTTTTCGCCCGTTCCTGGATGTACATTTTTGCCACATAATTATTTTCAACGGTTAAACACCCGCCAACGCAACCGCCGATACAGGCCAAACCTTCGAAAAATTCAATGGTATCCAGTTTTCCGCATTCAATTTCATCAAGAACATTGATGACGTTTTGAATGCCATCGACGTGGAGAACATTTTTATTTTTCAGATAATCGCTTTCTCCGCCGGAAAGTGCCCAGCTAAAGGCTCCCGGGGTTGAATTGTAATAACTGTTGGCCTTGGTGCCGTCATTGAGAAAACTGGAGATGTCATTGTACACATCCTTAATGGCAATGGCACCGTCAATATTGGCATACATGTCGTCTTCTGTGGATGAAGGGTTATTGACCATGGTGGCTTTTGCCGCACAGGGGGTAATAAAGAAAATACCCACATCACTATTTTTAATGTTAGTTTGTTCGCGCAACCGTTTTCTTACCAACCTGGCGGTTAGGGCCATGGGTGAAGTGAGACGGCAGATATTTTTGGTGAGTTCGGGAAATCGCACCTGAATCAGTTTGACAACCGCAGGACAGGCCGAGGATATGAGGGGTTTGGGATAATGCTTGGCATGAAATTCATACTTCAGCGCCCGACCCACGACTTCAGCACCATAGGCAACCTCGACCACTTCGTCAAATCCCAGGGATTTAATGGCGGATAGAATCCGATCAATGGAATGTTTGGTTTTAAATTGACCAATAATCGTCGGGGCCGGAATGGCCACCTTGTATTTATAGTCATTTATTTTTGAAAGGGGATCGGTTTTTGCTAATTTTGCTTTGTGGGGACAAATGCGTATGCATTCCCCACAATCAATACATTTCGACTCAATAATGGTTGCTTTTCCGCCGCGAACGCGAATTGCCCCGGTTGGGCAATTTCTCAGACAGGTGGTGCAACCCAAGCATTTTTCTTCATCGAGATAGACAGAATGAAGTAATTTTTCCACAAGAAGTCCCTTCCTTTCGCAAATTATTGAATGATAAAATTCATCACAATTTTGGTTCCCTCATTAATTTCAGAGGTGATTTCAAATGCATCAGCGTTTTTCACCATGTTGGTGAGACCCATTCCGGCGCCAAATCCCATCGAACGCACTTCATCTCCGGCAGTAGAAAATCCTTCGGTCATTGCCAGTTTAATATCGGGAATCCCCGGGCCAACGTCCTCAATGGTCAGGGTCAGCTTATTTTCTCCAACCGCCAGGATGATTTTTCCGCCCAGCGAATGAATGGCAAGATTCATTTCACCTTCATAGCCGGCGATGGAAATTTTTCGGATAATACGATTGCTGACACCCAGCTGCTGGAGGGTATGCTTGATTTTACGGGAGGCTTCTCCGGCTTTATCAAAATCTCCTCGTTTGACATCAAAGACGAGTTCATAGCTCAACTGAGGTTCGCCCCCTTAAGGCCATGTTCGTAAAGAATCCCACAGCATTCAAAGAGGATGAGTTTTGTGGTCATCGTCAGGATATCCATTTCCCTTGCCAGTTCAAGGATCTCATTGTTGGGAACCTTGTTTCGCACAAAAACAATGCTGTTCATATTGGCCATTTCTGCCGTATTGAGGACCTGTTTGTTTGATAGACCAGTGAGTAAGACCGCACCTTCTTTGGCATAGCACAGGACATCACTCATGAGATCGCAGCCGAAACCGACATAAACCTCATCATCAAGGTGATTTTCTCCGGTCAAAACAACAGCGTTGAGAAGTTCTCTAACTTGACTTAATTTCACAAATCCACTCTCCTTCTTTTTGGTTATGTTCCCATTTAAGCATTATAAAGGATTTTATTAAATTTAAGGAATAAATTTAGGGGAAATTTTAATGTTTTTCAAGTATTTGTGATGCTAAAGTTGAATACTGTGATAGGCAACCCCCAGAGCATCCAGGATTTGGCCTTCGCCATCGCCACAGGTAAACAGAATGACCTGTTCCCGCTGGCTCAGTTCTCCCAGTAATTTAAGGGCCTGGGTTTTTCGCTGATGGTCATAGCGTGCAAAGGGTTCATCCAATATAAAGGGCATATCCCGGTTGAGCACATCGCTGATGCCGTAGCGAAAAGCGAAGTGAACCTGATCCATGGTGCCGGCACTCAGCTGTTCCGCATCCCTGAAATTCCCAACCAAAGGATCCACCACTTTCACTTTCATGGTTTCATCAATTTTCACCCCTTGGTAATGTTGGGTAAGTTCGCCTAAAATAGCACCAATGTGCTGATTAAGCTCCGGTGCCGAATCCTGATGGGACTCTTTTTGAATTTTTTCAAGGATTTCAAGTGCGGCGTCACAGGCCCTTATTTCCAGGTCACAGGCATCAATTTGAGAATTAAGGGTTTTAAGGGCCTCCGTTGTTTCCACGGGCAGGCTGACCCCTTCCATAAGGGTATTGTTTTCGCCTTCAAGCCGGGCAATTTCTTTCCCCAGTTTCAAAAGTTCTTCCGCCTGTGGCGGCGCTTTATCCCAGAGACTGTTGCCGCCGGCTATTTTTCCGGCATTGACGGTTTCGTACAGGCCTTCCAGTAAGCGCAGATTGGTATTAAAGTGCAGTTTCATTTCCTCTGTTTGTTGGCTTTTTTTGCAGCCTTTGGCATAAACTTCAACGGATGGTACCCCAAATTTTGCTAATTGGGTTTTAAAATCTTTTAAAATCCCGCGACGTTGTTCAAACAAAACTTCAAACCCTGCCTGACGACGGGATTGCTGAACCGACAGGAGTTCGCCTTCGTTTTTCATTTGTTCCAGTTCTTTTTGGCTTCGCGATGCCTTTTTAAAATAATTGATAAAGTCTTCCTGGGTGTCCGTCTCATATTTTTCGAGAATGGACTCCGAAACCCCATTATTTGCTCTGATTTTCTGTTCTTTTCTGCTTTTAGAAATGGTGACGGCCAATAATCCCGCACCGATGACCCCGACCAGGGTCATGGCGATGCCCAGGGTTAGAAAAACATTTCCCAGACTTTCGCTGACTTGGCAGGAACCGTTCATCATGGTTCCTGCCAGGCCAATGCCGACAAGGATGAGTCCGGCCAAAAGAACACCAAGACTTCTGGTGGATTTTTTATTGGCCTCATCGGGTGATGCCTTATTCTCAATAAAGGTTTCGTAATCTTCGCAAATGCTTTCCCAGTTTTTCCCATTCAGACAAAGACGTTTGGATTCTTCCTTTTGGCGAATACTTTTTAAATGAAATTCCAGATCGTTCATTTCTTTTTCGATATAATTCATCTGATCGGTGAGACGTTCAATTTGATTTTCAATGGCCTTAAGGCCTTCTAATTTATCATAGGTAAAACATTGGAGCTTTTCCCAGCCTTTGATATTTTCAGCGAGCTGGGTGTTTTCTTTTTCGAGTTCGGTAATTTTTTCATAAGTCTGGAGCAATTCTCTTTTATGGTTCACTGCTGTTTCCTGAACAAAAAAATCATTCTCGGTTTCAATTTTTTCCATTCTTTTTTGGTAGCGCACAATAGTTTCCTGATTCAAGGCTACTTTGGCATAGGCTTCTTCCCCTTCTTTGAGGGCGATAAGAAGATCGTCGCGTTTGCGAATGGCCAATCCGACTTTGGATTTGCTTTGACCTGACCTGCCAATGTTTTTCTTTTTTTCTTCCAGTCGCCGGGCAATGCCTTTGAGATTCATATCATTGCCATCAGACCGCTGCATTTTAAGATAGCATTCTCTGATTTCTTCCTGGGGACCGGGTTCGATTTCAACGGGCAGCTGCCGGATGTTCACGGTGCTGTTATAAATCCCCGGGGTCATGTCAAGTTCCGCCAGGGGCAGGTGTTGGCGAATGACACCATCATATTGAAAGCCTTCGGTAATGTCTTCCCCGGTTGTATTATCGTAGATAATCAGGCTGTCTTTGCCTCTTAGAAAATTCCGTTCCAAGCGGATTTCACGGCCATTGACCTCATAAATCAAAGCGCCGCTGTAATTCAGCTGTTCCCAGGGCAGATATTTTTCATATTCCAAACCATAGGTTTTCTTTTTTCGATAGGGTTTGTAAAAGCCAAAATACATGCCTTGAATAAATGCCTGAGCCGTTGTTTTCCCGGCTTCGTTATTTCCCTGGATGATGTTTAAGCCGGGTTCCAGAGCAATGGTTTTGTTTTTAAATTTTCCAAAAGCATTCATTGTCAGGGTTTTTATTTTCATCTTAAAACACCCTCTCCCACCATGGCTTCAATGCTGTAAATCATGGCTTTTTTTCTGACTTCCGGATCCACAATATTTTCCAGGGCTTTTAAAAATTGGCCCAGTTCGTTGTTTTGATTCTCCGCCAATAACTGTTCAATATCAATTTCCAGTTCCAGCTGTGATGTATCGGTTTCCACATAATAAAACTCATCTTCTAAATCTTCGTTAATCCAGTCCAGCTGTATTTCCGGATCGATAAAGCCGGTCAAACAAATCCGGTAAAAGTCCTGGCGCCGGTTTTCTTTGGTGTCACAATTCAGCACTTTTTCGATGATGTCATTGTATGAATGCTCCGGTGTGATCGGGATGTCTCTTTTTTGATAACCCCTTGACGCAATGGGGTTTAATCCATTGGTGGTATGAAACTGATAGTTCTCATAATCGGTTTTAATCCGGGATACTAAAAACCCATGGTCGCCGGTTTCGCCAAAATTAAGGGGCACCGGAGAACCGCAATAGGCAACGTTTCCCGGGGCCATTCCCGGTTTATGAATGTGTCCCAGGACAATGGCATTAAAGCCTTTGCTTTCCAAAAGCTTGAGGTCTAAAGGCAGATAAGAGCCCTGGCCCCCAACTTCCCCATGGACCATGAGAATATTGTACCGGGTATCCTGAAGTTTGATGGCATTAAAGGATCTTTCCGGAAACTCCCGATACTCATTTTTCACCCAGGACATTCCAAAAATTTCAGTGTTCAAACCTTCAATATAAACGGATCTAAAGGTATCTTTTTTAAAGATATAAACATTTTTTGGCCAAACCGCCTTATTATAAGGAGAGTTATCGCCGTGATAATCGTGATTGCCGGTGATAATCACCACCTGGGTTTCTGTCAGTGTGCCGAAGGCTTCGGCGACCCGTTTCACATCCATGGATAAAACGTTCACTGAGTCAAACAGATCCCCTGTGATCAACAAAAGTGGTATTTTCATTTCATTGGCAAATTGAATAGTAAATTCAAAGGCTGCCCACAGTTCTTTTCGTTTATTTTTACCGTAATAATTTCCCTGTTGTTTAAAGGTAAAGGGTCGGCCCAGGTGAAAATCACCAGTGTGTATAAAAGTTGTCAGCATCCGCTTTGCCTCCTCTATCTGAATTTTTATTATTTTCAACAATTATTTTAATGTTTTATTATATCATTTTTCGCATAAGGATGCTGTGTTTTTTCGAATTAAACTTGGTGAAACGAAAAAAATCGTCAAAAAAAGCTCCCTGAAATTCAGGGAGCTAAGTCTTGGACGAAATTTACAAAGGTTGTCCCGGGGACAATCGTAATATCAGTTGTCGGCATCATGGCGAACAGGCGTTAGCCTGTACGAACATGCAGCCGACAACGATTGTCCATTGTCCCCGGGACAGGATTGGTCAGTTTAAAAAGCGGCTTTGTAAATGGCTGTAACATCTTCTTTGGTCGGACACTTAGGATTGCCGCCGGTGCAGATATCGGCCAGAGCCATGTCTGCAAGTACTGAGAAATCAGCTTCTTTAACGCCAATTTCTTTAAGTCCGGCTGGAATACCAACATCCCTGGACAATTTTTTAATGGCGTCAATGGCCATAATATTAATTTCTCTAGGTTCCCGACGGCTGATATCAACACCCATGGCTACGGCAATGGCTTTTAGGCGATCGCCAACGGCTTCGGCATTGTATTGCACAACATAGGGAAGCAAAATGGCATTACAAACGCCATGGGGTAAATCGTAGAATCCACCCAGCTGATGAGCCATGGAGTGAACAATGCCAAGGCCGCCATTGGAGAATCCCATCCCGGTAACAAACTGACCATAGGCCATTTGATCACGGACATCTAAATCATCGCCATCGCTGACTGCCGTTCTGAGGCTGGCAGAAATAACTTTGATGGCTTCTAGATTGAAAAGATCGGTAAATGGGGTTGCTCCGGCAGTGGTGTAACCTTCAACGGCATGGGTTAAGGCATCCATCCCGGTTGCTGCTGTGAGAGAAGCAGGCATTTTTATCATCAGCACAGGATCGTTAACAGCAACGGTTGCAATACTGTTAGGATCAGCAATAACCATTTTCAGTTTACGTTCTTCATCGGTAATTACATAGTTAATGGTTGCTTCACTGGCTGTTCCGGCGGTGGTGTTAATGGCTACAATTGGAATGGCTTTATTAGCTGTTTTGCCAACGCCTTCATAGTCACGAAGATCGCCGGGATTAGTTGCCAGTATAGCAACGCCTTTCCCTGTATCCTGGGGTGAGCCGCCACCGATTGAAATGACATAATCGCATTCATTATCAAGCAGTGCCTGATAACCGGCATTGACATTGGTCACGGTTGGGTTGGGTTTTACCTCTGAAAATAAGGCATAGGGAAATTTAGCCCCGTCTAATACATCAAGAACCATTTGTACAACGCCGGCTTTGATGAGCACTTTATCGGTTACCACAAGGGCTTTCTTGACGTTCATTCTTAGAATTTCCGGAACGATTAATTCGATTGCACCTGGTCCCATAATCACGATCGGTGGAAAATAATAGGTTTTTGCCATAATAACACCTCCAAATTTTATTCGTTTAAATGATTATATTCCAAAGCATTCTGGGAATAAATGGAATATTTTACTTCCTATGGATACATTATTGAAATTAATTCTTACTTTATCCCAATTTCTTTACTGATGCCCCTCTTAAATTTATATCGAATGGCGTCATATTTTACTCATATCAGACGAAATTATGATATAATAAACCTGAACAAATGTTGATTTTTTAAAATCCAACATGAATAAACGAGGTATTGAATAATGAAAAATATCAGCATCATCGGCTCCACTGGGTCCATTGGCACCCAGTCTCTGGAAGTCGTATCAGAAAACAGTGAATCCTTAAATGTTGTTGGTTTGTCTACCAATACCAGTATTGGTTTATTAGAAAAACAAATTGAAAAATATCATCCCGCCATCGTTTGCGTCATGAATAAAGATTGTGCCCTGATCCTTGAAAAACGGCTGAAAGCCAAGGGAAATACGACTTGTGTGGTCACCGGCATTGACGGGCTGATTGCGGTAGCCACCGCCCCGGGCATAGATATGCTGCTCACCGCGGTATCCGGCATGATTGGTTTGCGCCCCACTCTGGCGGCCATTGAAAAAGGCATTGATATTGCTTTGGCCAACAAGGAAACCCTGGTGGCGGCGGGGAAAATCGTCATGGATGCCGCCGCGGCAAAAGGCGTAGCTATGTTGCCGGTGGACAGTGAACACTGCGCCATTTTCCAATGCTTAATGGGAAATAAACATGAAGAAATTGATCGGATTATCATTACGGCCTCCGGTGGGCCTTTCCGGGGAAAAACCTGGAAGCAGCTTCAGGCGGTAACCCTTGACCAGGCTCTTAAACACCCCAACTGGTCGATGGGAAAAAAAATCACCATTGATTCCGCCACCCTAATGAATAAAGGCCTGGAAGTGATTGAGGCAAAATGGCTTTTTGATTTACGCAATGAGCAAATCGATGTGGTGGTGCATCCCCAGAGCATTATTCACTCGATGGTGGAATTTGTTGATCATTCCACCATCGCTCAACTGGGAATGCCGGATATGGCTCTGCCCATTCAAATCGCTTTCTTCTATCCCGATCGTATTTCCAATGAGCGACAGTCTCTGGATTTTCACCAGATCCGTGAATTAACTTTTGAAGAACCGGATCTGAGGACTTTCCCCTGTTTACAGCTGGCCTATGATGCCCTGGCCGTTGGCGGGTCGATGACCTGCGTTCTTAATGCCGCCAATGAAGTATCGGTGGCCCGGTTCTTAAATGAGGAAATCCGTTTCGTGGATATCCCCCGGATTAACCGCATGGTCATGGACAAGCATTCCGTCATTGCCAACCCCAGCCTCGATGACGTTCTGGCATCCGATGACTGGGCCCGACAAATCGCCATCGGCATAAAATAACGGTTGGATCATAAATCAACGTAAAGCAATACTCCAAACGTTGTAGGGTATAAAAAAGCGACTCATAACTTCTGAGTCGCTTTTTTTATTTTACAGCAAAGTTTTTTTCTGCTCTGACATTTATTTTTTTCTAATGATATGACATTGTTTTTGTATGTTATCCTGGATGAAATTTAGTGTATAATTGTATAAACACTGTGATAATTTGATTGGAGTAAATAATGAAAATAAAAGCATATCGTATCAATGCCTTTGCTAAAACAGCTGAAGGCGGAAATCCTGCTGGCGTCGTTATGGATGCAGACAGGCTTACTGAAAATGAGTTTAAAAAAATAGCGGCTCACCTGAGATTTAGTGAAACTGCCTTTGTTCTTACATCGGATTGTGCAGATTTTAAGCTGCGGTTTTTCACTCCCAATGAAGAGATTGATTTGTGCGGCCATGCCACGGTGGGAACCTTTTCTGCTCTGGCAAGCCTTGGGATTATTAAACCCGGCCATTATACTCAGGAAACCAGGGCTGGGGTTTTAAATGTGGAAGTAAAAGAAGACTTGTCAGTTATGATGACTCAAAGACTTCCTAACTTTTATGAAACCCTGGATACGAAAGGAATTGCTGATTCTCTGAATATTTCCAGGCTGGAAATGGCAGCAGCATTGCCGGTGCAAGTTGTTTCAACGGGGTTAAAAGATATCCTTATTCCGGTTAAAACCAGGGAGATCCTCAATGCCATTAACCCGGACTTTAAAAAAATTAAGGAACTCAGCCGGAAATATGACGTCGTTGGCTATCATGTTTTTAGCCTTGAATCATTGGGGTATGTAAGTGCTCATTGCCGAAACTTTGCTCCGCTGGTAGAGATTCCCGAAGAATCGGCCACCGGCACCTCTAACGGTGCTCTGGCGTGCTATTTGTTTAAATACGGAAAAATTAGTTCTGCCGAAGCCAGTCATCTCATCTTCGAACAGGGTGAAGCCATGAAAAAGCCATCAGAAATCAATGTATCTCTTAGGATTGAAAATAATGACATAGCAGAAGTCCGAGTCGGTGGCAAAGCGCTGAATTTGACTGCAATTGATATTGAAATCTGAATGGACGATTATTTATCGCCAGCAGACGTTGTGGTTAAATATTTACGTTTAGTTTCCCATTACGTTTTGGGCGGATACTATCCGCCCCTACAGGGTGGAATTTGGTAGTGGTGGGAATCCAATGTATTTAGCTTCTAAAAGAAGGTGATCTGGTTTGAGGCTGGGAGCTGGTTCAGGCAGCCTTGTTTTTCCAGTGTTTCGATGACGGACTTGCCTATTTTTGTGCGCACCTGCAAATCTTCCCGGGACATGTAGGGGCGGAGCTGTCCTTCTTCGAAGATGCGCTGGGCGGCTTTATCGCCAATGCCTTCCAGGGCGTTGAGGGGCGGCAGCAGGGCATTGCCGACAATGCGAAATTGGGTATGGTTTGATTCGTAGACATCCACATTCTTAAAGGTATAGCCACGACACATCATTTCATGGGCGATTTCTAAAACGGTGAGGAGGTTTTTTTCCTTGTTGGAGGCCTTGTTCCCAACCGCTCTGATATGATTCATCATGGATAGCACGTGACCTTTTCCCTGGCTGATGAGCTGGGCATCAAATTCGCTGGCGCGAACCGTGAAGTAGGTGGCGTAGTAGGCTAAGGGATAATAGACTTTGTACCAGGCGATGCGAAAGGCCATGGTGACATAGGCGGCGGCATGGGCTTTCGGGAACATATACTTGATTTTTTTACAGGAATCAATGTACCATCCCGGGACTTTGTTCTTTTTCATAGCGTCTTCCCATTCGGGCTTTAATCCTTTTCCTTTTCGAACGGCTTCCATGATGGTAAAGGCGGTTTTGGCTTCGAGGCCGGCGTAAATGAGATAAAGCATAATATCATCACGGGTACAAATGGCTTCTTTGATGGTGGCTTTTTTATCCCGGATTAAATCCTGGGCATTATTCAGCCAGACATCGGTACCATGGGATAACCCTGAAATTCGAATCAGGTCTGAAAAGGCGGTGGGTTTTGTGTCCAGCAGCATTTCCCTGACAAAGCTGGTACCGAACTCGGGAATCCCGCAGACTCCCAGTGGTGATTCAAAATCGGAATCGATTAACTCAAGGGCCTCGGTGGAGGTGAAAAGACTCATCGTTTTTTCATCATCCAAAGGGATCGTGACTGAATCGATACCGGTGAGGTCTTTGAGCATTTTTAGCATGGTGGGATCATCATGGCCCAGAATATCAAGTTTTAACATTCGGCCACTGATGGATTCATAGGCGAAATGCGTGGTGATGGTATCGCTTTCGGTATCATCGGCGGGATGCTGCACCGGGCAGAAATCATAAATGTCCTTATAGGTGGGAACAACCATAATCCCGCCGGGATGCTGCCCAGTTGTTTTTTTCACGCCGGCACAGCAGCTGATGACCCGATCGAGTTCGGCCTTTGGTACTTTGATGTCATTTTCCTCATAGTAATTTTTCACGAAGCCATAGGCGGTTTTATCGGCAATGGTTGAAATGGTGCCGGCCCGAAACACTTTTCCTTTGCCAAAAAGAACTTCGGTATAGCGATGGGCTTCGGCCTGATTATCCCCTGAGAAGTTAAGGTCAATATCCGGTTCTTTATCGCCTTCAAAGCCCAGGAAGGTTTCAAAGGGAATATCAAAGCCGTCTTTAGCCATTTTGGTCTGACACTGGGGACACAGGGCATCTTTTAAATCCGGGCCGACACCGACTTCGTTGCTGTCAAAAAATTCGGAGTGCTTGCACTGGGGACACCGGTAATGGGGAGCCAAAGGGTTAACCTCGGTAATCCCACACAGCGTGGCCACAAAAGAGGAACCCACGGACCCTCGGGAACCGACTAAATAGCCGTCTTCCATGGAATGGTGCACCAGTTTTTGGGCGATCAGGTAAAGCACGGAGTAGCCATTGCCGATAATGGAATCCAATTCTTTTTTAATGCGCTTTTCGACAATTTCCGGTAAGGGATGGCCAAAGAGCTCTTTGGCCTGGACTTCCACCATTTCCCTGATTTCATCGTCTGACCCTTCAATAATGGGCGGGAAAGTCCCATCGGGAATGGGCAAAACGGCATCCATCATGTCGGCAATTTTTCGCGGATTCTCGATGACAACTTCTCTGGCGGTGGCGTCATCCAGATAGCTGAATTCCGCCAACATTTCATCGGTGGTTCGGTAGTATAAGGGCGGTTGTTTTTTCGCATCTTTATAGCCCTGGCCGGAAAATAAAATTTCACGATACAGGGAATCCGCTTTATTGACAAAGTGAACATCCCCGGTGGCAACCACCAGCTTATTCAGGCTTTTTCCCAAGGCAATGATGCCTTTGTTAATGTTTATCAGGGCTTGCACGTCGGGAACGCTGTTTTTGTCAATAAGGTACTGGTTATTTCCCAGGGGCTGAATTTCCAGATAATCGTAGAAATTCGCAATTTGAACCAATTCGCCGTGGGATTTATTATTGACGAAAGCGGTAAATAGTTCGCCGGCTTCACAGGCTGAACCGATTAAAAGATTTTTCCGGCTTTCGGCCAATAGGGATTTTGGAATGCGCGGCTTTTTGTAAAAATAATTTAAATGGGACTCGGATACCAGTCGATAAAGATCTTTAATCCCGGCCTGGTTTTTCGCATAAATAATAATGTGGTTGGTATTGTTAATGCGAATACTGCGTTCTCTGGTGGACAGTGTATTTAACGTCTGAATGGAGGTGCACCCTTTTTTCTCGGCCAGATCAAGAAGCTTAACATAAACCTTGGCGGATGCCATGGCGTCGTCCAGGGCTCGATGATGGTTTCCCATATCAATTTTAAAAAAGCTGCAGAGCTTTTTGAGATTATGCTTGTTTATTTGAGTTAACAGGCATCTGGCCATGGCCAGGGTATCCACGGCCGTACTTTCTCTTTGAAACTTATGGTCTAACAGGGCTTTTGAAAGAAAGCTCATATCAAAGGGAGCATTATGGGCGACTAAAATAGACTCTCCGGCAAAATCGAGAAAGTCTTGTAAGGCATCGGCCTCTTCCATGCCTTCTTCGACCATTTGGTTGGTAATGCCGGTAAGATTGGTAATAAATGCCGGTATTTGACAGTGGGGATTGATTAATTTTGTGAAACTGTCAATGATCTGTTTGTTTTTAATCTTAACCGCCGCAATTTCAATGATTTTATGGTTTCCGGGAATCAATCCGGTTGTTTCCAAGTCAAAAAAAATAAAGTCCCCGGAAAATACTTCATCCTGTTCTCCAAAAACCATATTCAGCTGATCTTCCACCAGATACCCTTCCACGCCGTAAAGAACTTTGATTTTTTTCTTTTTTCCGTACTCCATCATTTCAGGGTAGGCTTGGAGCACCCCATGGTCGGTAATGCCAATGGTGTCATGGCCGAAGTCGGAAGCCTGTTTCATGATTTTTTCAACCTTACTTACGGCATCCATGGCACTGAATTGGCTGTGAATATGCAGCTCAACCCGTTTTTCCGGGGCATCGTCGGTACGGATGATTTCCCGGGACAGGTTGATGTTGCGTGGGTGCAGCAGGAGTTCCTGGGAATATTCATCATAATTGATTTTCCCCTCGATGAGATACCAGTTGTCATTGCTGATGCCGTTAATCACTTCTTGTTTATCCGTAAAGATTTTACAGGAAATGCTTCCGGTATTATCGGTGATATTAAAAGTTAAAAGGGTTTTGTTGTTTTTCAAGGCTCGGGTATTGACCCCAAAAGCCCAGCCCTTAAAAACAAAGGTTCCCCCTTCGGAGTGACCGTTATCACTAAAATCAATTTCGCTTAAAGGGATAATGGGCTTGGTGATTTTTTTTCCCAGAACCACATCTCCGGGCTTTTCAGCTTTGGGGAGATTCTTTTTCGGATCTGTTTTCGCCGCCACCGGTTTGATGGTTGCCAGGCGCTTTTGCAAATCTTCTTCTCCTTTTTCAGCCACTGCCTCATTATCTGAAAACCGCACCACCAGTTCGGATTCCAAACCATAGTTTTCTGAAACCAGACGTTTAAAACGATTCTTAAAAATCGCCAGGGCTTCGCCATCCAAGGTTCCGGTGGAGCGTCCCCGGACGAAAAATGTATTTCCTTCGGCCATCAAGGTATTAATTAAAAGAATGTTGGTGACTTTCGGGTTAATGGTGGTTAAAAGATCGGTCACTCCGGGACTATCGGCTAACAGAAGGGCTTCGCCATTTTGATAAATGCGCGGGGCAACTTCGATTTTCAAGTCTTCCACATAGTCGAATATTTTTCCCAGCTCGGTTTCGATGAACTCGGTATTGGTTTCTTTTTTAGGGCATGAAAACTTAAAAATCAATTCCCCCTGGTTGGAATTGATTTCTATGCTATCTGTTACTAATCGGTATTCATCAATCACTTTTTGATAACGCTCTTGGCGTTGAGTTAATATACTCAAGGGTCACCTCACATTTTTTCTATTTCTTCCATTAGGACTGAAATGATTTCATCTTCTTTTAAACTTCGGATAATTTCGCCTTTTTTAAATAATACAGCTTTATTTTTTCCGCCGGCAATGCCAATGTCCGCTGCTTTGCCTTCGCCGGGGCCGTTGACAATACACCCCATCACCGCCACGGTAATATTTTTTTCCACATGAAGAAGACGTTCATTCATTTGGTTGGCAATGCCAATCAGGTCTATTTCTGTTCGGCCGCAGGTTGGGCACGAAATAACTTCGACCATTCCTTTTTTGCCTTCATAAAGGCCGATGGTTTTTAGAATGTCCCGGGCGACGTCTATTTCTTCCAATGGATCTCCGGTGACTGATACCCTCATGGTGTCACCGATTCCGTTGAGAAGCAGGTACCCAATGCCGATGGCGGATTTCACCGCTGAGGTTCTTAAAATTCCCGCTTCGGTAATGCCTAAATGCAGCGGATAATGGTATTCTCCGGCGAAAAGTTCATAGGCTTCAATGGTCAGTCGTACATCCGAGGCTTTCATGGACACCACAATATTATCAAACCCGGCATCTTCTAAAAGCTGAATGTGTTTTTTTGCGGACTCCACCATTCCCTTTGCTGTGGCCTGGCCCTGATTTTTTTCTAAAATCTCTTTTTCCAGAGAACCGGCATTGACTCCAATACGAATGGGAATGTGACGCTCGGTGGCCATGGCAATGATTTCCCGAACACCTTTTTCAGAACCGATATTACCGGGATTGATGCGCAGCTTGTCCACACCATTTTCCATGGCGGTCAAAGCCAGTTTATAGTCAAAATGAATGTCCGCGACCAGCGGCAGTTGAATCCCTTTTTTAATTTCCTTGATGGCATTGGCTGCTTCCTGATCCGGTACCGCCACCCGAACAATTTCGCAGCCGGCGTTTTCGAGAGCCTGGATCTGGGCAATGGTGGCTTTTACATTTCGGGTGTCGGTGTTGGTCATGGACTGAATGGCAATGGGGGTTTCCCCGCCAATGGTCACATTTCCAATGGTGACCACCTTGGTGTTTTTCCGATTTTTCAACATAAGTTCTCCTAGGACGCCAGTCGCATAATGTCATTGACTGCGATGATGATTGCTAATATTATTAATGCGAAAAATCCAAAATAATTAATTTTATTTTCTAATTCAGGACTGAATTTTCGTCGGGTAATCAATTCAATGATGATGACAAAAAACCTGCCGCCATCCAATGCCGGAATGGGAAACATATTAATGATTCCGAGGTTAACGCTGAGCATGGCGGTAAAAGCCATGACAATCATGACCCCTTGATTCATAAAGGTGCCTACCATGGACACCATGCCAATGGGACCGGCAAGGTTATCAAACCCAATTTGACCAGTGAACAGCATAGCAAAGGATTGGAAAATCAGTCCGGCAAACCGCCAGGTATTAAGCGAAGCATTGGCAATGGCCTGGATAAAATTCATCTGACCCATGACCAATGAAATAATAAAAAGCAGAACCCATGCGAAAATCATATTCATCAAAGATCCGGCTACTAAAATAAACAGCTTTTGCCATTGGGTTTTTGATTCATAACTTCTTACATCAGGTACAAAATCAGGATCTTTCGGAATAATTTTGCCTTCCTCATCCAGTTTTGGTTCTTCTCCACGCATTTTGCAAAAACCGCCAATGGGTATCGCTCTGATAGTAAACAGGGTTTCTTTCCCTTGATGACCAAAAAGCCTGGGACCCATGCCAATGGCAAATTCTTCAACCAATACGCCGGTTTTTTTCGCAGCCAAAAAATGTCCCAGTTCGTGAACCACAACCAGGACACTTAAGATTAACAGTGTGATTAATATTGTAATAAAATTCAAGGCTTCTCCTAGACGATGTCAGCAGTGAGGCTGGCAAAGATATAAATGAGAGGGATGATAAACAAGATACTGTCAAAGCGATCAAGAATCCCTCCATGACCGGGTAAAATACTTCCGAAATCTTTTATTTTGACTCTGCGCTTAAGCAGGGATGCGGTGAGATCTCCACATTGACCGGCGATACTTGCGACCACACCAAGTGCCAGGTATAAATACCAGGGTAGCACAAAACCAAAAAAAATTCCCAGAACAACGCCATAAATCATGGTGCATATGGCCGCAGCGATAATGCCGCCAACTAAGCCCGCAACGGTTTTTTTCGGACTAATCCTTGGTGCAAAATGTGTTTTTCCCATGGATTTGCCGACAAAATAAGCGGCGGTATCCGTGGAAAAGGCGATAATAAAAATCATCCATAAATAATAAACCCCATTTTGGAGGTTTTCAAACAAGAACAAATACCCAAACATCACCGGTACATAAATCAGCCCAAAGAGCATGGCGCTCCCCCGCTGAATACCCACATTTCCTGATAATATTTCATAGCAGAATATGGCAATAAAAGCAATCAGCAATACCGGCATTAGAAAATAATAGTCAAGCTTAATGGTGATGGTTAGCATCGCCGCTAATATTAGCATAAAACCCAAGTTTATTTTTGGGCGAATTGCTCGGTTTATGGCGTTGGTGTATTCCATAACTCCTGCAAAGGTAAGGAAGCTCACTCCAATCACCAGAATTAAACCTCCGGTGTGCAAAATAAAAATAAGCAGTGGGATCCCAATAATTCCTGTCCATACTCGAGTGCGCATTGTCTTCTCCTTTGCCTTTTTCCTAGGCAGTTCCAAATCGTCGATTTCTTTTCTGATATATTTCTATGAGATTATAATACTCTTCTTTGTTGAAATCAGGCCAATAAGTATCAATGAATAACAATTCGGTATAGGCGATTTGCCAAAGCATAAAATTGCTCAGGCGACTTTCTCCGCCGGTTCGAATCAGTAAATCAGGATCACCCAGCCCTTTGGTATAGAGTTCTTCATTTAATCGATTTTCTGTGACTTCCTCAGGTAAAACGCCTTGCTCAATTAAAGCCTTGACGGCATGAACGATTTCATTTCGAGAGCCATAATTTAAAGCCACGTTAAAAACAAGGCCGGTATTGTTCGCTGTGATGTCCATGGCATTCTTTGCGGCTTTTTGGACTTTAGCGTTGAGGCCATTGATGTCTCCAATCACTTGGATTTTCACATTATTCTGGTGGAGTTCCCCGACTTCTTTTTTAAAGTATTCCACTGCGATGTTCATGAGTCCATCGACTTCTTCCGGGCTTCGTTTCCAGTTTTCAGTGGAAAAAGCGTAAACTGTGAGTATTTTTATTCCAGCATCCGATGATGCTCTAACGATTTTCCTTAGTGTTTTCATTCCCGCATTGTGCCCAAATAATCGCGGGCGTTTTTTTGCTTGCGCCCAACGTCCGTTGCCATCCATAATAATGGCGATATGCTCAGGTAAATTTTCTTTTTTTAACTGATGCGTCATATTGCACCTCGATTTCTATCTTTTATTTCAAAATTTCTCTAAAAAAAATAACAACGAGCATTTAAATTTCTTATTAAAGTATTATATGCTATTTTTGTGGATTTGTAAATTCATCAGAGCCGAATATAGTGATAAAAGATTTATTTAAGACTTACCCTTGTTTCCAAAAAAGGGTAAGACCCCAGGCAATGCCTAGGGTCTTTTTGGAAATTATTGTGAAAATGAGAATTGTTAATATAAATATAACATCATTTACATAGAAAGTAAACATATAAATAAAATTTGTCGTTATAGATAAATGGGACTTCTTTATGGATCTGGCTGCGAATTATTTTTAGTGAGACTTCCCTCATTCCTATTTATTTGGATCGACTATTCATTTTACAGCAATGGCTTCGATTTCGAATAGTGCCCATTTCGGTAAAGCCCCGACCGCAACGCAGGAACGTGCCGGGTATGCTTCGATTTCTTGAAAATAATCGGCGTAAATGGCATTAACCGCTGTGAAATCACTGATCTCTGTTAAAAATATCGTTGTTTTTACAATATTTGCCTTGGTCAACCCCGCGGTTTCTAAAATAGCCGATAAATTATCCAACGCTTTTTTTGCCTGAGCTTCCACTCCCACCTCTAAAGCTCCTGATTCCGAATCCAGTCCCAATTGTCCGGAAACATAAAGGGTTTCTCCCGCTAAAATGGCGTGTGAATATGGACCTAGAGCTGCTGGCGCTTTTTTTGAATTGATCGCTTGTTTATTCATTATTTATATTCTCCTTTTTAGTCATTTTTTCTATGCAAGAGCATATTTCTCAATGGCATGGGCTACGCCATCTTCTTTGCAGGAAAGGGTCACTTTGTCGGTTATCGCTTTTAGTTCGTCCGGTGCGTTTCCCATGGCGACACCTAGACCGGCAAATTGAAGCATCCGAAGATCATTATCGCTGTCCCCGATGGCCATGACGTTTTTAGCTTCCAGGTTCAAAATCTTACAAATTTGCTTTAAGCCTTCGCCCTTATTGGCGGAGTGATGATTCACTTCAATATTATTGGCAATGGCACTGGTTAAGGTAACCCCTTTAATCCGGGAAAACTTTTGCCATAAATTCCGATGGTTTTGATCGCTTAACAACGGAATATTGATTTTTTCAATTTCTGAGGCATGGGCCAGGGTAAATTCTAAAATACTGTCCACCGGTTTGGATTTACTCTTAATCATATCGATTAATCCCTGGGGAAAGGTTTTTGTGGGAATAAGCTTTGCAAAATAGCGGTGTTCTGCATAAGATTGCCCTTGATAATAAATTTCACAAAATATGTTTCTACGGGTGATCTTGTGCATTATTTTATTAACGCTGCCGGCTCCGATATAATTGTTACTGATCACTTCACCTGTTTTCAAATTCACAACTGCGGCCCCATTGGAAGTCACCGCATAATTCACACCGGGAATACCGGTGACGGATTCTGGAAGCTGAGCGAAAATTCTGCCGGTTGAGGGCACCACATGAATCCCTTGGGCAATGGCATCTTTTAATGCTTTCTCTGTTCGTTTGGAAATGGACTTATGATCACCCTGTAGGGTGGTGCCATCCATATCCAATGCAATCAATTTAATTTTCATCTTTACTCCGATCATCTTTCTAAGTTCAGTTTAACATACAAAAAAATATTATGCACTAGGTAAGCCTTTGCAGAAAATATCAATATCCTTTGATCGTGGTTTCTCAGTTGATCGCCAAAGGCACTAAGCCGGAGGCAATCCAGCTCATTTTTGACAGAAAAAGAAGGTGGAAAAATTCAATTTTCCACCTCTGACTATTCATAAAACTCATTATTATTGCCATTAAACGACAATGATCCTTTTTACTCGATGGATTTCAAGGATTCCACCATACTGATTTTTTTTATCATCGGGGTCATCATGATATTTACCAGCATGGTAAATCCCAGGGTGAACAGAATGGAATAAATGTAACTGCTTAAATCGATTCCCCGGCCGAACATGGCAATGTCGGTTTCCACCGTATTGATAATAAAAGTGTTGAGAATGACACCCAGTCCCAGCCCCGCCGCAATTCCAATGATTGACAGCACAATATTTTCTCTGAAAATATATTTGTAAACCTCCATGTCATAAAAGCCCAGCACCCTAATGGTGGCAATTTCACGAATACGTTCTGAAATATTAATATTGGTCAGATTGTAAAGCACCACCACCGCCAACGCGCCTGCCGAAATAAGCATGACCAGCACCACAATATTTAGGGTGTTGATACTGTCCCCTGAACTTTTAACAATATTGCTGGTAAAGTTAACCGCCACCACACTGGGATTTTCCAACCAATCTTTGGCAATGGCGTTTTCCTCATCGGTTGATGGGTTGGCAATATTGAAATAAGCCACATTGACTTTTAAGGGATGTCCAAAAGCCTCTTCATAAACCTTCGGTGACATATAAATATAATTTTCCAGGTAATTTTCGGTAATGGCCCCAAGAGTTACCTCATGACTTTCGTCATCACTATACACCCTTATTTTATCCCCAACCTTCAGATTGAGATCTTTAGCCGCTTTTTCAGTCAGCACCACTCCTGCTTTTTCCAGGTCGATGGGCGCACCGGTTGTTCGATTCTGGAGATGTCTAAAATTTCCAAGATTCGCTGAGGTTTCCGGTACAAAAACAAATGCCTGTTTGACAACTCCGGCGTCCTTTTTTTCAATGCTGAATTTTTTTTGATAGGCCAGGATATTTTCGCTTAAACGCGTATCCCCGTTTAGATCTGTTTTAATATCCGCCTTTTCCGGCACAGTCCCTTCGGTTTTAAAGGCCATCATACCATCATAAACGGATACATTTTCAAATTGCCGGGGAATCATCGAAAAGATGGCATTCTGAAGACCAAAACCGGCCAGGATTAAAGCGGTGCACCCGGCAATGCCGATGACCGTCATAAAGAAACGGCCCTTATAGCGCATCAGGTTTCGGGCGGTGACCTTTTCAATAAAGCCTAAACGATTCCAGATAAAAGGGATTTTCTCGAGGAAAATATTCTTCCCGATTTTCGGAGCCTTGGGTCGCATCAGCGTGGACGGTTGTTCTCTTAATTCAAAATAGCTCACCACAACCGTGGCTGACACGGTGCATAAAATCGCAACAATACAACTGATCGTAATGGGAATCCAAGGCACGGCAATGGATAATGCCGGCATTTGATACATCAGATTATAGGCACCGGCGATGAAATACGGCAAGGTATTCAGACCCACCAATAAACCAATGCCACAACCCATCACCGCTGCCAGCATGGCGTAAATAAAAAATTTGGAGGCAATCTGATAATGATTATATCCCAATGCTTTCAGGGTTCCGATTTGGGTGCGTTGTTCTTCAACCATTCGGGTCATGGTGGTAAAGGATACCAAGGCTGCCACCAATAGGAAAAACAAGGGGAAAATACCGGACATGCTATCAATGCGCCTGGCATCCTCACCGTAGCTGGCGTAACCGGGATTATCGTCCCGATTCATTACATACCATTTTCCAAAGTCGATGGTGCCCATTTCGGTTTCAGCATCCGTTAGTCTTTGGACCGCATTACTTAATTCTTTTTCCCCGGCAGCTTTTTGCTCTAATAGTTGAGCCTCACCGGCTTTAAGATCGGTCCACCCCTGATCAATTTTATTTTGAGCGGCGTCCAGGGCTTGCTGGCCCGAAATTTTACCGGCTTCAAAAGTGGCTCTTCCGTTGGCAAGGTCGGTTTTACTGGCTTCCAGGGTCGCTGCATCAACATCCAGTTGTTGCTGACCTTCTGTTGCTGCCTGAGCCATGGCTGCTTCCTCGGCGGCTAAAGTTGCTTTCAATCCCACCAGCTTAGTTTGAAATGTATAAATATCATTTATGGCACCTTGAATTTGCGCTTCCGAGGCCCGGGCAGTTTCTAAACCCGCCTGGGCAACGGCTATTTGAGAGTTGACCGCTGCCAGCTCGGTTTCATAATCCGGAACCGTGGAAACCTGGCTGTCAATTTGTGCCTGAATATCCGCCTGGGTAGCATAAAGAACCTCCAGGGCAGCTTCAGCCTGGCTAATTTGGGTTTGAACCTGGGCCAGCTGGGCCTGCAAAGCGGGTAGCTGTCCTGATGGATCGTTGGCTTCGCTTTGAGCGATGCCATTTCTTAATTGGTCAAGTTCAGCCTGTCCCGCCGCCAATTCCTGCTGCAATTGTGCTGATCCCTGGGCCAGGTCAGCGGCTCCCTGGATAATCTGATTGTTGGCATCGGTGAGCTGCGCTTCGGTATCTGCCATGGTCTGATTATAGTCCTGTTGACCCGAGTCAAGATCGGCCTGTCCGGATATTAACTGATCTCTGGCATCGGCCAGAGCAGCTTCTCCCTGGGCAATCCCATCAAGGAATTGTTGCGTGGCATCATTTAACTGGACTTTACCCTTATCAAGTTCGATCTGAGCGGTGTTAATAATGTCTTCATGATTGATTTCCAGACGTTGGGCCCCCAGGGCTGTCATTTCCAGTTTCAGCTGATCAATCGCTTCTTGATACTCGGGTGAAAACGCCGAGATGCCATCCGCTGATGCCTGAGACCATACATAAACCTCGGTGTACCGTTTAAAAGTAAAAGTTGAAGGCTTAACAAACCCATAATATTCCACTTTCCCCCGGCCAATGTTGGTGGTTCCCCGTTCAATGGAAACAAACTGGGGTGAGCGTACAAAACCAACAATGGTAAAAGTATCCCGGTTTATTGACTCCGACAGGGCTTTATCCCCAACTTCCGGTGACAGCTTGATGGTATCTCCCAGTTTATAATTGGATTTCGAAATCAGGTTGCTTTCCTTTGCCTGGGGCATTTCCATCAGCATCTCACTGTCGTTTTCCGGTAATCGTCCTGCTAACAGTACCGGTTGGTTGAGTCCCTGACTATCGGGCTGAGCCAGCAGTTTAATCACCGGCCGCTGTTCTCCCTGTTCAATAATCACATCCGCTGAATAACTGGGCATGACGGCATTGACACCAGGACTTGCTTTAATGGCGGCCACATCAGCCTCCTGAAAGCCATAGGTCGATACCAGACGAATATCCATAAGCCGTTGTTGCTGATAGTATTGATTGGCTGTGTTTTGCATGCTTGGGCCCGTGGTTTTTACCCCGGCATAGAAACAGATCCCCAGGGCGATAATAGCGATAATGGATATAAATCGATTTCTTGAATTTTTGATTTCTCTGAGCGTATCTTTTTGTAATGATTTCATAAATATTTTCCCTCAAATTAACATTCTTTTTACATGAGACCCATTCTATCATACTTGATTGAATAAAATATTAGCAACGGACATTTTTTTATTAAGAATATTTTTTTATCAAATTGTCATTAACCGGTGACGGCATAATTCATTTGACTTTGTCTGGAATTTTATCCAGACAGCCAAAACCAGATTATTTACTAAAAAGCTCATTAAGTTTCAAAATTCTCAGTAGCTTTGCGGGCTCTACCAGATTGATTAGGCAACCGGATAAGATAAACATCAGTCCAATAACAATATTAGGGGTGATCGCCTCTCCCAATACGAAAAAAGCAATCACCGGTGCCAGAACCGGTTTGATGAAAAAAGCAATGGACGCTGTGGATGGCCCGGATATTTCAATAATTTTCACGTAAAAATAATAACCGATACCGGTTACGAAGACGCCCAGGTAGAGCAGTAGGGGAAGCGTTTCAAGGTTGATGCCCTGAAGGATCGGTTCTCCTTTCACCAAAAGAATCAACAGCAGAGTCCCTGATCCCATCAGGAAGCTCACACTATTCTGGGCTAATCCACCAATTTTCGCAATTCTTTTCTTGCCAAAGGCGGTATAGAATCCAAAGGAAATTGCCGCCACCAGGGTAACCAATACATAAAAGAGATTGTTTTCTCCCGTCATGAGCTTCGCAGGATTCATGACAATAATTAACCCAATAATGCTGACAACCAAAACCAGGGCTTTTTTCCAGGTGAATTTTTCATTCACCAGAAAATGGGAAAAGATCATGGTAAATACCGGATTAATCGAAATAATCACTGCCGCTAAATTGGCGTTGATTTTCATAACACCGACCTGGAAAAGAAGCATACTGATACAAATACAGACAAACCCCAAAGCAAAGAGATAACCTAAATCACCCTTGTTTAGTTTAATCTGTCTTTTCTTTAAATCCCGAATCGCAAAGGGCAGTAAAATAAGCCCGCCAATAAAAAAACGTATGAATGTCAGTTGAATGGCATTGAAGGATCCGCCGCCAATTTTTAACGCAACTTCCATGGAACCGAATAACAGTGCTGTCAATAAAACATATAGTGTACTTTTTTTCAAAAATTTCCTCTTTTAAATTTTTATTTATTAAATCGTATCAGGTAAATTTATTTTTGTGATACATGCCATTTACTTTAATTTAATATTTTCTTTCATGGTAATCAGGGCAATGATTTTTTCTTTTACGGAAATGCCCGTCAGGCTTTCCAGGGCTTCGGCATATAAATCCACCTGAATTTTATAACCCTGGATCATTTTATCTCGGGCCTGGGTATCCTTGTAATAATCGGTTTTATAATCAACGAGTACCCAATGTCCCGCTTCCATAAAGGCACAGTCAATGATGCCCTGGACCATAATTTTCCCGCTTTTATGTGCCCATTCCGGCCTGACTTTTCCCGGATCATAGCAATAGTTAAAGGGAATCTCCCGTTTTATTTTTTTTGATGCCAACATCCGTAATCCCAGCTCTGAGCTGTAAAAAGCAACAAGCTTGGAAAGATCAATGCCCCTGGCCAATTTTTCCGGTAAAAATTCCTCCTGAATCAGCCGTTCCACTTCGGATAACAACTGTTTCATTAGAAATTCCGGAAAATTCTTTAATTCATGTTTCTCAACTTCCTTTTGGATGACTTTTATATTAACAGCTTCCAGTACAAGATGCAAGGCCGAGCCCCGTTGGGTGGCACTAAATTCGTCTTGTTGCTTTTCTAAAAACCGGGGTCTTTCAACACGTTCCGGCATTTTTCGCAACTCAATGTCCGCTTCTTTTTTTGAGTCCTGGCTGCGGACATTTTTTATTTCTGTCACGCTCATTTTACTGGGCAGGGCATTATCCAATTTTTGCGGATACTCATAATTTAAGCGTCTGAAAACAGCTTCTCGTTTTTGGGGATCCAGAAATTGGATGCTTTCCTTTTCCGGTTGCTCTTCCTCTGTTTCTTCAAAAATTTCCTTCGAGAATTTTTCTTGTTTTTCGCCGTTGGTTACAGTCGAATCGGGTTCCAGCTCAGCGCCTTCCTCGCTGTCGCCATGGCGGTAAACCATAAAATGGTCAAGAGACAGTACCGGTGGTACCGCTTCTAAATCCTTTCCGCCAATGGCACCAAGCATGACCCAGTTCAGTAATCCGCTGGCCTTTAATAATTGATAGTCATCCGGGGCCTCCAGCCATTTCAGGGATTCACTTTCCAGTTTTTTGACCGTTCCCACAATATAGAGTTTTTCCTCGGCCCGGGTCATGGCGACATAGAGAAGCCGCATTTCTTCGGAGAGCATTTCCATATTACTTTGGGATTTGCACACCTCTTTGGCCAGGGAATTATATTTAAATCGTTTTTGTAAATCCACATAGTCCGGACAAATCCCCAAATCCTTATGAAAAAGAATTTGATTGCTATTGCTCTGTTTGTTAAATTTTTTCCCGGTGCCGGTGAGAAAAACAATGGGAAATTCAAGTCCCTTGCTTTTATGAATGGTCATGATTCTCACCACCGCATCGGCGTTGCTTAAAATCCCGGGAGGCGAAATATCCTGTTTGTGCTTTTTCATATTTTCAATGAAACGAATAAACTGATATAAGCCTCGCAGGGTTGATTTTTTATAATCACCGGCCCGTTTTAACAGGATGCGTAAATTGCATTGCCGCTGTTCGCCACCGGGCAAGGCTCCCACAAAGGCATAATAGCCGGAGTCTAAATAAATTTTCCACAGGAAATCTTCGATGGCCATGATCTTTGACTGATCCCGCCAATGATTTAATTTTTCATAGAAGTTTCTGATTTTTTCTGCTAAATCATCTGTTTCTTCCCTGCCGTAGGCTTCGACCACATTGTAATAAAAACCCTGGGGTTGTCTGATCCGCAGCATGGTGCATTCTTTGGTGGTAAAGCCGCCAATGGGCGAGGTCATGACACTGAGCAGGGGCAAATCCTGGTGCTGATTATCCATGAGGTTGAGAAGGTTTAGAATCATGGTAATTTCCAGGGAGTCGTAGTAATTGGTGCCACCGTCAAAGTAGGTGGGAATGCCAAATTCACTGAAAACCTTGAGATAAACGTCCCCCCGGCCGGCAGCGCTGCGCATGAGAATGCCGAAATCCCGGTAGGTGATGAGTCGCTCCCGGTTGAGTCGGGTGTCAAAAAACGGCGTTCCCACCAGGGACTGGATTTTTTGCGCCACAAACCGAGCTTCCGTTTCCACCTCGGTGAGGTCTTCTTGAATTTCACCATCACCGCCTTCATATTCCTGGGATTCGCTCTTAATATTCAATAAATGGATTTCTGTTTTTTCATAGGGACCCTCATTGGGAAGGCCTTTATAGAGCATGGCCCGGTGGTCATAGTCAATTTCACCAAGACTCGGGCTCATAATTTCAGTAAAAATCGCATTGACACCGTCAATGACTCCCTGGGCACTGCGGAAGTTTTTACTCAGCGTCACCAAAGCATTGTCAGTTTCCTCGATGCGGCTGAAGGCATCGTATTTTTTTATGAAAATCGTCGGATCTGCCAGGCGAAAGCGATAAATGCTTTGTTTCACATCCCCCACCATAAAATAGTTATTGTCTCTGACAACACATTGGAGAATGGTTTCCTGCATTTCGTTGGTATCCTGGTATTCATCTAAAAACACATACCGGTATTTTGATTTTACCTCCTGGGCAATGACGGGATCCTTAAGAATTTTCAGGGTGAATTGTTCCAAATCGCTGAAATCCAGGAGATTTTTCCTGGCTTTTTTTTCCCGAAAGGCCAAGCGGAATTTTTGGGTCAGGTCCACTAAATCGCCCATGGTTTCTTTCAGGCTGTTGAGCTCGGCAATGCGGGTATCCATGTCGGTAAGAAACCGTTTTTGCAGATCCACAATAATTTCTTTGGACTTTGTCCGGTAAGCCTTATTAATGGTGTCGCTCATGGCTTTGTCCACCTTAGTGCTGCCTTTGTACTTTTCGTAGTTTAAATGTTCCAGGGTTTCCAAACCGATTAAAAAATCACGGGTCATTAATTCCTGAATGTCTTCAATTCTGGCAAGCTCTTTGGCCATTTGTTCATGAGTGCCTTCAAAACCGGGAAAACAGCCGGAAATAATGGCGGCCTTTTCAGCATAGTCTCTGGCTCCGGTAAGCTCGGCATTAATGACCACCAAAAGAGATTGTCCCCAATCCGAGGTCCAAAAATTTTCACGATCACACTGGAACATGGCCAGGGATTTTTCGCACCAGGCCTCGGGCTCTGGCTGGGTGACCAGGAATCGGTAAAAGCATTCCACCGACTCCTTAAGTCCCTGGTCATTGCGATTACCGCTGTATTTTTCAACCAGGGCGATAAAAGGTGCCTCCGGATTATGCTGAGCCAACAGGTATTCCTCTTCAAAAAGATCTTCCATGGTTTCTTTCAGCATCAGGGCAATTTCAGTTTCATTTCCCACCATAAACCCGGGATCAATGTCGCCCTTTTGAAAATATTGCCGGAGGATCCCCAGACAAAAGGAATGAAGGGTTGAAATTGCGGCGCCTCCCAGAATATTCATTTGCTTCAGCAGAAAACTTCGGTCATTATTCGGATCATTCAGGGCTTTGGCCAGGGCCTGACTCAGTCGGTTTTTCATTTCTCCGGCGGCACCTCGGGTAAAGGTGAGAATGAGCAGCTCATCGACCCCCACTTTTTCTTCCAGAATGAGCCTGATAATCCGCTCAATGAGCAACGCTGTTTTTCCTGAGCCGGCGGCTGCCGATACCAACATATTTTTTTCTCTGATTTCAATGGCGTCCTGCTGATCACTGGTCCATTTCATTGGGTTCTCCTTGCTGAATTAATTCAAAAAATGCATTTTTTTTCATGGTCTTTTTTAATATCTCGTAGCCGCTTTTTTGAATATCGTCGTCAAACTGGCAGATCCCTTTATATTCACAGAATTTACAGCCGTAATCGAGGCCTTTTTTATAGGGTTTAATCTGAATATCGCCCTGATAAATCCGGGTGATCTGATGCACAACGGTTGCCCTGACATATCTGATGACAGCTTCAAACTCGGACTGACTGAGTTTTGCCGCCGAATTGGAATTAAGGGGTAAAATCTCGGACTTGCTTCGGTCGCTGTTGCCATCCATGGCGGCAATCACCTTTGGATCATCCAGCAGTAAACCATTGAGTTTAAAAGCCTTATTGATTTCACCCTCAATGCTCTGGGAAAAATCAACCCGAACAATGGGATCATCGACATGAAAATAAAAGGTGCCGCCCGGGAGAATGTCATCACCCTCGATGACTGACATGGCACCATCCAAATAGACCAGGAGCTGGAGAGAAAGGCCATAGTAAATATCATCAAAGTTGATTTTTTGATTTCCTGATTTATAGTCAATGACTTTAACCCAGGTTGTGCCATCTTTTTGGTACAAATCCAATCGATCGATTTTACCGACGATTTTTATTTCACCCAAATCGATTTCGGGAATGAAAAGCTCCTGTTCAAATTTAAACTCCGTATATTTTGGTTCAAATTCTCCGGCGCATAAATGCTTCATGAGAATATCAATGGATTTCTTCCCGACCCGTTCCAGTTTTTTCCCTAAATACTGATACTCTCCTGTGCTGTTGAAGACATTGGTTTTGATTTGCGGCAGCGACTTTGCCATGACCGCTTCGATGATGGTGTCCCGTTTTTCCTTGGACAGCGATCTTAAATTCAGGTTCTGTTGATCAACCGCCTTAAAAAAACCGTCAATGAGTTCGTGCAGAAGGGTGCCGATTTCCGGCGCCTGAACCGTATAAATTGGCCGACCTTCGGGCTTCAGCCCATACTTAATGTAGTGGGAGAAAGGACACTGTCTAAACCGCTCCAGACGTGAAATACTGGTACGCATGGTGTTGCCGTAAAGCTGTTTGGCATCCTGGGGCGTCAATTCCTCGGGAACTCCTTGATAATTCAAGGTCTCGATGAGGGTTTGATAAAGTGTTCCATAGGTTTCACTGTTTTCATACCAGGTCTGAACCGTGTTCCATAGAGCCGAGGCTTCCTCGGACTCTTCCTGGTCCTTATTTTTTTTATTTCTTAAATAAGCGGTTAAATGCCACAACGTGCTTTCCGGCGTGCTTATTTTATCCCAAAGCTCTTCGGTGTCCTGATTCAAGGTGGAATGGACTTTTAAGGTCGGAAATATGCCCATGATCTGGCTAAGCAGCAGGGATGGCTGACGGGTATTGCCTTCCATATCTGAAAGTGCCCAGTAAAGATAGAGCCGTGATTGGGGCTTATTTAACAGATCATAAACCAGGAAGCGTTCCTGGTTCATTTGAAACTCCCGGTTGTTTTGAAGAATGATCTGGTGATTTGCCAAAACCAGGCGTTCCGCATCGGAAATAAGGTTGGGTTCTGTGCCGACTCCGGGAATGAGACCTTCGTTTAAGCCAAAAACCAGCAGCACTGCAAAGGCACCGCTGCGGCTGCGCCGTAAATCCGTAATGCTGACAACATCCCGGTGGGGTGGCAATATGCCAAGGCGATAGCCCTGGAATCCGCTTCTGAGAATGCGCAGATAGTCCTCTAGACTCACCTGATCTTCGCCCATGGTTTCCGCAATCTGATCGAAAACTTCCATCAGGATGTTCCAAATCTGATGATAGCTTCCCATGGCTTCATAGTCATTGGCTTCAAAAAGCTTATCAACCAAAACATCAATTTTTTCCGGAATTTTAATGGTCACCAAAAATTCATACAGAGCCTGGGTACGAAAGGCCCAGGTTTTTTTCCCTTTCATTTCCTCGCCCAGTGCTGACAGCGGGGTAATGAGCTTCAGTCTCAGGGCGTTAAGCGATTCTAAATTCAGGGCTTCATTTTGGCTGATTTTAGTGAATTCACGTTCCCATTGTTTCCCCCGGATGCCAAATTCCAACACATAGTTTTCAAGATCTTCACACTCGGCCAGAGTAATGGGGGAAAAATCGGTTTTAACAAACCCAAAGATATCATCAAAACGAAAATTATTTTGAAGGGTTTCCAGGGCTGCGATGACGGCTTCCACCAAATGGTTATCCCCAACGGCTCTCAGGTCATCCATAAAAAAAGGAATCTTGTACTGGGTGAAAATGCGCTTAATGATACTGCCGTATTCTTCAATATCTCCGGTGAGGACCACAATGTCTTTAAAGGAAAAGCCATCATCCCGAATCAGCCCCAGGATTTTCTGGGCGCCTTTTTCCACTTCTTCCCAGGTGTTTTGACACTGGGTCAGTGAGATATCATCGATTGGGGCGTGTTCTTCTAAATGGGGATAGGCGAAGAGATTGGCTTCCAGGTGTTGCAGCCCCAAACTTTTTTGTTTTGGACTTTTAACTTCCATCACCTGGAACTCGGCCTGGGCCTGGGCCCCGATCTGTTTGATATTTTCAACGGTATGCTGGGTGAGTTGAAACACCTCCGCATCACAGGCGTTTGGGTTTGGATCCCAGGGTAAGGCGACGGTAAATTCGGGTACGGTACCGATGAGCATACGGATCATTTTATAATCCTGGTGTGAAAAGTTCTGAAACCCATCAAACCAAATCCGCGCTGATTTTAGAAAAGGTGTGCCCGGAATCTTTTCGCAAACAAGATTATTAAGATCTTCCTCATCAAGACGATCTTCTCCCAGCAAAACGGTAAAGCGATCAAAAATTTTCACAATGTCAGAAAGCTTTTGGCTGATGATCCCCTGATCCAGGGTTTCCAATATGCTTTTTAAACTTTCCGGTGAAATTTCATTTTGTTTTAATTCACTGATAAAATCCCCAATATTTTGAAGAAAACCCGGCTTCTTGATGCTGCTTCGATAAATCGTCAAGTCTTCCTGGATTTCTCCCAGGGTTTTTTGAAGGAGCATGTTTTTTCCGTGGGTATCCATAAAGGTTTTGGTCAGTCCTCCGGTTACTCCCAGAACCCGATCGCCCAAGCGTTTTGGGCTTAAAACCTCGGCCCCCAGAAGCCCCTTGAGATCGTTGGCTTTAATCAGAGCATCCTCTGCCCCAAGGGTATACTGTTCCGGAACGATTAAAAAAAGGTTCTCTTCGCCGCTGCTAATGGCGTCCCCGATTTCTTTGTAAACGGTCTGGCTTAAAAATTGAGACCGCCGACCGACAATGATTTTAATCCCCATGGATACCTTCCTTTCTATTCTTCGAAACTTCTATTTCCAAAAAAATCACCATCCTTCTCTTTAGAAGCTGGTGATTTTGATTACAAAGGTGTCAATAAAACATGATTACAGCAGGATCCGATATTGCTATATATCAATTGTCGTCCTTGAGCGAACATTTTGGGTTGTGGCCTAAGATCTCAATCTAACCATTTCAAGGATAATTATTTTATGAAATTGTGTGCCTCATGGCGAACAGGCGATAGCCTGTCCGATCTTGCAGCACACAATCATAAATAATTAGCCTTGAAATCAGGGTTATTCAAAAGCCACCAATCCTATACTGTCACAAATCCGACTTTTTTTCTGGCTTTGGCCAGGGTTTTCCAGGCCATCATGGAAGCTTTTTCGGAATGAGTACGCATGATTTGTTCAAGATAATTCTTTTCTTTGAGTAACCGATGGTAGTCATTTTGAACAGGTATCAGAGTTTCAGCCACTGATTCGCCCACTGCGGATTTAAAATCTCCATAACCTTTACCCTCAAACTCAGCGGTAATGGCATCAAGACTGTGTCCGGTGGCACAGGCGTAAATTTCCATGAGGTTTGAAACCCCTGGTTTATTTTCTCGATCATGATTGACTTTCATTTCGGAATCAGTCACTGCCCGTTTGAATTTTTTAACAATGGTTTTGGGATCATCTAACAATGAAATAAAACTATTGGTGTTTTCATCGGACTTGGACATTTTCCTGGTTGGATCCTGCAGGCTCATAATCCGGGCTCCGGATTCTCCAAAATAAGCCTCTGGTACTTTAAAGGTATGACCGAACTGTTGATTAAAGCGTATGGCTATGTCTCGTGCCAGTTCGACGTGCTGGCGTTGATCATTCCCCACCGGTACCAGGTCCGTTTGATATAAGAGGATATCAGCCGCCATCAGCACGGGATAGTCGAAAAGACCGACCCGGATATTTTCCCCTTGTTTCTGAGATTTATCTTTAAACTGTGTCATGCGACTTAATTCGCCCATATAGGTACAGCAGTTTAAAATCCAGGTCAGCTCACAATGTTCTGGAACCATGGATTGAACATATAAAATTGATTTATCGGGGTTAATGCCCAGAGCCAATAATAGGGCAATGGATTCATAGGTCCGGCGCTGTAGATCCGCAGGATCCTGGGGCATAGTGATGGCATGAAGATCCACCACACAAAACAAACTTCGATAATCCTCTTGAAGATTGACCCAGTTTTTCATGGCTCCGAAATAATTACCAATGGTAAAGGTTCCTGATGGCTGTATGCCACTGTAGACAATTTTTTTTGCTGGTGTTTCCATTTCATTCTCCTTATTCTGTTCTTATCAGGTAATTGCAAAAGTACTGCTGCAATCCTTGCTGTTGGTATATACTAAACAATTTTTCCACTCTACGTCGGACACTCTACGAGATGTCCGCCTAAGACGTTATAAAATCGTTTGTATATACCAACAGCAAGGTACAAATTTTTTTTTTGTGCAATACGCAATTATCTACTGTTGATACGGTTAAATTTCTAACTCTGTCATCTTTAAAGATGCGCAGTTGAGTTCAAGCTCATTGATCATATTCTCAAATATTTCAAAATCACCGGTCGTTAGGATCTGAGTTGTGCACGGGGATTTTTCATTATTAAAGTAGTCATTTTCCCGAAGGTGTTTTTCCATTAATCTTACGAGTCCATCAGCGGGATTAATTAAATTAAGATCGGGGTACATTTGCTTAATGGTACCCTCCACAATGGGAAAATGGGTACAACCCAGTAAGAGATCCTCAATCATCATTCCTTTTTTAGCACCCCTTAATAGAATGGGCTCAACGGCTTCTCGAATATTATTTTTTAATATTTTCAGGTTCTTTTGACCATCGTTTATCACCTTCCCAAGGGTATGTGTTCCCTGGGCAATGTATTGTACGTCTTTGGTCCACAGTAAAAGTTCCCGTTCATATCCTCTGTTTTTCACGGTGGCAATGGTGGCAATAAGCCCAACCATTCCCCGATCTTTACAGGCAAGAGTTTCCTGGACGCCTGCTTCAATCACACTGAACAATGGCACCCGTGATGTTAAATCCGAAGTTAAGGATGAAAGAGTATTACAGGCTAAAACAACGGCCTTAACCCCCTGGGCTTCCAATTCTTTTATAATCGCATTGCCCAGGAAAATTAGTTCGTCATTTTCTCGTTCTCCATAGGGCATCCGCTTTGAATCCCCAAAATAAAGATAATTCTCATTAGGTAATCGCATTTGCAGTTCTTTCAAAACGGTAAAACCACCGATGCCCGAGTCAATGAGCCCGATTGGTCCACTTTTTTCCATGTTTTTCACTTCTTTCTCAATTAGTCCCGGAATATAATTCCTTTTTCTTCACTCATTTCGTCAACAATTGCCAGGGATTCCAGGGCAATGCCTTGTTCTCTAAGAATTGCTCCGCCGCCCTGAAAGCCCTTTTCAATGGCAATGCCCACGCCAATGAGGGTCGCTCCTGCCTGGTTAACGATATCCATTATGCCCTCCACCGCTTTGCCATTGGCAAGAAAATCATCAATAATAAGGACCCGATCATTTTCATTCAAATATTTTTTAGAAACCATGATTTTATAGGACTGTTGTTTGGTATAGGAATATACGTCACTGGAATAAATATCATTATCTAAATTTAATGAAACATATTTTTTGGCAAAAACCACAGGGCAATAGTCGAAATACCGTGCGGTGCTGGTTGCAATGGCTATGCCTGATGTTTCAATCGTCAATATCTTATTAATGCCATGGCCTGCAAATCTTTTTGCAAAGGCTTCACCCATTTCTTCAAATAATGCCACATCCAACTGGTGATTTAAAAATGAATCCACTTTTAAAATCCCCTGGCCTTTGACACGACCTTCTTTTCTGATTCTCTCTTTTAACGCATCCATTCCCTATCTCCTTTATTTCCCAATTTCCCTATTATAACATACCACCAGGCTTTTTGAATAAAAAAAAAGGCAGGAATTTCTTCCTGTCTCAGACTTTGGATCAGCCTTAATTTTAAGGCCAATGTTTTATTGTTCTTTAAATTTCTAGCGCCTGTGCCCCATGATAAACACAAAAGCAAATGTGCGTATCAATGCACTTCTTTTTCCTTTTGTGCCGCGGCAATCACTTTATCAGAAATGATCGCTGGTGCTTCCTCATAGCGGACAAAAGACATGGAGAATTCGCCTCTCGCCTGGGTCATTGATCGTAGTTCTGTAGCATATCTAAACATTTCCGCCAAAGGCGCTTCAGCCAAAATTTGCTGTTTTCCGCCAATCATGGATTCCATTCCCATAATACGTCCACGCTTTTTGTTTAAATCGCCCATAATATCGCCCATATATTCTTCGGGGACGATAATGTCAATGTGGTAAATCGGTTCAAGGAGTACTGGTGCGGCATCCTTCATACCTTTTCGATAAGCCTGGGACGCCGCCATTTTAAAGGACATTTCATCGGAATCCACGGCATGGTAGGAACCATCAAACAAAGTGGCTACAACGCCTGTCACAGGATAACCCGCCAAAACGCCTTCACCCATACAGTTTTCCAAACCTTTCTCAACTGCCGGAATAAAGTTACGGGGAACCGACCCGCCCACAACTTTATCGACAAATAAAAATGGGTCATTGGGGGTAGCCCCTGGTTCGAAATTAACATAAACATGACCAAACTGTCCATTCCCGCCGGATTGTTTTTTATGCTTACCTTCAGCTGTCGATTTCTTTTTAATGGTTTCGCGGTAAGGCACTTTCATATCAACCAAGTTAACTTCAACCCCAAATTTTTGTTTCAGCTTTTGAGAAATAATTTCAAGATGCATTTCTCCCAGGCCGGAAACCAGGGTTTGTTTGGTTTCATTGTTTCGTGTTACCTTCATGGTTGGATCTTCTTCAACTAATCGGTGGAGGCCCGTGGCCAGTTTATCAATGTCGGCCTTTGTTTTAGGTTCAATGGCCATGGATATGATCGGTTTTGGCAATTCGATTTTATCGTAGACAATGGGTGCTTTGGCTGTACATAAAGTATCCCCGGTAATGGTTTCGATTAATTTAGAAAATGCGCCGATATCCCCGGCTTCCAGCTTTTCAACTTCAATTTGTTTATTCCCGCGCAGCACATAAATATGATTGGCTTTTTCTTTTGCTTCTCGGGTTGCGTTATAAATTTCAACAGAATGATCGAGTATTCCGGACATCACTTTGAAAATAGATAACTTACCAACATAGGGATCAGCTACGGTTTTAAAAACCAGGGCTGAAAAAGGCTCGGTGTTGGAACAGTAGCGTTCAATTTCTTTTAAATTCCGTGGATCTTTTCCTATTTCGGACTTGCCTTCTCCTGGCGATGGCAGGTATTCGATGATCATATTTTCAAGGGTTTCAACCCCAATGTTTTGAATTGCAGAAGTACAAAGAACGGGAATTAAGTCTCCTCCCAATACTCCCTGACGAATTCCCTGATGGATTTCATCGTGGGTAAGCTCTTCGCCTTCAAAATATTTTTCCATAAGCGTTTCGCTTGTCTGGGCAACTGATTCCATAATCATATCACGGAATGGCTCTAAATCATCCTTCATTTCATCGGGTACAACAACATCGAAGCATCGATTTTCTTTACGTTCGCTTCCTGTCATATCCACGATATTGACCACCCCACGCATTTTTTCGCCTTCGCCCATGGGAAGTTCAAAGGGAACGGCCTTGTTCCCAAAAGTCTCTTTCAATTGATCCATGACTTTGGCGAAGGTTGCATTTTCCCGGTCCATTTTATTAACGACAATAAATGCCGGAACATTGGCTTTCTCAAGTAATTCAATGGCTTTTTCAGTGCCGACCTGTACACCTGAAAGTGCATCAACCACAATAACAACCGCATCGGCTACGCGAAGAGCCGCATAGGCATCCCCAATAAAGTCAAAATATCCGGGGACATCAATAATATTTATCTTATGACCACCAAATTCCAATGGAATAATAGATGAAGAAATTGAAAATTTCCGTTTCTTTTCTTCTGGATCAAAATCCGACAAAGTATTACCCTCATCAATTTTCCCGATCCGATCAATGGCACCCGCATTAAATGCCAAGGCCTCGGTTAGAGATGTTTTTCCACTTCCCCCATGACCCAGAATAAGTACATTTCGGATATTTTTAATTGGATACGTTTTCATGATGTTTCCCCCTCGCTTATTTTTGTCAATTCAACTTTTGTTTTTTTTAAATCATACTGCTATTTTATAATATTTCAGAGAAATAATCCACTAAAAAATTAACAAAAGCGAAAAACGTTTCCCCTATTAATACCCGTGTTAATTTTATAAGCCTTCTTTGAGTTTTTCCATGACCTTTTTTTCAATCCGAGAAACGGTCATTTGGGATTTTTTAATGAGAATTGCAACTTCCTTTTGAGTTTTCTCTTTAAAAAAACGTTCCTCCACAATGATTCTTTCCAAAGGATTGAGCTCACCAATTTTTTTCTTAATTGCATCAATATTTTCAACGTTTTCGATGTTATTATCCAAATTTCCCAGCAAATCCATCAGGCGGACTTCCTGGCCGTCACGATTATTTTCATATTCCATCGATAAGGACCTTGGATAATAAACATTATTGCTTTCCATGGCTTTGATGATGCTCTCCTCTGAAATTTCCAAATGGACAGCAATTTCAGAAATGGTTGGGGAGCACATGAGCTTATGCTCAAGCAAGGTACGAGCTTGATTGATTTCCCGATTCAGATCCTGGATTTTTCTGGGAATGCGAATTAACCACTCTTTATCCCGATAATGTCGTTTAATTTCTCCCACAATGGTTGGTGTGGCAAAGGTATCAAATTCATAGCCCCGCGTGGGATCAAAGCGATCGACCGCATACATGAGACCTAAACAAGCGACTTGGAATATATCTTCATTATCGCCATTATTTGATCCGTATTTTCTAGAAAGAATTTTAGGAATGTAAAGGTAATTCTCAATCAGTCGATCCCTAAAATCTCGATCTCGAGTTTTTGCATACTCGATAAACAATTCCTTGGCATCTTCCTTACTAATCTTTCTTTCATAGCGCATCATTCACGTGCAGGTTTTTAACCATGGTAATGGTTGATCCTAGTCCCTCCTCACTTTGAATTTTAACTTCATCCATTAACATCTTGATAATAATAAGACCAAAGCCATTGGTCAATTCTAATTCCTTTAATTCCCTGTTCGTTTCCTTTTCAGGTACAAAGCCGATACCTTTATCAACCACAGAGAAAATCAAGCTTTTTTCACCAATCGTATAAATTAATTCATAGCTTTTCTGAGGGGTCACACTATGCATAATAACATTGGCACATGCTTCAGATACCGCAACCTTCAGATCTTCCACATCTTCAATTGAAAAGCCCATGCCATTTGCAACTGATGCGATGGTAAGTCTGGCAAGACTTATATACTCTATTTTCGTTGGCAGGGTCAGCTTAATTTCATCCATTCTCTTTCCTCTTTTCAATTACATGTTAATTTAATACTCTCAAATGAAAAAACGAGACCCAATGAGGGCTACCACCATCATTGGGCCTAAGGCTATTAATTACGGTATCAATACCTTCTTGTTTTTTATTGCTTTTTTTTATTCTTGTTCTCGAAGGCTTGAAACCGGCCCAAAACCTTGGCGACGATCGCCAAACTTTTTACCACAGGATCAATGACATCTTGCTTAATGGTATTGATTGACTGTTCAACTTCGTTCACCATAATACTTGCCTTATCCGCAACATTTGCAGAAGATTTTGTGATCTCGCCGGTATTCTCCATAATACTGCGAAGAGCCAGACGATTATCTTCCATAAGCTTTGTTGTTGTGTCAAAGGTCAATGCCAAACTTTTAAATAGCTTAACAAGATAGACAGTCGCAACAATGAAGCCAATGCCAATTAATAAAATGGCAACTTCCCATAAACTAAAATTTAATGTAATCATGTACTGCTCCCCCGTGTCCTTTATTCGCCTTTTTCAACAACTTCGACTTCTTCTTCAACTTCATTAACTAGCTCATCTTCTTCTTTTTGAAGCGCTTCAAGTTCTTCATTTAATCCTTCAAGATCCTGATTCACTTCGTCTTGAATTTCCTGGATTTTGCTTTCAATCTGATTTTTATATTGACCGATGCGTTCCGTCATTTGTTCTTGCATGTCCTGAAATTGTTCTTTGAGATTTTCGCTGTATTCCATAGCCTGATCATAAGCATTACCTAAAGCTTCTTCTGTTCCTTCGGCAATTTTTTTACGTGTTTCATCTCCTGATGCAGGTGCCAGTAAAACGCCAATGGTGCCTCCAATAATGGTTCCAATAAAAAGTCCACCAACAAAATATAATTTGCTACTGCTCATAATAATTTCCTCCGTTTTTTTATCGTTATATATTTATATTATACCCTAATAATTTAAAAATCAACAGTATTTGTTTATTTATTTTACTCTGTTTTAAGATTATTCTCCGAATTTATCGTTGATAAGTTGCACTAAAGCATCCACAGCATCTGCTTCATCTTCACCTTCAGCTTTGATTTGTATGGTGGTTCCCTGGGAGATGCCACCAGCCATAATACCCATAATACTTTTGGCGTTAATTGAATTGCCTTCTTTGATTACAAAAATATTAGCCTTGAATTTCCCAGCTGTTTGAACAAACATAGATGCCGGCCGTGCGTGAAGACCTGTTGCATTTAAAACTGTTACTTCTTTTACCACCATTTTCATTTCTCCTTATGATCCTATGATCAAATTTTTATTTTTAGTTTTTTCATGGATGTTAAAACATGATCCACAACGGCTTCTCCTGTTTCAAGGTTTAATGCCTCGTGGGCAATGACTTTGGCATCCTCATAGCGGATACTGCGAATTATTTTTTTAATTTGAGGAATGCATAAAGCACTCATGCTAAATTCATCCAGACCCAGACCCAGTAGGATAATCGCCGCCGTTGGATCTCCCGCCATTTCCCCACACATGCCGGTGAAGAGACCTGGTTGGTTATTAGCAGCCATAATAACCTGTTTTACAAGTCTTAGAATGGCTGGATTAAACGGATCATATAAGTAGGATACTTCCTGATTCATACGATCCGCAGCCATGGTATATTGGCATAGATCATTTGTTCCAATACTAAAGAAATCAACTTCTTTGGCAATGATATCGGAAGTAATCGCAGCTGATGGAATTTCTATCATTACCCCGACTTTAATGTCCTTATCGTAGGGAATGTTCGCTTCTTCCAATTCCCGCATGCATTCTGATAAAATCACCTTGGCCTGTCTTACTTCAGTAACAGATGAAACCATTGGAAACATAATATAGGCATGCCCATAAACACCAGCTCTTAAAATTGCTCGAAGCTGTGTTTTAAAAAGGTCCACTTCTTTGAAACAAAGACGGATTGCCCGTAATCCCAAAAATGGATTAAGCTCTTCATCCATGGGTAAATAAGGCAGTTTTTTATCGCCACCGATATCCAGGGTCCGAATCACAACCGGGCCATTGGGGAAAGCTTCTAAAACAGATCGATAAGCCGCCATTTGTTTGTCTTCACCCGGCAATGTTGCGCTGTTCATATATAAAAACTCGGTACGATACAGACCAACACCCATGCCACCGTTTTTAAGCACACCACCAACATCATTGGGTTCCCCAATGTTTCCCACCAGCTCAACTTTGTGACCATCCAAGGTGACAGCATCCAGATCTTTCAGAACTTCCAATTCTTTAAGAGTGGCATGATAAGCCCGTCTTTTTTCTTCATAGGACTTAATCTGATCGTCATCAGGATTCACTGTAACAACCCCTTTAAGGCCATCAACAATGATCATATCCCCGGTATGCACTGTTTCTGTAATGTCCGTCAGGCCAAGAACTGCCGGGATTTCCAGGCTTCGTGCCATAATCGCTGTGTGGGAGGTTCTGCTTCCAATATTGGTTGCAAATCCCATCACTCGTTTTTTATCCATTTGGGCAGTATCCGATGGTGTAAGATCATCGGCAATGATAATAACATCATCATCAAGCTTGGATAAATCAGCTTGTACGATGCCTAAAATATTGTAAAGCACACGGGTTCCCACATCTCTAATGTCAGCTGCTCTGGCACTAAAATAAGGGTCATCCATTTGATCAAAAATCTTAAAAAATCGATCAGTGACAATTTTAACTGCATAGGCGGCGCCAAATTGATTGTCGTTGATTTCCGTTTCAACACCTTCAATCAATTCAGGATCTTCCAAAACCATAGCATGAGCTTCAAAAATCGCCCCTTCTTCTTCACCCAGTTCGCTAATGGCTTTTATTTTGATCTTTTTTAATTGGGTCTGGCTTTGTTCTAACGCCTGATGAAACTTTTTTATTTCACCAAGTCGATCTTCTGTTTTATCCTTGTTTACTTCAACAGCCACTTTTTCATAAACAAGGGCTTTTGCAATGGCAATACCTGGTGAAGCTATAATTCCTTCTTTAATAAACATATTTTTTATCTCCTTTTTTAGGGGTATTATAGATAATTGCGAAATTCATAAACACAACCATAAACTAGACAGCGAAGCTCACTGTCCTTTCGCGATTATCTGTAAAGGTATTATTATATAATGTTTCTTCCTTCAAAGGCTTTGATAAGTGTTATTTCATCTGTATATTCAAGATCTGCACCAATGGGAATGCCCTTGGCGAGACGTGTTACCTTTACACCCAGAGGGGTAATCAGGTTTCCTAAATACATGGCCGTGGCTTCTCCCTCAACCGTTGCGTTTGTCGCCATGATGACCTCTTCAATGTCGTTTTCACCAATGCGCAATAATAGCTCTCGGGCTTTAATATCCTGGGGTCCAATCCCTTCAAGAGGCGAAATAGCACCGTGAAGCACATGGTAAAGTCCTTTATATTCTCGTGTTTTTTCCACCGCAAAAATATCCCGACTATTCTGAACAACGCAAATCGTTTTCTGATCGCGATTGGGATTTCCACAGATATCACAAAGTTCCTTATCTGTTATACTAAAGCATTTTTTGCATAATACAATTTTTGTTTTTGCAGTGATTAATGCTTCGGAAAGACCTATAATCTCTTCTTCAGGTAAATTAATAATATGAAAAGCGAGACGCTGAGCTGTTTTTTCACCAATCCCCGGGAGCTTTCCCAGTTCAAGGACTAATCGCTCCAGAGCCTTTGGATAATAACCCATAGTCTCTCCTAAGTCAGTCCTGGAATATTCATACCACCGGTGATTTTGCCCATTTCAGAATTAACCATTTCCTCAGCTTTAATCAGAGCTTCATTGACTGCCGCCAGAATAAGATCTTCAAGCATTTCAATATCATCCTCATCAATCACTTCCGGATCAATTTTTACTGATAAAAGGGTTTTCTTTCCAGTAACCACAACCTTAACAGCACCGCCGCCAGCAGTTGCTTCAACTTCTTGTGCGTTGAGCTCTTCCTGAAGCTTTGCCATATCCTGTTGCATTTTTTGCACTTGTTTCATCATATTGTTCATATTTCCACCGCCCATACCACCGGGCATTTTTCGTTTCGCCATAATTTCCTCCACTATGTTTTTCGTTTAATCTTAATAACCAGATTATTATAACACTAAATCAAACTTTTTATCACTATCTTTTTTCGTCAATTTTTTCTTTAAATCCTTCAACTTCAATGATATTAATCGCATCATTATTAATAATCCGTCTTGTTTTTTCAAGCATATCCAAATCACCAAAATTTTCTTCTTCAAGCTTGATTGAAACAGTTATTGTTTTACCGGCAGCTGTGGTGAGAATCTCTTCAAAGGATTTTACCAGGTTCGGCTTATTCACAAAATGAAAATAGTTTTGATTCTCCGTTGTGAAATTTATAATCAGGTGATCATCCGGTTGCAAACAGGCTTCTCCACGTTTTAAAAACATGGCCTGGGCTGAATTCGTTTTTCCAATATCATCGCACAATTTTTTAAACAGGGTCATCTCGTCATGTTTGGAATTGGCTTTTTTTGCTGTAGTTTTTATTTTTACAGTTGGCTCTGCCACTGTGTGAGTTTCCCTGGCTTGTACTTCCCTGAAAACCGCCACTTCAGTTTTTATTTCTCGCTCGTTGTGTGGAGATTCTTCAATGTCTGTCTCAATCTCCGGAATTGTTAATTTTGGTAACTCTCTGACAGCTTGATTGGGTTTGCTTTGAAAGGCTGATTTCTTGATGGTTACCTCTTTAACCACATCCTCACCAAGACACAGTCTTAAAAATGCCATCTCAACAATAATACTTTGAAGACTGCTGTATTTTAATTTATTTTTCTCTTCAATGAGGTGACTGATCATTCCATAGAGTTGATTAAATTCTAAAGTATTGCCCAATGCGGCGTAACTCTGATAGTCTTCTGGAGTACACATTAATATTTCCATGGCGGCGTCACCTGCCGTTTTTGTGATTAATATCCCACGAAGGTACTCAATGACCTGATCCATAAGCAAAATGCTGTCTTTACCGCGACTGACCATTTCTCTCAAACTCAGGAGAACACCGCCGCTATCTCCGGCTCCGATTTTGTGTATTAAATCATGAATGCCGGATTTATCAGCCATTCCTGTAAAATCCAACAGCTCTTCAAAGGAGACGTGACCACTACTGTCTTTCAGATCAACAATCTGGTCCAAAAGGCTGAGGGCGTCACGCATGGAATTTTCGCCCCGAGATGCAATAAAATCAAAGGCCTGGGGTTCCATGGTGATTTCTAAATCTTTACATATTTTTTCCATTTGCCCAATGATTAACGCCTTGGGAATCGGTCGTATTTCATAGCGTTGACACCGAGAAAGAATGGTTGCCGGACATTTATTGGGCTCGGTTGTTGCCAGAATAAACACCACATGTTCCGGAGGTTCTTCCAATGTTTTAAGGAGTGCGTTAAAGGCCTCCTTTGTGAGCATATGTACTTCATCAATGATATATACTTTATATCGTCCAATGGTCGGTGGATACTTTACTTTTTCACGAATTTCTCGTATTTCATCAACGCCACGATTGGATGCGCCATCGATTTCGATGATATCCATAACCCCTGAACGATCGATATTCACGCAAATTTCACAGGTGTTGCAAGGGTTTCCATCAATGCCATTTGGGCAGTTAATCGCTTTTGCAAATATTTTTGCCAGAGAAGTTTTTCCGGTGCCCCGGATACCTGAAAAAAGGTAAGCATGGCCGACACGGTTATATTGAATTTGATTTTTTAATATTCTTGTAATACTATCCTGACCGATAACCTCGTCAAAAGTCCTGGGCCGATATTTTCGATAAAGCGCTAAATATGCCATCCGTGCCTCTCCTATTCTAATGAGTCTTTACCTCTTTATTATATTACAATCATAATTATTTGTATAGTTTTAAAGGATAATACCTTTTTTCGTTAAGCTAATCTATGCGATCTTTATTGCACAATGGTAAAAAAAGAAGTTCCCTTGAAAAAAGGAACTTCTGATGTTCTTTATAAAAGATGGGATGGCAGATCCTTATCTTTTTTCACCTGTTTTTTCTGTTCTTTTTCTTCATGGGCTTTTTGACGCTTTTCAGATAGTTCTTTTCTGATTTGTTTTTCTTTGGCAAAGGCTTTTTCAATGGCACCTGCGGTTGCCTCTTGTAATGCTTTCGCTTTTTTCTTCAGGTCATTTCGAATACGATCTTCTGTTTCTATTTTTTTCTGTTCTCGTTTCCGGGCTTCTTTTTCCTGATTGGCAAGAATTTCGGCCGCTTCGATTTCCTCAGCTTTTTTCTTTGCATCTTCCTTGGCTTTGGCTCGCACCTTGGCTTCGGCACGTTTTTTTGCGGCTATTTGTTTCTTTTCTTCTGCTTCTTCTTGTTTTTTCGCTTCTTCTACGGATTTTTGAGCTTCAGCTTTTTTTGCTTCTTCTTGTTTCGCCAGTTTTTCAGCTTCAAGCTTTGCTTTGGCTTCCTGTTCCGATTTAAGCTTGGCTTCTTCTTTTGCTTTGGTTTCCTTGTCGGCTTTTAGTTTGGCTGTTGATTTAGCTTTAGCATCCGCTTCTGCTTCCTGGTCTGCTTTTATCTTGGCTTTAGCAATGGTCTGATCTTCTTTTTGCTTCATTTTAGCGAATTCCTGATCATCTTTGGCCTGTTGTTTGTTGTCTTTGATTTCATCTACTTTTTCTTCGTCGCCCATTATGGCTTTTCCGATTTTTTTCATAAAATCATCAAGTTTTCCCACTTCTTCATTCTCCACTTCAATTGAATTCGTTGGTTCCACTGTATTTTGATTAGCTGTTTCTTTAAGTAATTGTGATTTGGGTTTGCTTTTTCGAGCCATGACAGCCTCCTTTTATTTATAAACACATCCTTCTATTTTTTATAAATGGCCTTGGAGCATTTATAAAAAATAGAAAATAATTGTATAAAAAACAAATGACCGAGGCCATTTGTTTTTTATATTTTTAAATGATTGCTTTTGTGTTAAAACAATGTTTTTCTAATATCTTTGTGGGGCTTGGCAATAATCGAATAACTTGTAATAAGATTCGAATCTATCTTATGTGCCTTAGCCGCCTCAATAGCTGCTTTAACAGAAGCAATTTCACCTGTGATTAACACAAAACCTTTACCACCCAAGCCTCTTGCAATTCGGATCTCAATGAGTTTGACATTAGATGCTTTCACACACATGTCTCCGATCGTTACTGAAGAGATTGCATTAATCGTTTCGATGATACCAAGAGATTTAACTTCACCAAATTCTCCAGCGGCTAACAAAGCAGGTAACACATCTGGATGAATGTTTGGTAAAACTTCCGTCTCCAAAACATAGATACCGCCAATACGGGTTCCATTTTTGATTGAAGCTTCGACAGCATCCACATCACCAGTAATAATACTCACATATTTTCCTGGGCAAAGTGGTGATGCCATCAGCAGCTCAACATCTCCGGATTTTAGCATTTCATCAGTGGATTCTATGCCCACCGGAATGCTTTTAAATTCCATTAAACCAACTGCTTTTTTCAAAATACCACTTCCTTCTATACTGTGAATGTTTTTAATACTAAAACAAACAATAACTTGTTCCTTTTATTAACTTATACGACGAAGATAATTCCGCCTAAAATTAGTAAATTGATTGTTTGCATAACAAAGATTGTAGTTGCAGGTGGATCAATATGAGTATCTGCATGGCTGTTAAACGTTTTGAGGACCCAATCACCAAAGAAAGTGGTGAAAATCCCAGTAATAATAGCACCGATAATAGCAGCAACAGGACTTAAGGTTGCTGTAAAAATGATCACTGCTGTTGATGCAGCTGGATAACCAATATGATGCCATGCTTCAAATGCGTATCCCATATCGATAAAAATCAAAGAAATAGCAGCAATAGCAAAAGCAATGATTGGCATCATTTGATATAGGTATAATGCATCCGCACTTTTGTCTACTAAACCAAGTGTTCCTAAAGCAACGACCATGCCGCCCATGAGAACACCAATACCAAGACCTATTGTAACAACAAATCCCAATCTTTGACCCGTAGCAACCCAAACACGCTCTTCGCCTGCAGGAGTTTTACCTGTAAGGCCAGTTTTGCCAAACACCAAACGAACAATGATGGCTGAAAGAAGTACTGCCAAAGCAACTGTGTCTGTCCAACCCATTGCGCCTGCTCCAAGAATTCCAGTAAATAACATTGGTCCCAAAAGTGCTGAAACGATATATTGGAGTAAGAAGCCGATCATACCGAAAATACCACCAACGATTAATACCATCGGATCACCAAATTTAACAAGTGGTGTTACGATATCTGAACCGTTTTCAATATGATTTCTTGTCATTGCGAAAGCGGCTCCGGCTACGGCTCCGGCAAAGGCGACATGTGGTCCGAACATAGGGCCAAAACTCATAAGTCCGATTGCTGGTGCTCCAGCTTTTCCGCCAAGAATAGCAGCTAAAACAGTTAAACCACAGAAGATGAATGAGTTTAACCCCCCGATCATTGTGGCCAAAAGACCACCGCCAAATGCGGCGACTAACAATGTAAAGTCCATAATTTATCCCCCTTTAAGATATGATTTAGGATTGGATAGTGATTTTTCCACTATCCACGGCAATTATCTTGCCGCTAATACTAGCAAAAACTCTTGCGCTCAGTTTCCCCGCCGGTATTTCACCTACGAGTTCTCCTCTTTCCACAGTATCTCCAACTTTAACGACCGCCATTGCCGGTGCCCCTATATGTTGTGCCAATAATAGGTTAACCTTTGTAAACACTTGATCCGTTTTAACCATCGGGGCCGGAAGATCATACTTCGTCAGTCCCAATCGTAATACTAAACGGTGGACATCAAACTGTTTAATCGTTCTGAAACGTTCAACTTCAGTTGGGGTTTTGTGGTGAGGATTTTTTATCCCTTTGCTTCCGAGCTCTCGCTTGAGCATGGCATTGAACTTCCAAGGTTGTAGGTCCATTACACATGCATATTGACATAAGCCACATTCACAGCATAGAAAAGCGTTTGTAGCTTGAGTGGTCGCATCACAGGTTTTACCATAGGCTGCTATACGCATTAATTTATGTGGTTCCAAAGAATGTCCAAGTCCATAACGCGGACACAGTTCGGTACAATAATTACATTGCATACAAGCCATTCCTGCCATTTTCATGGATTCTTTGATGGATTTTGTTTTAGAACGAATCAAGGAATGATCCTTCTCCAAAACAATTAAACCTTTGGTTGTTTTGGTAATGGTAGATTCAGGATCTACAATTTTACCCATCATTGGTCCGCCATTAATGACAACATAATCATCAATGGTTGTGCCGCCTGCCAACTCTAAGGCTTCACGAACGGTGATCCCCAAAGGAACCTTTGTTGTGATCCTATTTTTGACTTCTCCTGTTAAGGTTAGGTAGGTATCTACCACCGGCTGACCTGTCGTCATTGTATCATAAATATTTAAGAGTGTCTCTACATTTATGACTAATGTTCCGACATTTAGTGGAATTCCACCCTCCGGAACAATCCGTTTTGTGGTCTCATAAACAAGCACCTGTTCATCCCCGGCCGGATAGAAATTTTTAAGCAAATGCAACCTAATTGCAGGGAATGCGGGAAGATCTTTATTAACAGCTTCAATCGCTTCTGTATACTTCTTTTTAAGGCCAATAATGCCTTCCTTTGCATGTGTTTGATCCATAACAGCCTGGAGAGCTGTTAATATCTTAACAGTCTCCATTGCCATCAGTTGTTGATCAACGCGCAATAAAGGTTCACATTCTGCGCCGTTAACAATGACTGTGTCAACGGTACAATTTAATTTGACGTGGGTAGGAAACCCTGCCCCGCCAGCACCAACGATGCCGGCATTTTGTACCAATTCAACTAAGTTTGCGCTCATTAACAACACCTCTATTATTTAATCGTAAATCCTCCTACTAATACACATCTTCTTTTACGAGTGAATGTCTTAGCGGATGTCAAGCCTTCGCCGGTAGGTCCGGCAATGGTAAAGGTTGTATAACCTTCGCCGCCAACACCGATTCCTGCATAGGAAGGTCCGTTTTTAACAAAAATAGTCGTCTGAATTCTTTTTGCCATTTCAGTCAGATTATTGACATTTGTTGAGTGCATAATCGCGGTATGTCGGTTGCCATGTTCTAAATCAACCGCAACATCAATACCTTCTGCGACATTTTTTACTCGAACAATGGGCAAAATCGGCATCATTAATTCTTCAACAGCAAAAACATGATCTTTGCTTGTTTCCATAATGATGACTCGAACCGATGGATCTGCTTCAATACCTATGCCTTTTAAGATGGTTTTTGCATCCCGTCCAACATAATCACGACTCAGTCGTCCTCCTGGAAAAACCAGTTCTTCAAGCTCTTTAATTTTTGCCGCATCGGTTATTTCATAGGCACCGTTCTTTTTCATATTAAACACGAGATAATCGGCAACCTGTTCGACAACCACAACTTCTTTTTCTGCAATACAGGGAAGGTTATTATCAAAGCAACAACCATCAATAATATCTTTGGCTGCTTTTTCAATATCTGCGGTTTCATCAACCAATGCAGGTGGATTACCGGCGCCGGCGCCAATGGCTTTTTTCCCGCTTTTAAGTACGGATTTCACAACACCAGGACCACCCGTCGCACAGAGCATGGTGATTTTATCACTGGTAAACATAACATTTGCACTTTCAATGGATGGGTTCACCGTCGTCACAATTAAGTTTTCCGGCCCCCCCGCTTCAATGATCGCTTTGTTTAAAAGTTTAACTGTCAGTGCACTGGTTTTTTTGGCGCTGGGATGTGGTGCGAAAACAACGGTGTTCCCACCGGCCAACATTCCGATACCATTACAAATTACTGTTTCACTGGGGTTTGTAGATGGCGAAACGGCACCAATAACACCGAAAGGTGATTGTTCCATTAAGGTTAAGCCATCATCACCTGTAAACGCTTCGGCGACAAGATCTTCAATCCCCGGTGTTTTTGTGGTTGCCAACTGATGCTTTAAAAGTTTATGTTCATAATTTCCCATGCCTGTTTCTTCCACCGACATTTGACAAAGTAATTCCGCATTTTCTTTTTTCAGCATTTCAGCTCGCATCGCACAGATGATTTTATCTCTGAATGCCATTGTTTGTTTCATGTATGATTTTTGCGCAATAAACGCCGCATCAATCGCGTTGTTCATATCGTTAAATACGCCATATTCGCCGTCTTTGACTGGCAGACCGCTTTCTTCTGCACAGTCAATTTCCGCCATCACCTTTTTAACGATATATTCAATACCTGTAGTATCAATATTCATAGTAGCTTCCTCCTGGATAAGTTTGTTATTTAATGTCTTTTTATAGTGCTGCCAGTCCAGCTTTAGCAATGATCATATCTTCATCCACACTACCGCCGCTGACACCAAGACCACCAATGACTTCACCATTGTAAATCAGTGGATAACCGCCACCAAAAACAACCATGCGACCATTGTTTGTCCATTGCAGGCCATAAAGAGAACCATCCTCTTTAACGACCTTCGCCACCTTATCGGTAGACATTTTCAGTGCGTTGGCTGTGTAAGCCTTGTTCACTGAAATATCGATACTTACCATTAAAGCATCTTCCATGCGTTCAAAGTAGGTGAGGTTTCCACCACTGTCCACCACGGAGAAAACAATGGGAACATTCATTTCCAATGCCTTAACCCGGGCAGCGGCACCCATTTTTTTTGCCAGAATAAGTAATGAATAGTCTTTCTCCTGGAAGTCTGAATTATTTTCATCTTCTGAATCTGTTTGGCCTAATGCCTTCATTTTTTCCATAACACGGCCAGCAATTTCACTGACCTGTGCATAATGTTCTGCGGTTCGTGCTAAAACAAAAAGCATGTCCGACAATCGATTCGCGAATTTTATTAATTCAGGTCGACTGTGTTCATTGTCTCGATTGTACTGAACAATCTGACGTTCGCCTCGTCTTACCACCGTTCGTGCCACATGAAGAGCCGATGAAGCTGGGCTGGCTCCTGGAATGATGAATGCTTTTTGTGGACCAATGATTGCCAGATAATGTTCCATGATTTTTTCCATAGTATCAATGTCGGCCTGAGTAATTTTATCCTTTAACATGGATTTACCCTTTTCGTCACTGGCGAGCTCTGCACCCAGCACAAAAATTCTTTTCTGTACTTCATGCAAAATTCTGCGAATTTCTTCATCCTCGCAAAATGAATAGGCTAAACCAATGGCTGAGTTTGCCTCGTCCATGGTTCCATAGGCATCGACCTGGATACTGTCCTTTTGAACGCGACTGGCTCCAAAAAGCCCTGTCTCACCTTTGTCTCCGCCTCTTGTGTATACGTTCGGCATTATTTCACCTCACTAGACGATTTGAATTTCATCAACGATTCCAACAATGGTCATATCAAGCGGAGCCATTTTATCACCGTAAACATAGCGAGCGTTGCTCCCTTGGGTTACAATAACCGTTTCTCCAATGCCTGCTCCCACCGAGTCAACAGCTACTGCTGTTGAGGAACTTGAATATTTCTCAAATTCGCCATATTCATCTATTTTTTTTATAATCAGCAGTTTACACCCTACCAGATTTTTATCTTTTTGGGTTGAAACTACATTCCCGACTACTTTTGCTAACTGCATAAACTCACCGCCTTTGTTAAATCCTTATGATCTGTAGTCCAAACGAATGAATGGCTTCTACAGCGTAATCTGTGATAATTGCATCAGCAGGAATTTTAACTACTTTTGCACCCTGCACTTTAAGAATGTCTGTTCGCGATATTATTTTTTTGTTTAGCACACATTCGCCTTGAATTACCGGTACTTCCGGATTCATAACGGATTGTTTTGTGACTGCAACGTTTATTTTCTCAACTTTTTGTACTTCCCTTTTTACCGGCACATTGCCTGAGCAGGTTTCATACAAATCTTCGGCATTCACTAATTGCATTCCAAAATCATGTAACACCTTTATGTTTTCATGAAGCATTTGACGATACTTCTCGGGAGCTTTTCCCATTCCAAGTTCTGCTCTTTTGGGATCATCCGGATTACAGGCATCCTGGGCTGCCACAACAGGCGTTCCTGCCATAAATCCATGATTAATAAGGGATAATAGCACCGTATCCGTGATTCCCACCGCTAGTTTAGCAGCGGTATTAACACTCATACTCCCAATGATGAACATGTCCGCATTCATGTATAATTCTCTTTGACTTGTGATGTTGCCACTGTGATAGATTACATCGAGGTTTAATTCCTTTTTTATGGCTTCAGGATCTAGTACCTTCATGCCATCATCAGAAAGAACAACTTTTAATTGCCAACCATCCTTATGTAATTTCAACAGTGAGTCCATCGACTGTCTAAAACCTATTGATGCTCCGGTAAAGAGCACAACAGCTTTTTTCGGCTGATTTTTAATTCTCCTGATTACTTCTTCAACAACTTTTTGAATAAGAATATCCATTAAGCTCTCTTCAAGTATTCCTTTTATGCCCAAATTATATCACCACATTTCTTTACCTTTGACAATTAAAGGCTATCCCTAGGGGTGTTACCAACAATGGTTCGACCGGTTTAATAGTTTTAATCCCAATTTCATCTTCAAAGATTTTTTCAAAATCATCAAAAACACAGGCCCCACCAACCACATAAATTTCACCAACGTCATATCCACTAATAAATCGGTTAACAATTGATGCCATCTTCTGTACAACCGGTTTAATTATTGGAAATATTTTTCTTTGTGCTTCGTTCTTTTTTAGTTCTTCTGCTTCTTCAAAGCTAATATGAAAATGACCTGCCAGTACCAGGCTCATATGTGTGCCACCGGTTGCTTCATCGGCGGAAAAGACGACTTCTCCATTTTTAAGAATACTGATTCCAGTGGTTCCACCACCCACATCCACAACGGCGCCATTTTGGATACCGAGGACTGTGGCCGCTGCTGTTGGTTCATCCACAACGTTTGTTACAACGAAGTCTGCTGAATCCACAACATTGGCGATGATCTTTGTATTCCCCGCCAGAATACCAGGAGGAATGGCTGTTGCCGCCTTGGCGTAAGATAAATCCACTCCCAGGATGCCTTCGACCTCACGTTTGAGATTTCGTACTATTTGACTCGCTCCGATATAATCAACGACAATACCGTCTCGAACAACTGACGCTCCCTGGGTAACTCCGGCAATTGGACGATTATTTTCATCAACTACCGCGATAACAATGTTTGCAGTCCCAAGATCCACGCCTACTTTCAGATTACCTGAATAAACATTGGCCTTCTTTTCACGAATAAGTTCTGCAAACTCAAGAATTGCGTCATTTCCAGATTTCCAATCCATTTTTTCACCTGTTGGGTATTATTTTTAAATAGTCATTGTTTTTTAGTCCTGCGGCATTGGCTTCATCGGTATCAAGATGCATCTCAAAATCAAATTCATCTGATACCCGAGCCAGCACATTACAGAAAATTGTTTTCCGTATGCCACTGGTTTCAACACAAACAAAATCTTTATCCTTTATTCCCAGCTTTTGTGCCACATCCAAAGGCATATGAATATGTCTGAGAGCGACCATCACTCCTTGTTTAAGCTCTACCCGTCCGCAGGGTCCTTCAAGAATAATTCCTGGAGTTCCTTCTAACTGACCGGATTCGCATATGGGAGCTTTAATGCCAATGGATCTGGCATCGGTTAATGAAATTTCAATTTGGCTTTCTGGTCGGGCTGGTCCTAATATCCGAACTCGATCAAAATTGCCTTTTGGACCGATGACCTTAATGGTTTCTTCCGCCGCATATTGTCCCGGTTGCTTTAAATCTTTCTTATTGGTAAGTGTATGTCCTTTTCCAAAAAGAGTTTCAATGTCTTCTTGAGTCAGGTGCATATGCTTATTTGATATTCCTAAAACCACACGGTCCGGACTATCTTTTGCTGCCAATAATTTTTTAACCGTATTGATTACGATTTCCTCAATTACTTTTTTTTCAACGTCGTTCATACTTTACACCTTTTCTTCAAAAGATCGTTTCTATCTTATTAGCCAAAATCAATTTGTTATTTTTTCTTTCTCGCTTTTTTAAGTTTCGAAATTAATAACCGCTTCTTTGGCATCTTTTTTCGCATCATTTTTAATGTTAATTTAGAACTTTTCTTTTGTCTCTTCTTGAACACAGCTTTTTGTTGCTCAACATCCACTTTTGGCATATTTTCATGAACTTCAAGTTGTATTTCTGCCCTGGTTTCCTCCGGTGGTGTATAACCAACCGTCTGACTGTTGTAAATTAATTTTTCAATTTCTTCACTGGGTCGGGCAATCACTTTAGTTCCCCAAACACCGCGACCTTTAGCACAGGCAGCTGTGGCAGCTTCAACGGCAGCCTTAACGGCACCCACATCTCCAACCACTTTAATCGTTGACATCCCATCACCTTTACAAACTTCGTAACCAATGAGTCTTACATTTGCTGACTTAACCGCCGCATCCGCTGCCTCAATAGCCGTGGCTAACCCGATAGCTTCGATTAAGCCTAATGCCTCTCCTCTATTCAAATTAACCCCTCCTTAAGACAGTTCTGTATTATCAAGATTTTTAAATGGCATCCGTTTTACAAGTCGAGCGGCATTACACCCAATGGCTCGAAGTGTTGATTCATCACTGTAGGTCGGTATTTTAAACAATGGCTGGTCTTCTTTTAACTTGATAAAGTGTAAAACAACCTCATTATCTGTTATTCCAATACCAACACCGAGATGTGATAATTCTGCCCCTCTAAAAGCAAGCTCAACGGGATTTGTTTCTTCGCTTTGTTCAACGGAGTAGGGTAAACCCTCTTCTTCAATGCCGCGTAATACTTCGTCGATAACTTTTTGACACGTCATCTGTTTATTGTGAATCACTTTTATTTCTGGTCTTGGAGCATCATAGTCCATTCGCATTTTATTCACCTTCTCCGTATGCTAATACTAATCCAGTGGCTACTGCGTTACGTGGACCCTCCACTCCTCTGATGTTCGCACGTCCTGCAACAATGCTGTACTGTGACAGTGCATGTGTTACCAATTGTGGAATCTCAAAATCTAAAGCTGAGCCTCCCACCAAGGTTACAAATTCAATGTCCCGACAGTTTCCGGTTGGGCTAACCCGTTCCAGAGAGCGAATTGCATTGACAACAAACACTTTTGTTTTTGCTTCGCGACGAACAGTTTTAATACGTTCCAAGGAAAAATTACCTGGAATCGGAACCATTCGATTAGGCGTTAAAATAACTACCCGGGCAAATATTTGCGGATCAAGAGGCTTATCAAAAAATTGAACAGTTCCATCTTCATGACGAATATGGAATAAACTCTCTACCTTTGCCAATGGATATTTCTTTATATCCTCTGCTAAGCTCATATCTTCAAATCCTAATTCGGATCCAATCAACATTGTAACCATATTACCGGCACCTGCTAAATGGATTGATTTAATTTCGCCTGCCCTATTTATTATCGCTGCATCTGTAGATCCAGCACCCATATCGATGATTGCCAGTGGTTTGTTACTGCCTGGAGTTGTTAATGCGCCGTGGACTGCCATATTTGCTTCGACACCGCCCACTTCGACTTTAACGCCTAACTCCCGCTCAAGCTCTTCTGCAATCATATTCATTTGCAATCTATCAGCCTTAACCATGGCTGCAATGCCGACGGCATTTTCCATGGAAAATTCTTCTGCCATCCCGCCTTTTACAACTTGGGGAACAAAAGTATCAACGGCCAGCAAATCTTGAATTTTAATGGTGGCGGGAAGCTGTTCAGTCAGGTTTGACATAACCTGTCGCACCTTTTCCAGCATTCCTCCGGCATTTGTACCGGGTTCACCTTTAATATCTTCTACAGGAGCAACGGAACGAATCGCTTCCATGATTTTTTCAGCACCATCATCAACGTTGATCTCGGCCTTTTTAGTAGCACCTTGAATAACGATTTTACCGGCGGGGATTTTACGTTCTTTAACGTCTCCTGCTGGTGTTTTGATAATAACAGCTGAGCGATTTCCAATGAGAGCTCGTGATATTGGAACCACAAGCTTTGTTTCATCAGAAGTCAAATCAAAAACAGTTGCAATCCCGTATGGGTTCGATAGTTCTTCAACTACGGAACCTGGAGCAGCCACCTCAATGGCGGCTCTCATGTTTAATGGCACCTTCTCAATAAGAGAAACTTCATCAACAATCGGGATTTTTTTGTCTAAACGGTTATTAATTAAAACGCCATCATCACGTTGGACAATGGCTCCATTAATAAATATACCGTTTTTTACAGCAACATTAATAATGTGGGAAGATTCTTCGAAATCGACTTCTCTAGGAATTATGACGATTATAGATGCTCCTTTTTCCACACTATGAATATCCCTTATTTCTACAGTAACACCCACGCCGATCCCCAACCCCCCTGGTGTAGAGGGATTGTGGCCGATCATAGTTGATTCTGTAATAATTGTTTCAGTGATTGTTTCCATAGCCACATCCCCAATAACAGGAGCAGCTTCATTGATCCGGATTAAATCAACATCTTCTACAGTCAAATGAGCTTTTTCAAGGGCTAATTTTAAGGAGGCGAAAATTCCATGAATATTTTGACGCGTCCCTTTAATTCCACTGGTATTATAAATGCCACTGGAAAGGAACTCTGGGTTTTCTTGATTCGTAACACGTGCAACAGCAGTTTCAGTCGTTGCATTTCCAATATCAATTCCCGCAATGATCATATTGTATTCCTCCAAAAACATAATCCGAGAATTATGAATTAATTGTTGCCTTTAAGTCGTTTTCTTACTTCATAAACATCCGCTGCTTCTTTTACGAATGCGGCGTTAACTTTTGCACCGTATTTGTTTTCGAGTTCGTCAGCAATTGCGTATAATTCTGCTTTTGTACATCGGTATGGTCTTAATAAGTTATAGATTTCAAGCAAACGAGCATCTGGAACAGCAATAAGTTCAGCGGCTCTTCTCAGGTTTCTTGCAAAAGCATCACGTTTAACGGATTCTGCAACCTGTGCTTGTAATTCTAACGTTTCAGGAGTGATTCTCATATCATCAGTACCGAGTTCACCGGCAATCATTTTTTCTACTGTAAGTTCTGAAAATGGAATGCCTGTAGGTGTTTTAAGTAGTTCTGGTCGTTTTTCACCGATTGGATAATCGGCGTCTGTTAATTTTGAACCAGAAGGAGCAGAAGCTGCAACAGTACCCATAGAACTCATAACCTGTTTAACAATTTGTTCTAACATTTGTTCTTGTGTCATTCTATTTCACCTCCGCCTAAATAAAATCAACTCGTTGTTCAACTGGTTTTTGACCAGGAACAACATGTTGTGTTTCTTTAATATGTAATAACGCTGCAAAAGCCTGATATTTCGGACGAGCCATTTGATCATTCTTTACAGGAACTGGGTTTGGACTTTCGCCTTTTGCATATTTGGCAGCATTTTTTCCGATTGCTCGATATGTTTCTAAATCGATCAATGGTGCCTGTGAGAATAACTCAAGGTTACTAAGTGGGAATAAGTCTTTTTGATGAATCAGACAGGTTCCTTTTGATTGTATGCCAATGGCAATACCAGATCCACTCAATTGAGCGGCATCATGACCACAGAAAGCAACATCAGAAGTTCTGTAAATTTTGATAACACGAGCTTTCATGCCTTCTTCTTCGATTCCGGCAATAAGTTCTTTAAGAACTTTATCATGAGGAATTCCAGTAATTGTTTCTGTTTGGGATTCAGCAAAAGCAGGAGCTAAAGCGATGATTACTTCATCACTGGCTGTTCCTTGTTTTGCATCGCCAATAGCAGTTAGCTTAACGCCACTTGCTGCAGCTGCTTTAGAAGCACTTGGAGCACTTGGAGCAGTTGGAGTAGCACCGGTCATTTCTCTTAAAACATCTTCAATAATGCTTTTTAACATTTGTTCATTAATAGCCATTCTTCCTACACCCCTTTCTTAATAGTTTGCTGGATCGATTTCAGCTGGGATATTTTTAATTTGTTCCCATCTTTCATCGCTAATCACATAACCAGTTTGTGGTCCTGTATAGCGGTTTTTGTAATTGACTGCACTGATAACTTTAAAGTCAGCTGTTAAAATAGCTGATGTATGTAAGTAGTCACCAGAAACACGTTGTTTCAATAAACCAAATATACTGGCAGCCACATCGCTAAATCCAGCTCTATCAAGGGCTTTAACAAAATCCACACCAGTAACTCCACGAGCAACCATGTCTTCTGCCGCTTTAAGGTCAGCAACAACATCACGGTCAGGCATATCTTTTGAGCCATGAGCATAAGTTGCGGCTTCAACTTCTTTATCAGTAATTTCTGGTAAACCTAATTCTTTAAAGATTGCCTGGATAGCGCGAGCGCCTTTGGCACGAGCCGCAACTCCAGCTTCTTCAGTAATAGGATTTAAGCCACCATCAATTTTAAGGTCACGTTGGATAACATTCCAATCATCAAAATCTTCTGCATCCCAGTTAGAGCCTGCAAACATATTATCATAATTAGGAACAGCACCATAACCAGAACAGATAAAGTCAGTTCCTGGAACCATTTGCATTAATGAACGAGCAACTCTTCTTAAATCTGAATGTGTAAAGGTTTGGTCATTACTTGAAGCAACTTCAAGGTCAAGACAGGCACCAATTAAGTTTTCAGCAAGAACTGCACGAATACCGCCTGGTACACCGGCAGGTACACCAATACAGCTTACAGAACCATTCTGAGTTCCTTGAACGCCAGCGCCTTTGGTAACATACAGACATCTTGATTCAAGATAAAGCATTGATTTACCTTCTGAATAGCCCATTTGCACTTCTGAGCCAGTTCCAGAGGTGAATCGCATTTTAAGACCACGTGAAGCATAACAGGAAGCCAGGAAAGCTTTAGACCATGGCGTATCATCACCATCCATGAATACTTGTTCTGTACCGTATACAGAAATAGTTTCAGCGTAAGCGGTGTAACCTCTCATACCAAGGTTTAATTCGGTAGCTTCTTCAACTGCACATTGTGTTAAAACACCAGGCCTAGCAGAGTTTGAACCGACCATGATGGCAAGTGCGTTAAATGGTGCGTAACGAACGATCCCAACCGTAGTTTCTTGTTCATCAAATCCACGAAGAGCAGCTTCTGCCGCATCTGCAGCGATTTGAACCATGTTATCTTTTACGTTGGTAACATGACATTGATTTGAAGGAATTTCTCTTGCTCTCATTTTTGTCATCGACATCATCATTTCGAGAACCGTCATTTTTCCTAAAACTTCTGTAATTTTTGCAGGTGTGATTGATGTGGTAACATCAACAACTTCTGCACGACCTACATTTATATCACAAAGCATACGAGCAATTTCTAAAGAATCCATCTTCATATATTGTTCTGCTTTTTCTAAACGAATTGCGTAATTAGCAATAAAAAGATCCAACATATCGAAATCTTTTCTTGCTTTTCCATCTAATTCAACAACAATGCCATCTTTAATAACCAAACTTGGAACAGGATCCCCAGGGCTATTCATAGCGATCAAACCAACTTCTGGCCACTCTTTAACAAAACCATCCTGGTTTACAGGGCGAGCTGCTAAAGCTTCAAATCTTTTTGACTTCATAGTCATCATTCCTCCTTCTTTCTTAGAAAACTAACAAACAGCTACTTAAATATAAGGAGTTGTAACAGATGGGCATGGGCCGCCGAGAGCTTCCAGAGCTTGTTTACCTACTTCACGAGCAGCATAAACGGCTTGACGAACAGCACCAGCATCACCAGTAATGAAGATCATGGACTCATTGGAAAATTTGGTTCCACCATTATCAGGTGAAGCGTAACCCACAAGTTCCACATTAGCAGCTTTTAAAGATGCATCAGCCATTAACACGCCAATACCAGCTGGAGCGCCAACAACGATACCGAAAGCTTTTCCGATGGGAGCGCCTAGGGCAAAATTACAAGCAAAGCTTGCTCTTGCAGTATATTGAAATTCTAAATGTCCGGAAGCGTTAGCATATACATCACCGAAAGTTCTGTTTAAGTCATTTAAGGCAACTTCAACAGCTCTTTTAGCATCAGAAACATCTTCTGCGCCAAAGATAATTAAAGAACCATGACCAGCGCCACCTTCAGTATCTCTTGATAATTCAACTGTTACAACTTCACAATTGGTCGCTTTAACTGCTTCATCAGCAGCAAAAATCTGAGGACCCGCACCCGTTCTACCGGAAAGAATACCGATAGATCTGTATTTAGGATCAATTTTCATAGCTTCATGTAAAGATTTGTCCACGTTTGCAATCACAAAGCCGATGGTATTTCCAACAGCTGTTCCGACGAATTCAGTTAAACCACAAACACCAGTAGCCGCTGCCACTGTGCCTTTTTCTTCAACTTCACTCATTTTCTTCATAACTTCTTCCATCAATTTGTTCATTAAATCATCTTTCATTAATTTACACCTCCGTAATTATAATATTATAAACTTGGTAAAATTTTCTCCACATCGCCATGTGGTCTTGGGATCACGTGTACTGAAACAACTTGTCCAACTTTATCAGCTGCAGCAGCTCCTGCATCAACAGCAGCTTTAACTGCTCCAACATCACCACGAACCATTACAGTTACTAATCCAGAACCGATTTTTTCGTAGCCCATTAATGATACATTTGCTGATTTAACCATTGCGTCAGCTGCTTCAATCGCTGCAACTAATCCTTTGGTTTCAATCATACCTAAAGCTTCATTTGTCATAAGCTCAATCCTCCTTATTTCAAGATTTTATTACTGAACTAACTACATTCTAATGCAAACCCACTGGTAATTACTTGTGCTGTTCTTATAAAATTATTGCGAATTTTTAGTGTTAAGTATAAAAACATCTTGTCTCTGTTGTTTTTTTCTTCTACTCTCTGAAATCAAGGGGAATATTTTGTCAAATGCTTACATTATTACCTATTTTCGTTGATTTTAAACGCTTGCAAAAAAAAGAGCAGGATCAACCTTACGGTTTTTCCTGCTCAATAAATGTGTTATTTACTTAATGCTTATGAAACGTCTCGATGTTTCCCAAGAAATTTGTCATCGTTAAGATGATTTCCTAACTGCTCATCTTCTTCAAGACTCATTCGACGTTCTTTACGATACTCCGTTGGTGTCATTCCCGTACTTTTTTTGAATACTTTGCTAAAGTAATTAGGCTCATGATAGGACAGATCCAATGCAATATTAATGATGGGCACATCTGTATTGGCTAACATATCCTTGGCAATTTCAATTTTGCACTCTGTAAGATAGGTAACAAAATTCACACCGGTTTCCTTTTTAAATATCTTACTTAAATAATAGGAACTCATATTTGCATATTCTCCAACTTGATCCAGCGAAATATCTTTATAACAATTCCGATCGATGTAATTTAGAATATCTTCAATATTATTTTTCCTGGTTTCCTTATTATCAAGCATCCGGTCAAACACTTTATCGATTGTTTTCATAATTCCTATCTTAAGATCGTAACGATTTCGATAGCCATTAACAAACTGAAGATTATTGTTTGCGCAAAGTGGACTTGTTAACTCGTAGGCACACATATCCTGGGTTACAATGTTCAATTCCTCCATAAAATGGCGAATTTCAGTTTGAATTCCAATAATATCATAGGTATAGTAATCATAAATCATGTCCAGATAATTGATCAGCGCATTTCTTGCACCACTGTATTTTTTCTGGATCACAGCAAAGATAACTTCATTCATTTTTTCATCAAAACGTTCTTTCGCATTGTTCTTTAATGAAGATATGCTTTGATTGATTGAATCCATTAACTGTTGAGGGCGAATTGGCTTTAATAGAAAATCATCCACCCTGGCTTTTATAGCCTGATGGGCAAAATCAAATTCATTAAATGCTGTGATAAGAATCACTTTCTTTTCCTGATCTTCTTTTTTAATCATTTTAAGTACATCAATCCCATTGATTTCAAGAATATTAATGTCCAAAAGGATAATATCCGGGTTTAAACGACGGATTTCCTCGATGGCCACCAGTCCTGAGTAGGCTTCTCCTACGACTTCAATGTTTTCTCCATGTTGACTTAAAATAAGTTTAATAGCCTCAATTTCAAGATGTTCATCTTCAACAATAAATAGTTTATACATTCAATCCCCTTCCTACAAGAGATTTCCGTGGTATTTTAATCGTGATCTCCGTTCCCTTGTTTAACTCACTTTTTATTTCAACTCCGTGGTTCACTCCATAGTAATACATCAGCCGTTTGTTTGCATTATTAATACCAATACCGGTGTTTTTTTCACGACCATCCGATTCATAGGTTCCCTCTAAAATTTTATGTATTTTATCCGCTGGTATCCCCTTTCCATTATCCACAATTTTCAAAACTGCCATTTCTTTGAAAAGCTGGGCCGTGATGGAGACGTCTCCACCCTTGGCGTTAGGTTCAATAGCATGTATAATTGCATTTTCCACAAATGGTTGTACCGTCATAAAAGGGCACAAAATATCTTCCGCCAATTCATCAACGGTCACTTTATAATTTAATCGAGTGCCCAATCTCATTTTCTGAATGGAGAGATAATTCTGCACGTGTTCCAATTCTTCCTTTAATGTCACGACATTGTTTTTTTCTTTTTTAAGGGTATAGCGCATCATATCCGAAAAAGCATAAATCATTTCCTGGGTTTTGTCCGCACCTTCAAGAAGGGCTAAACGTCCGATCGTGTTAAGAACATTAAAAAGGAAATGTGGATTGATCTGTGCCTGGAGGGCTTTAAGATCCGCTTCTTTAAGGGAAGCCTCAACCTCACTTCGCAATTTCACTTCTTCCATTAATTCGAGGTTCTTATTATGCAGTTCTTCTTGAATAATATGAATCATCTGCTTTTCGACGAGATAGTTTGCGATGGTGTAGAGCAGTTCCGCTGCCGCCCTTACCTGGGCAAGACTTGTCGTTAACGTATTATTGTAAAGTTGAAGAATTTCAGGTTGATCAGAAAAATCTGTGATTGGATGACTTGTTCCAAGTGGGAGTCGTTTCATTTCAGCTTCATCGATTTTTACCTGTCCTGCTAAAATGGCTCCCAGGTAGTTTCCTTTAACCATAATGGGTACTGCCAGATCAACCAAACCACCATGACAGATATAAATCGATGGCTTTCCTGACCGAGCTGATTCGATGCCTCCATGGGCATCCGACTGAGAACAGGAATCTCGGTTATCACTATCTTTCCGAACGCAGTTGCAAAAATCGGTAAAGTTACTGAATTCTGTGATTGGATTACCTTTATAATCAACGGTAACCGCTGCAAGCCCTGTGGCACTGGAAAAGGAATCCTGTATTCTTTGTAAGACTTCTACATCAATTATGTCTGTAATTTTTAATAAGACTCTCATTTACAACCCCTTTTGAAAATAATCCTATAATTCTCTTATCACGCAGACCTCTATTGCGCAATATTATAACACATTCAGGAAATTTTTGCCGTTTTATTTGGATTTTTATAATATTTTGCTTTCAATCAGTATTGTATTGCCGAATATTTAAAACAATCCGCTATTTTTCTCGTAATCAGAATCAGATTGTTTTTCGACAAAAATATTGCAATATTATTTCTTGAAATTGTATATTTCGAAATTTTTTTCTTTCTTGTATTTTTATTAACCCATAGACTTAATCTATTAAAAAATATTAAAAAATCATTATTATTTAAAAAGAAACACTTGCAAAAAAAAGATCTCTCCATTATACTATAGAGGTGTCCAAAACTTGGATACTTTTGGGGGTGTGGCGAAGTTGGGATCGCGTCTGACTGGCAGTCAGAAGGCCAGGGGTTCGAGTCCCCTCATCTCCACCAATTAGAATTGCATAAGAGAGCCGTTGAGGCTCTCTTTTTTTATTGTCCAGATACTTAAAGAGGTCAAAAACCCATACCTTGGCGACTATTTGGTGACTATTTTCAATATTATGCTCGGCTATAGATAATTCATTTTCCATCATTATTTTTCTGCTCTATTTTTTCAATCGCCGGATCTGCTATGCCATTTGCATCAAATGCAGCTTGTCTGTCAATACATGTGCCGCAAGTCCCGCAGGGAACGTCGTCACCCTCATAACAACTCCAGGTTAATGCATAGGGTGCGTCCAGAGATAAGCCTGCTTCAACGACTCCCGCCTTATTCATTTCCATCAGAGGCGCATACATCCTGAGGATATGTCCTGATCCTTCATAGATTGCTTCATTCATTGCCCGTTCAAACTCTGGGGTACAGTCAGGGTAGGCTCTACCTGCAGCATCATCGGCATGAGCGCCATAATAGATAACGCCTGCGCCAATGCTGATGGCCGTGGCTGCAGCAAATGAGAGTAGCAATCCATTACGAAAGGGAACATAGGTTGAAACGGTTCCTTCTCCGCCAATGGCTTCGAGTTGTTCTGCATAGGACGAATGTTCAATATTTCTGTCACTTCCTTTAAGAAGGGAGCAATTGCTAAATGAAAAGATATCCGACAGATCTTTGACGATATGTAACACCTTATAATGCTCTGCAATTTTTTTTGCTGACTCTAATTCTTTGCTGTGTTTTTGACCATATTGGATTGACAGCGCAGTGATGTTTTCGAAACCAAACTTGTCGACTGCCATGGCAAGACAGGTTGTACTGTCAATTCCGCCACTTAATAAAACGATTGCTTTTTCCATTAATTTAATTCTCCTTTAAAGTTATTTGTCTTCTGGACTCTATGAAACGAACCAGCTCAAAAATGTTTTGGTATATTTTTAATCGTTCTAATCAAGTATCGATACAATGTGTTTTAATGACGTTTTGAATTCTTCATCATTTGAGTTCTTGAAAATAAGCAAATCATCTTTAACACCAGGATCATCCAGCGCAATGGGAATATCAAAATTACGTCCCGCAATATATTCACCCCAATGCTCAAGTTTCCATGTATCTCTTTCAGAATTTCTTGCAATCATTCTTTGCCGTGTGACATCAACAGCAGTTTCCACCCAAACGATAACTAACGATGCCTTTTTTTCTTTCAATTTTTCTTTAAGACCATTGATATAGCCTAAGTCTCGTATTTCTTTTGTAAAAGGTGCATTAATCAAAACAATATTATCATAATCCAGGGCTTCCAATGCAAGGGCTACGATTGTTTCATATTCATAATCACGAATATTCTTATTAAAGAAATCAGAACTCCGATTATATTCTTCCCCTGCAACGACAAAAATCTGTTTTGATAGGGGTATTAGCGTATCTTTATCCAGGTAAACCACATGGGTTAATACCTCAGCAAGTTTTTTGCATACATATGTTTTTCCACTTGCAGGCGGCGATGTTACTAAAATCAGCTTTTTCATCTATACTCTCCTGTTTTATGGTGACTTGGAAGGTTTATCTTCCCACTCGTTGCCTCATTATATTATGAAAAGGCGCTTCTGTCTAAACTTTTGTTTCATAAAAGCTGGAATTTTTTTATTCCGCTGGATTTTCCAGCTTATCCTGGATTGTAAAGACTGTTCCCTCTTGATAGCCACGGATATAAAGTGTGTGATTTTAATCATTCTATTTAATGTAAAGAAAAAGCCCATAAAAACATCACTGATACTATTGGGTATGTCGATTGCACTTTTAATAATAGGCCTTGCAATGACACTGCTCGCTTCGACCGCCGAAATACTAAAATCGAAGACAATCAAAAGGATATTAGCATTAAACCTTAAATCTTTATAATTTTTTTTTACAATTTGTTTACATCGTATTTACATTCCTGACTAATTGTGATACAATTTTCACACCTGAATTAAATCTAAAAAGACCATAAAAATAAAGAAATGGAAAAGGGAAATATGCAAAAAAAATCAATTATTGCCATTATTTTAATCCTCCTTGTTCTTATTACCGCTATCTTATTTTTCCAAAGTGTGGGTGTGAACTCTAGTGAAATGAAAACCTATAATGCGTCAGGAACTTATAACGAAAAAGCAACCTATAAGAATGGCCAAATTACTGTTTCTGGTGTAACCATTGAAAATGCCACCTTTACTGGAAACGTCCTTATTGACGAAGCCATTAGTGAAGGCAATGCCCATTTTATCAACTGTGATGTTAAAGGCGAAGTCCTGATCAAAGGCGGCGATACCATTTATTTTGATGGCGGATCATATCAGCGGATCACCGTTGAGAAAAAAGGGGTAAAGATTGTTTTACTCGGAGATGCCAAAATTGAAACTCTTGATGCCAAGAAAGCTTGTATCGTTGTGGCTAATGGAAATAGTCAAATTAAGAATATGATTGTTGAAATAACTGCGGGTCGAACCTCCATCACCTCCCAGGACAAGGCAATCATAACGAATATTTTAGCAAATGGACCCGCTGATATTGTTCTTAACACTCCCACCAAAACAATTACTTTTGGTTCGGATGCTGCTGGTTCAACACTCATCAGCAATGCCGTTGTTGACAAAGTGCAAACCGAAGCAAAGGTTACTTTAACCTTTAATTCAAATGTTGGTGCCTTAATACTCACAGGTGCAGGTGAGGGCACTACCATCACCCTGGGGAATAATGCCATCATTGCTTCGATGGCTACTGACACTAGAGTGGAAATTAACGGTGAAGGCAGTGTTACCAATGTCACCACCAATAATGAAGCGAATATTACCGGATCCGTTATCCCTGATATTATTTATATTACCCCTAAACCGGTGGTGGTCGATCCCATGGGAGGCTATAAAATATCCACTTCAACAATAAAAACGACAACTTCTGGTGGCAGCAGCAATACTTCCTGGGTTTCGGAACAGACTTGGACTGGTATTGCCAGCAACGCATCCAGTTCAGTACCGCAAAGCCCAACTGTGATTCCCATTGAAGCACCGCTCATTCCTCCTTTGCAACCCATACCAGCTCCACCGGTTGCCATTGATGTTACCTCGGTAACTATTGATCCCTTGTCTGCTGAGCTCCTCATGGGAAGTACCCTGATGATAAATGCCACCGTCCTTCCTGATAATGCGACGAATAAAACCATTACCTGGGAATCATCTGACATAAAAATTGCTACGGTCACCAATGGTTTAGTAACGCCTGTAGCTAATGGTGACGTGATCATTACCGCCAGAACTCAGAATGGCACTAATGCAGGATCCTGCAAGATAACCGTAAAGACAAATATTACAGCAGTGACCATGATTGATACCATTGATGCTGTTAATAATAGCATTTCCAAAACCATTGATTATAATGCCGGATATTCTCTGCCGGTCATTGTCATCGCCAAAGGTTTTGGTACCGAAACACTTCCCTGTTCCATCAACTGGAACCCAGCATCCGCTGATTGTAAAAAAGTCGGGGAAACCACCTATACCGGAACATTAACCATGCCTGGGGACTATGTCAATAAAGATTCTATTAAGCCCGAAATTAAGTTAACGGTCAAATCACAACCGTTGATCACAGTAACATCGACCTTAACGTCCCAACGCATCTATCTTAATGGTGATCCTACCGAACTAAAAATTGATGCGACTGTAACCGAAGGAAAAACACTGCGTTACCAATGGTCTCAAAAAACAAAGGATTCCCTTGGGAATGATGTTGAAACCACCCTTGGGGGAGCTACTGGTTCGACCTACGATCCACCAGTATCAACTAACGCCGGGTCAATTTACTATTCTTGTCTATTAACTGCTGAAAATGCAGAGCCTATTACCGTATTCGTTGGGACTGTTGTGACCGGAACCACTGTGGCGAATCCCATTGCCCTGGCTGAATTGCCAAAAATAAACACCCAACCAGTGAGCATTGGAAATGTTTCTGCCTCAGCACCTATCACCCTTACGGTTGATGCCAGTGTCGACAATGGAGGAACTTTAACCTATCAGTGGTATGAAAGCACAAAAGAAATCAATGCTGACGGTACTGCCGTTGCTGATGGTACTAATACCAGTTCTTCCCTTAATACCAGTGCCAAAGCAAGTGTCGGAACCACTTATTATTACGTGGAAATTACAAACACACAAGCCGGTTTTTCATCAGTTACATCGGTGAGTCTGCCAGTATCGGTTACTGTTATCTAGTCAAAAATAAAAAAGGAGCTGTCATCTTTACTCAGATGACAACTCCTTTTTTTAATTATTTTTTAACCAATTATTCCATTTCCACAACCAGTTCTCCTGATTGAACACTTTGTCCTTCTGAAACAAAGATGCGTTTTACGATGCCGTCTTCACTGGCCACCATTTCTGTTTCCATTTTCATGGCTTCAACAATAACCAATGCCTGATGTTTAACCACTGAATCGCCTTCGTTCACCAATACTTTTAGAACGGTTCCCGGAATACCGGATCCAATTTGTTTGCTATTTTTCGGATCTGCTTTAAGCATGGTGGTTTTTTGTTTTGCAGAAAGACTTCGTCGATCCTCAACATGGATTTCCCGACGGAAACCATCCACTTCAAACATAATGGAACGCATACCCTCATCATTTGGTAATCCAATACTCACAAGCTTAATAATGAAACATTTTCCTTCATCCATTTCCACTTCGGCAACTTCGCCTTTTTTAAGTCCATAGAAGAAATTATGACTTTCCATTCGCATAAAATCGCCGGTTTCCTGAAGAAATTCCACATATTCCCGCATGACCTTTGGATAAAGGGCAACACTGAGAACTTCACGGTCATCTAAAATATAATCAAACTCTTCCATGAATTCCGCGCGCAGTCCTTCAAAATCTTCATCTGGCAATAAAGTGCCGGGTCGAACTGTTATGGGCTCGGTGCCCTTGAGAACGATTTTTTGGAGTTCAGGATCAAATCCCCCTTCAGGCTGACCGATCATTCCCTTGTAAAAATCCACCACCGAATCGGGATAAGAAAGTTCCTTGCCCTTGGTCCGGATATTATTTGCGGTTAAATCATTTTGAACCATGAAAATGGCTAAATCTCCAACGGTTTTAGAGGAAGGTGTGACTTTAACGATATCACCTAACATTAGGTTGGCTTCCATGTATTTGTCTTTGACTTCTCTGAATTTATGACCGAGACCAAAGCTTTCCACCTGACCCCGAAGATTCGAGTATTGTCCGCCGGGAATTTCATATTTGTAAATTTCCGTGGATCCTGATTTTAGTTCTGATTCAAATTTACCGTACATTTGACGGGTAGTTCCCCAATAGTCAGATAATACCTGAAGTTCATCTTCACTTAAACCAGTATCTCGTGGTGTGTTTTTCAGTGCCGCAACAATGGAATTCAGGGCCGGCTGAGAGGTCAAACCACTGAGACCATTAAAGGCCGCATCGGCAATATCCGCTCCTGCCATGCTTCCAAAGAGAACCGTGGCAACACCATTTCCCGTGGTATCATGGGTATGCAGATGAATCGGTAAGCTCACTTCTTCCTTTAATGCTTTGATGAGTTTAAAGGCTGCTCCCGGTTTTAATAACCCGGACATGTCCTTAATCGCTAAAATATGGGCCCCTGTTTTTTCAATTTCCCGGGCCATTCTCAGATAATAATCCAGATCATATTTTGTTCGTGATTTATCCAAAATATCACCGGTATAGCACATGCTGACTTCGGCAATTTTACCGGTTTTTAAAACTTCGTCAATGGAGATTTTCATGCCTTCCATCCAGTTAAGGGAATCAAAGATTCTAAAAATATCAATCCCACTTTTTGCGGATTGCTGAACAAAGGCACGAATGACATTGTCAGGATAATTTTTGTATCCGACGGCATTGGCTCCGCGCAGCAGCATCTGGAATAAAATATTGGGTATGCGCTTTCGAAGTTCATCTAAACGACGCCAGGGTGATTCCTTGAGGAAGCGATAGGAAACATCGAAGGTTGCCCCGCCCCACATTTCCAGGGCAAACAAATCAGGTGCTAAAGCAGCGGTTTCCGGTGCTATCTTAATCATATCCCGACTACGCACACGGGTTGCGGCAATGGATTGATGGGCATCCCGAAGGGTGGTATCACAAATCAGCAGTTTATTCTGTTCTTTGATCCATTTTACCAAACCATCCGGACCCTGTTCATCTAAAATTTGCTTGGTACCGCGAAGGGTGATCCCATCTGTAATTTCAGGAATATAGGGCTCATCAAAGTCCGGTTTATCACCAAAGGTTTCATTAACAATAATATTCCCAAAGTATCCGAGGATATTTGATGCTTCGCTTTTTTGTTCTTCTATATTGAATAACTCCGGATGATCATCAATGAATTTTGTGTCACAATTCCCGCTGACAAAAACAGGATGCTGAAGCACGTTAATTAAGAAGTCCTTGTTGGTTTGAACTCCCTCAATATTCATTTCCTTAAGGCCTCGCACGGCTTTACGACGAGCATCTTCAAAGGTTCTGGAAAAAGAAGTGCTTTTTACCAGGAGACTATCATAATAGGGGGATATTTCCGCTCCGGTAAAACCGTTTCCCCCATCAAGTCGTATTCCAAAACCACTGCCTGTTCGATAAACATCCAGTCGGCCGGTATCCGGCATAAAGTGATTATTTGGATCTTCTGTGGTAATTCGACACTGGATGGAGGCTCCCCGCGGTTTGATTGAGTCCTGACTGGGAATTCCTATTTCATCAGAATGCAGCGGCAATCCCTGGGCAATGAGAATCTGGGACTGAACGATGTCAATCCCAGTGACCAGCTCGGTGACGGTATGTTCTACCTGAATACGTGGGTTCATTTCAATGAAATAATGATCGCCGTTTTTGTCCACTAAAAACTCAATGGTTCCGGCATTGCGATAATTGACTGCCTTAGCCAGTTTAATGGCATCTCGGCAAATGGCTTCTCTTTGTTCTTCGTCAATACTCAGGGACGGAGTGAATTCAATAATTTTCTGATGGCGTCGTTGTATGGAGCAATCCCTTTCATAGAGATGAACAATGTTTCCATAATTATCGCCTAAAATTTGGACCTCAATATGCTTTGGCTCTTCCAAATATTTTTCTACAAAAATAGTACCGTTCCCAAATGCCTTGGTGGCCTCACTGGTGGCAGAGTGGAATTCCTTTAATAGATGCTTTTGATCCTGAACAATACGCATACCACGACCACCACCACCGGCAGCAGCCTTTAGCATAATTGGATATCCTGCTTGTTTTGCAAATTTAATGGCTTCTTCATCTGAAGTAATGGGTTTTTCAACCCCGGGAATCGTTGGAACATTTAAACTTTTCGCAACGATTTTCGATTGAATTTTATCGCCCATTTGTTCCATCATTTCATGGGTTGGACCAATAAAAACGATGCCTTCTTCCTGGCAGCGTTTTGCAAACAAGGGGTTTTCAGACAAAAATCCGTAACCGGGATGTATGGCATCCACTTCTTTTTTCTTTGCCAGAGTAATAATCTTATCCATATCAAGATAGGCTTCCACCGGTCCGGTGGTTCCTGTGATCAGATAAGACTCATCTGCTTTCGTTCTAAAAAGCGATAGATTATCTTCCTGGGCATAGATAGCCACCGAACGGATTCCAAGTTCCTGACAGGCTCTAATGATTCGTATGGCTATTTCGCCACGGTTTGCTATTAATATTTTATTAAATTTCTTCATACGACCTTCTACTTTCTTTAACGTATTATTATGCAGTCAAAATGATTATAACCTATAGAAAATAAGTTGTTGCTATTATATAGAATTGTGTGGTTTTATTAAAGCTATTTTTTTGACAAAAGACTGTTTTTTTTACATTTCGATAGATTTCGATAGATTTCTTGCATTTTCAAGTCTTTTTTTAAGATTGCGTTTCAATTATAATCTCTTCATCCTGGATTTCAGACTTATTTTCATCCTTGCTTTCTTCATGTTTAATCTCAGATTTATTTTTATCTTTGCGTTCTTCATCCTGGATCTCGGACTCTTTTTCAGTTTCATCCCTTCGCTCTTCTATGCAATCTAATCCGTCACATTCCTTGGTTTCCTCGTCCATTTTAGCATTATAGGAATATAATTTACTTGATAGTCGACTAATCATTAAGTACCCGGGAATAACAATGGCAGCAACAATAAGCAACATGATGATATTCATTACAAATTACCCCTCTTTTTTGCCTCCTGAAACTTCATCCATTCTTTCTGGAACTCTTTACTGCTGTCCATCAATACGTGAATAAAAATAACATAGGCGATGTTATACTCCTCATTTTTAAGGAGTTTAATATTCTTTTCAATGATTATTTCTTCCCGTTTTGGATCGAATAATTTTTCATTATTTTTGAATTTATATTCAGCAACTTCCTTTATACAACCCATGCGTTTTTCAAAAAGCACACGCATTTCCTCATCAATTTCATCAATATTTTTTCGAATCAACTCCAGTGACTTCACTTAGGTCCTCCTTAGGTTTAAAATCTAAATCAGGAAATCTGTCAAACAAATGGCGGTGACGGCTTCCACCACTGGGAAAGCTCGTATCACAATACAGGGATCATGCCTGCCCGCTATTTTAATAGAGGCATTTTCCATTTTATCCAGGTTAATGGTTTGTTGTTGTTTTTCAATGGAAGGGGTAGGCTTCATTGCAATTTGGAAAACCATTGGCATGCCATTGGAAATACCGCCGTTTATGCCACCATTGTTATTGGTCAGTGTTTCCACCTTACCATTGTTTATGACCATTGGGTCGTTAGTCTGGGATCCTCGTTTTTCTGACAGATCAAATCCAGCCCCAAAAGTCACCCCTTTTACACCTGGAACTGAAAATAATAAACTGGCAAGACGGCTTTCAATGGATTCGAAAAAGGGATTCCCGATGCCTGGTTCTAAACCAATGACAAAACCTTCAATGACTCCGCCTATCGAATCCAGATCTTTCATGGCTGCAATGATTTCGGCTTTCATGGATTCTTCCAGATCAGGATTAACCAGTGGGAACGCCGGATTCTTAAAGTGTTCACTTAAACCCTTATAATCCTTCCAATGCGGGAATGATATATCACTGATCCCGCCAATGGAAACAATTCGGCTGCCAATAATGATTTCTGGCCTTATCACTCTCAAAACTTCTTTGGCAACAGCACCGGCAAAAACCAGAGGTGCCGTCAATCGTCCGGAAAAGTGTCCGCCGCCACGATAATCCTGAAAGCCTTTGTATTTTATGTTACTGGTAAAGTCAGCATGTCCGGGCCGCATTAAATCCCTGGTTTTCGAATAATCCCCTGACCGGGTATTCTCATTCCTGATAAGTCCGGTTAAAGGGGCTCCGGTTGTTTTTCCGTTAAAAACACCGCTGAGAATCTCAACTTTATCCCCTTCTTTTCTGGGTGTCGCCAAAGGGTTTCCCTTGGCTGCCCGTCGATTAAGCTCATGCTGTATTCTTTCAAGATCTATTTCAATGCCGGGAGGTAACCCGTCCAGAACTGCACCAATGCCGACTCCGTGAGATTCTCCGAAAATTGAAATTTTCAGCTTATTTCCCCAAGTTGATCCCAATGACTTCACCTCCCATTTTTTCAAAGTCCTCCCAAAAATGCGGATAGGATTTATTCACAGCTTCGGCACCTTCAAGAATAATTTTCTCCTGGGAAGCAATGGACGCCATGGCCACAGCCATAGCAATCCGATGATCATTGTGACTTTTCACTTTTCCGCCGGTGAACTTTTCAACTCCCTGAATAATGAGACCATCCGGGGTTTCGGTGACCTTACCGCCTAGGGTATTCAGCACATCCGCCGTTGCCATGAGTCGATCCGATTCTTTGTAACGGAGGCGTTCCCCGTTGATGATCTGTGTTGTTCCCTGACTGAGGCTTCCGAGGACTCCAAGAATGGGTACCAGGTCAGGACATTGGGAAACATCAATGACCATGCTATGGATTTTTGAATTTTTTGCACGAATGTCTGTTGAATTAATGTCCAGTTTACCGCCCATGGCCTTAATGATCTCAACAATGACTTTATCTCCTTGTTGAGAAACCAGATTTAAATCCTCACAGTGAATGGACGCTCCGATGATTCCGCCAACCAACCAAAAAGCTCCCTGGGAAAAATCGCCTTCTACGCGGTAGTCGCAGGGTGTATAGCTCTGATTCCCTTTGAGATAAAAGCGCTGGTAATCATCATTTCCAATGTTAATGCCAAAAGATTTGAGGACTTCTATGGTAATATCAACATAGGGTTTGGATTCCAGGTCAGAGGTCATTTCAATGACAGAGTCTCCTGAAAGCAGAGGCAAAGCAAAAAGCAGTCCGGTAATAAACTGGGAACTCACCGAGCCATCCAGTTTATAGGTTCCTGGGGTTAACTTACCCTTAATGGCCAAAGGTAAATCCTGTCCTTGAGTGAGGTGTTCAAAGGCAATGGATTTTTCTTTAAACAAGTCATAATAGGGTTTCATGGGCCGGGTTACCAAACGTCCTTCTCCGGTGACAATCACCTCATCATCTTGAAGTAACAGAATGGGAATAATAAAACGCAGAGTCGATCCCGATTCATTGCAGTTTATCTCATTGGTGTTTAGATTGACTTCATTTGACCCTTGTATGATTAGTGTATAACGATGATTAGATTCTTCTTTATACTCAATGTCCGCGCCGATGGCCTCAATGGCTTTGCAGGTTGCAATCATATCCTGGGACAACAGCACATTGGAAATTTTACTGACTCCTTTTCCCAACCCTGCTGAAATAATGGCTCGATGGCTTACGCTTTTCGAAGGTGGAATCTTAATGGTTCCACTGAGTTTTTTTTGGGTAATTTCAATTGTTTTCATACATTGCCTCATTTATTTCTCTTCTTAATGAAGTCCCAACCCTTTATTCTGATACGACACGATCGTACTGGAAGGTTAACTCTTATCGAAACAGCTCAATGGCCTGTTGCTTTTTAATTTGCACGATTTCAGCTTCGCCAATTTTTATTAATGCACAAATATGAAGTGCTTCATTTTCAAATTTTTTATCGGTGAAAAGAATTTCCTGGACCTTGTCCAAAGGCATGCTTGGAAGCTTTGACGGCAGTCCATAGGCATCTAGAATTTCAACCACATTTTTATAGGTATCAGCCTGAGATATGCCTTCTTCAACGGTTTTTTTAGTGATCTGAGCCATCCCAATGGCCACCGCTTCGCCATGGGAATATTTTTTAAATTTATAAAATGTTTCAACTACATGACCAACGGTATGACCGAAGTTTAATAAACGCCTGACGCCATGCTCATGTTCATCTTCTTCCACAATGTCCCGTTTAATTTGACAACACTTGGCGATAATTTCTTCCATGTCTTCAATGAGATCTTCATGATAGGTATAGCCCATTAATTTTACAAACAGATTGGCATTACAAATACAACCGTATTTAATGACTTCCGCCATACCATCGATCATATAATGATCTTCCAGGGTTTCAAGAAAAAGAGGATCAATGATCACAGCCTTGGGTTGATGAAATGCCCCAACAAGGTTTTTTCCAAACTCAAGATCAATGCCAACCTTGCCGCCCACACTGCTGTCAACCTGGGCTAACAGGGATGTGGGTATTTGGATCAAATCAATGCCTCTCAGGTAGGTCGCCGCGCAAAATCCTCCTAAATCACCGACTACACCGCCACCCAGGGTGACAATGGCATCACTTCGTGTAATATTGCATTTTACTAATTCATTATAGATACTTGATGCCTGATCCAGGCATTTGCTTTTTTCGCCAGGCTGGATAACGATATTGTAAACCTTTGGGCCTGCAAGACGTATCTGTCGTTCTACTGCCACCAGATATTCCTTTGCAACATTTTTATCGGTAATAATCATGACTTTATGATATTCAGAAAAAAGTGCCTTCATTTTTGACAAACGACCTTTCAGTCCTTTTTCAATAATAATCGGGTACGAGTGAGTATTTTCTGTTGTGCAAATTAATTCTTTCATTATTCTCTGGGCTCCTTCTTAATTTAGCTTTTATTATACCATAATTTCCTATTTGTGCAAAAAGAGCCGTCTTAAAAAGACGGCCTTTTCATAGTTCCCAATCGATTATCGATCTTCTTTGAAATAATTTTTCCCCAGCCAGGCCGGTTCTTTTTTATTTTTATGTTTTCGCATAGAAGTAAAAACGAGAACAAATACCGTGGCTAAATATGGGAGAGCATTGAAAAAGTAAATGGATACCGGGAAATTATAGGTTTGAAGCCAAAAGCTCGCGATATCCATGGCGCCGAAGAAATACGCACCTAACATTGCTTTTCCAGGGTTCCACATCGCAAAAATAACCAGAGCCACTGCAATCCAACCGCGACCGCCCACCACATTTACCGGGAAGATACTGATATAGACCAGGGATAAAAAGGCACCGCCCAATCCGCAAAGAGCACCGCAGATCGCGATATTAAAATACTTGTATCGATCCACTGGAATACCGCTGGCATCGGCGGCCACTGGATTTTCTCCAATCATCCGAGTGTTAAGGCCCCATTTTGTTTTATAAAGATAAATATAAACCATAATCACCAGAAAATATGAGAAGTACACATACACACTCTGATTAAAAAATATATTTCCAATAAATGGAATATCTCCCAGGAATGGCAATTTCACCGGTTGGAAAAAGATTGTAATGGCTTCCGGCACTTTTTTCCCGACAAATGCCTTTCCAAAGAATGCGGCAAATCCAATGCCGAAAATAGTCAGGGCAAGCCCTGTGACCACTTGATTTGACTTCAGGCTCACTGTGAGAAATCCGTAAATCATGGCACCCGCCGCACCGGCAAGAGCCGCACAAAGAACGGCGATATAGGGGTTTCCTGAGGTAAAACCTGCGATAAAACCAATGACGGCGCCTATTTGCATCATTCCCTCTACCCCAAGATTCAAATGTCCGACTTTTTCAGAAATAATCTCTCCCAGGGTCGCATACAGTAAACAGGTGCCGGCTTTAACCGCCGCACTTAAAAAAAATACAATTTCCATTAGGCAACCTCTCGTGTCTCTTTATCTGATACAAATCGATAGTGCAGTGCGAATTCAGATTCAAGAATAAAGAAAAGAATAATGGCCTGAATCATTTCCGCCACAGAACCGGGGATCTGGAAAGCCGTTTGAATATATGAGCCTCCCTGAAGGAGCACTGCGAATACAAAGGAATTCAAAACAATGAAGGGAACTTTAAGCCCGGAAAGCCAGGCCACAATAATGGCGGTAAAACCAAGACCTCCGGTTATGCCAACCGAAAGAGCCCCACTGATTCCCGCAGTTTGAAACATACCTACAAGACCGCAAAGGCCTCCGCTAATCAGTGCTGCAATAATAATTGTTTTGGTAACGTTGATTCCCAAATATCGGGCGGTGTTTTCACTTTCACCCAATACGGTAATTTCAAACCCGATTTTCGAATAATTTATGAAAAAACAGGCTAGGATTACAAGAATTATGGCAAACACAATGCTCAAATTAAAACCGCTCATACTTGGCAATAGGGCGTTGGCTGGAAAATTGGCAATTTTAGGCATTCCCTTTGCTCCTGGATCCTTCCAAAAATCATACTGTAACGCTGTGACGATAGTCAGCGCGATATAGTTCATCATTAAAGTAAACAGGGTTTCATTGGTGCCATACTTCGCCTTAAAAAAAGCCGGAATCAATAACCACATGGCGCCAAATAAAAAAGAAAAGACAGCCATGGTCAAAATCATCATGGGCAATGGCAAATTCGGGAAAATTCTGACGACGAGAGAGGCCCCTATTGCTCCCATTAGAAATTGGCCTTCCGCACCAATATTCCAAAATCGCATTTTAAAAGCAACCATCACACCCAGTGAAAGCACCAGCAGCGGCACCATAATTTGGATGGTCGCCGCAAAACGGTGGAGATTTCCAAAGCATCCCTGAATAATTCCAATATATAAATTAATAGGGTTGGCATCAGCAAAAATGACTATAATTGAAGAGACCAATAAGGCAGCCACAACAGCCGCAACTCGTATTAATATCTTATCCCGGGTTTTGGGAACATCTTTCTTAATAACATGAATCATTTTTCTTTACCTTCTTCCGTCACCCCGGACATCAACAGACCAATGGCCTCCTTGGTTGTTTTTCTGGGATTAACAATGCCTGTGACCTTTCCTTCGCATAACACGACGATCCGATCGCAGAGACTCATGAGCACGTCAAGGTCTTCTCCAATATACAGAATTGGTATCATTTTCTTCTTTTCAATATTCAATAAATCATAAATAATCTGAGAGGACCTGACATCAAGACCCCGAGTGGCATAGGCTGTGAGCATTAATCTCGGTTCCAGCTCAATTTCCCGACCTAACAATACTTTTTGAATATTTCCTCCGGAAAGAAGACTTACCGCATGATTTTCAATGGCTGGTGTTGAAACATTTAATTTTTCAACCAGTGCTTTGGCCTTTCCCCTGGATATGACTCTGGAAATTCCCATGCCTTTTGTATTTTTATAGTCCTTAAGCAGAACATTGTCGATGATATCCATGGAAGATACCAGTCCCATTCCCAGGCGATCCTCAGGAACAAAGCTGAGGCTGATCCCCATTTTATTAATATCTTCAGGGGTTTTCCCAATAATATTGGTATGATCAAAAATAATTTCTCCGGACTTAATGGGATATAACCCGGCAATCCCTTCACAAAGTTCTTTTTGTCCACTTCCCGCAATTCCCGCTACCCCGAGAATCTCTCCGGCATAAAGATCAAAGCTTATATTGTTAATTACCGGCACCTTATTTTTATCAATGGCCGTGATATTCTTTACTTCAAGACACTTTTCTCCCCGTGTTACTTCAACCCACGGCACATTCAGCTCCATAACGTCTCCGACCATCATTCCTGCCAAAGCTTCAGAATTTGTATCCTTTTTATTAACAGTTTCAATGGTTGTGCCTTTTCGCATGATGGTAATCCGATCACTAATTTCCATGACCTCATCCAGCTTATGGGTGATGATAATCACTGAACATCCAACCTCCACCATTTTTCTGATAATCTGGAAGAGGTTTTTTATTTCCTGAGGGGTTAACACCGCAGTGGGCTCATCTAAAATTAAAATGTCCGCGCCTCGATACAATACCTTGAAAATTTCAAGGCTTTGTTTTTCCGCCACTGACATTGCATAGACTTTTTTATTGGGATCAATGTCCATTCCCAGTTGATTGATCAATTTCCCCATTTCATCTAAAATCTTTTTTTTATTTAAAAAAGGGGTTGTCTTTCGACTTCCGGCTGCAACATTTTCAAGAGCGGAAAAAACATCCACTAATTTATAATGCTGTGGTAACATACCAATACCCAATTCTAAGGCGTCCTTTGGTGAATGAATGGTTACTGTTTTGCCCTTCACTTCAATACGTCCCTGATCTGGCACATAAATGCCATTTAGAACGTTCATAAGCGAACTTTTTCCTGCTCCATTCTCACCTAATATGGCATGTATTTCTCCCTTTTTTAATGAAAATTCCACATGATCCAGGGCTTTGACCTGACCAAATACCTTGGTGATGTTTTCCATTTTTACGACATAATCATTATTCATACTTTCACCTTTGCTATAAAAACAGCGGACAGAGCCCAAAGGACTCTGCCCGTCATCATATTTTTCTGACTATTGTAAAGTACCAACCACATTATCGACAAACCAATCCATGCTTAGTTGTGCTTCGTCGGTTATTGCCGAACCGGCAGTAACTCGAACTGTTCCGGTTTGATCTTTAAGCTCACCGGTGAAAATAATAAGACTGCCATCTTTAATTGCTTTGGTGGCTGTATCTACCTGAGCCTGAGCGACTCCGGGTGCAAGGGCTGTGATGGTATCCAGTAACACAATACCATCGTTCATGCCGCCCCAATATTGATCGGATGTCCAGGTGCCATCAATGACTGCTTGAACGCGGTCGGTATAATATCCGCTAAAATCCCAAAGAGGTGCTGTCATATAAACTTCTGGTAAGGATGTTGCTGCGCTTGAATCATAACCAATGGATAATTTTCCAGCTTCTCTGGCTGCTTCCATGGTTGCAGTGGAATCCTGATGTTGCGCCGTAACGTCACATCCCTGTTGAATGAGCGCTTCAGCAGCTGCTTTTTCAACGGTTGGATCATACCAGCTATTGGTCCAGGAAACGTTAATGGTTGCGTCTGGGTTTACTGATTTAACACCAAGAGCAAAGGCATTAATGCCACGAATAACTTCGGGAATAGGCATTGCCGCAACATATGCTATTTTATTTGATTTTGTGGCTAAACCTGCAACAATACCAGATAAATAACGTGGTTCCTCAATTTTACCAAAATAGGTTCCTAAATTATCTGCGGTTGTATAACCTGAACAATGTTCAAATTTAACATCCGGGAATTCTTTGGCAGCTTCTGCCATACCATCCATGAAACCAAAACTCGTTCCAAATATGATGGTAGCGCCTTGATCGACCATGTCTCTAATGGTTGAGATCACAGCACTTTTTTCTTCAGGTACATTTTCCTTAACAATGGTTTCAACCTTGCCGCCTAAGTTTTCAACCATTTTCGCACGTCCTTGATCGTGGGCTTGCGACCATCCACCATCATCTGCAGGTCCTACATAGATAAAACCAGCCTTTATCACATCCCTTGTGTCGGACGTTGTTTCTGTGGAACTGCATCCTGCAACATTGACAACAATCATCGCCAACACTACGAGAATCACACCTAATCTTTTTTTCATCCTTTTCCTCCTAATAGAAAATATTTTCGATCTTGTTTTTAAAATACAAAACATCTCACGGTAACATTTTAACTAAGAATCCCATAAAAAGCAATCTAAAAAGAAGATAAAAACCACAATTCAGTGATGATTTTTGTTGCATTTAACCGAGTAATTCGTTATGATTAAGATAAGTTAACAGGGTAAACAAAACCCTGTCCCTGGAAAACCAATTTATTTTAATTTTGAAAGGAGTGTTATTTTGAAAAAAGATAAGAAAAACAAGAAGTCTGAGCTAAAAGAAGTTAAGGATTCTAAGAAGGAAATTAAAAAGAAAAGCGCACCCGATGAAAAAAAAATAGAGGTTATTCATAAAAAAGCGAAACCCACCATTACTGCCGATATTCCTGCTTTAAATGATGCGGATCTTGCTTCTCTTAAAAAAGAAATGATGGCTTGTGCAAATCTCTATCAAAACATCCTCATTTTACCGCGAACGTTTATTGCCTCTAATAGTGAGCATTCTTTATTTCCTTCCGAACTTAAAGCTCTTGATATGATTGGTGGTTTTTCTCCCATCAACTTAACACAGCTTGCAAATAAATTAGGTATATCTAAAAGCGCTGTTTCAAAATGCTCAGGAAAACTTCTTGAAAAAGGGCTCATTACCAAAGAAAAATCCCTAACCAATATCCGCGAAGTTGTTTTTATGCTTTCTGAAACCGGACAATCCATTTATGATCAGCTGGAGAATAAACAATTTGAATTATTTAAACCCATCACTGCTACCGTCGATGCATTTTCAAACCAGGAAATCAGTGAACTGCAACAACTTTTTTCAAATCTCAAAACAAGTTTAATCGAAATTAACGCGGATCTCCAAAAATAATTTTAAAAAGAATGGGGTATACAAACCTGTACTGAGTGTCGGCAAACCTCTTTGCGGACATTTGTTTATCGTCGTGTGCGGCAAGATCGTACAGGCTCCAACATTTTTTTCTGCCAGCTGGGTATCACAAAACCATTCCACCATATTTTCCATCAATGTTATTTTATACTTTCTGTTGTAGCCTGATTGAGGGTTCCATAGCTCTCCAAATTCAATGTCATGGTTTTTATTTTAGGATCTTCTCCTTTTATTCCCATTTCAATAATTTTAATGATTGGACGGTGATCTTCCACTGCCTGAATAAAGCGAATACAGCCAGGTTCATCGCCAATGCAAACAACAGCAATTGGGCAGTTTGCAAGTGTGCGTTTATCCGGCCCAACAATCATTTTATTTTCGGTTTTCAGAAAATCTGTTCTTATTTGGAGTCCCATGCGATCTTCAATTTCGGTATTAATGGGTTCAAACGCCACTGATGCCAATTCAACATCTGCTTTCTTTGCCATATCTACAATGGATTCATATAGCCCGGCTGGATCAATGGTTTCCGGTATGTTTTTGTTGCACTCCTCCAGATTGACTCGGATACTTGCGACTTCAGCAAGATATTTTTCTTCGGCCATTTTCTCGGGATATCCTATGGATATTCTGTTTTTTTCCTTCAGCAGATCGCTGTTTATTTGATATGCTTCATATTTCGGAACCAAAAAAAGAGCGGATATAATCACAACAAAGGCTCCCAGAATAAGTCCTTTTTCAATGGTATGTTTCAATCCATGATTTTTAGTTTTATCTTCATTATTCATCCATCTGTTGGATTCTCTTCTGCTCATGATGCTTCGACTCCCAATAACTCAATCTCAAATATAAAATCCCAGACATTTTCTTTTTTCGCATTCCCAATAGCATCATTGTTGGCACCTTGAGTAATTTGTTTTTTTATGGTATTTTGTATGATCACATTTTCAAAAATGCCTGATACCATTAAGTCTTTTCTGAACTCCAGAATTTCTTCCTGGTTTCGAGTGTTTCCTGCCAGTATTAAGACATTTTCCTTGAACTGGTAATCAACAATTTCCGTTCCTGAAGGAACCGCATCCTGAACACCCACAAGAACTTTCAAAGGCATTTCTTTATTTAAATTCATCACTTCCAACAGCTTTTCACGATAGGCTAATAATTCGTTTTGAGCTGTTAAATTTTCATAAGGGATTTGACAACCGCTTTGATCTTTGATTACTTCTTCCACCTGTTTTATTTCCTCCAATCGGTTTTGATTCATGACACTCAAAATTCCATAGACGATTAAGAATAAAACAATTGTTCCCAGAACGATGCTCAAAAAAGGATTCTTTTTTAAAAACTTTTTTCTTTTTTTCTTATGGATTTGAATCGGCAGGAGATTGATTTCAGTCTTCATGTTTTAATCTCACCATCATTCCTTTTTATTTTCCCATCCAATCATGCCACCGAGACAAGGCATTAAGAGACAAAGATCTTCTTCCGATATTTCTTTTTGAAACTTGAACATCTCCGAGTCTCTTCCGCAGATTGAAAGTCTGGCTATTTCTCTGTTTATTTTTTCACTGAGATATTCGATGACTCCTGGAATAAGACTCCCACCGCCCAATAAGAAAATTGTCTCATTTTCAAAACCTCGAGCAAGAGATAAAGGCGCCTGAAAGCTTTCCAAAACCCCTTCAACAATGGGCGCCAAAAATGTTTCCAAATCATTTGCCTGATCGGTTTCGATGTGACGTTCTTCTTTTAGAAATCCATTTACATAAAACAAAATCCGGGTGCCTGTGTATCCTATATCCAGAATAAGGTTGCTTTTCTCACCATGGTTTATTAAAAATTTTCCCAGCCCATAGAATTGTGGCTCAATGATTTTAAGGTCGTGTTTCATTCTTTTAAAAACCCCGGAATAATCAGCCAGCACATTTTTAGGAATCCCAATACCCACTACATCCAGCTTTTTATCATCAATCCCTAAATATTCAAAAACATCAATTCGTTCTCTGGCTAAAAAATCCAGCCGCCAATCCTCGAATTTCTCTGAAATTATAACCTGCATCTTCCAATGAATGGCTTCAAGAACCTCTTCAGCTGCCATCATCGGAAAGGTAAATGATGCCAGAATCATTTCCCGATGGTTTAACACTAGCTTGAGCGCATCCCAATGATGATGGTTTCTGAACAGATCCCTTAGAAAGACGATAAGATCCAATTTTTTTTCAGGGGATCCTTCTCTGAACACGTCCCGTGGCGTTTTCTCTATCCAATAATTTTCAACAAGTACAACCCCGTTTTTATCTGAAACGCCGAGAGCTATTTTTGTAATAGCCTCTCCCAGGTCCACCACCCATAATCGTTTTTGTCTTTTCACTATGGCCCCACCATTATCCATTTCACTAATCTTATTTCCGGTTTATTGAGTCCGCTGTTGTCTGGGATGATTTCCAGTTCTCCGGTGAATTTCTTTGTGAAGGTTTTATATTGACTTTCAATATCTAAATAGCGGAGAGTTTCAGAAATTTTTGTGATCTTAATGGTGTAAGTGCCGCCATTTTCGTCTTCTGGCCATCCTTCAGTTCCGGTGTAGTTAGGATCTTCTCCCAGCGATGCCTGCGCCACAGCCATGGCGTTTTTAGCCGTGAAGATGCAAAGCTCATAGTCACGATTCATCCCATTGGCTTTAAGCTCTGCACTTTCCCGAGCAAGAAAAATGCTTGCCCCACTGGTCAGTAAGGCCAGGCATACCAGAACCAAAGGCAGCACAAACCCTTTCTGATTATTCATTAACTTTTTCAACGTTCCTCCACCGTCTTTCCCTGTTGAATGATTGTTTCTCTTTGGATGGTTTCCCCGGCATAGGATAAGGTATAACGAAGAACAACGGCGTTATCCGGTGTCAATGAAAGAGAAAAATCCTGGATACTGTCAGCAAACTGGCTTTTTCCACCGCCAATATCCATTAACGTGGCTTTCTTTACTTTTATACGATAAACCAGACCATTGCTGTTTGTATAATAATTATAATAAAGGTCTGGGGTTTCCAAATCTCGAAGATAAACAATTCCTGTCTCAGCATTAAAAATTATCTTTTCAGATTCCAACACTTGTTTTTGAATATAAAGATTAAGATATCGCTCATCGCGATAAATCTTTTGATTACTGTGGGCTTTTTTATTCGCAGTATTTGCAAAAAACAACCCGGATAAAAGCATGATAAAAACCAGGGAAATCACTGCAAGGCTGGTTATTACCTCAATGAGAGAAAATCCCATGCTTTTATTTTTCAGGGCATACTTAATCAAGGGTTCCTCCAATAGACTTTAATGAAAAATGATTTCTCTTTGCCTTGAAGCCCATGTTGAGAAATTTCAATGGTATATAGGGTTGATGCATCCATTTTCAAAATTTCTTTTAAAGTATAGTCCGGGAATTTTGCCAATACCCGGTTTACTTTTTCCGATAATGTTAACAGGCTTTTATCACCTAAAGTTCCTGAAATTTCATCAGTGATGCTGTTAATTTCCAATGATTGATCCATGATATTTTTTGAAACCATGGCTGTTTCAAAGCCCATGCCGTAGAGACCCAGAATGGTTGCAAGTCCAAATCCGCAAATCGCAATGGCAATAATGACTTCTACCAGGGTATATCCATTTTCATTCTTAAGGTTCATCCAGATAAATCCTTCCACTCGCCAATTGAATTGTTATTATGCGAACTGAACCGGTATGGCTGGTAAGTTTCACAGTTCCCCCCATGGAAACCGTACCAACACTTTTTAATTGCAATGGATTTGTCTGGACATAGGAAGTTGAAAGAGAGCATGTTTTAAGTGAGACTGGATCTGATTGAAACCCTTCTTCATTTGTCCAGTTAACAAGCATTCCATTTTCAAAAAAACGAATTTGACGGCGACGTCCATCCATAATCGCCTCATTTTTATGCTCAAGCAATGTGTACAGGATTGTTTCACACTCAGCATTAAAGGCTGCCTGGGTGACCTTTTGGGAATTGCCCAGCCCGATGGTAGCGACGGAAACAGTCAGTAATGACAGAATAGACAAGGTTATCATAAGTTCTACCAGCGTAAATCCTCTCTGGTATGACACAGATCTATTTTTAAACGTTTTCATTAAAAATAAATTCATTAAATGCATTCACTAACTTGTCTTGGGTGTAAATGAAACAATACCACTCGTCGAATTATAAGCGAAAGTTCCACCGGATGCTGATGATATGGTTTCATTTTTTAAATAGCCTGCGTTATTAAGCGCCGTGACCAGGGCATCAAATGTAGCAACTGTTGGCAATTTATCTTCGTTTTCCGCACGATACAATTCCACCGCACTTTGGACAATACTAACGTTTGCCTGGTCTGTTTTTAATTGGGAATTGGCCAAAACCCCGGTGAACTTTGGCAAGGCCAAAGCCGTCAGTGCCCCTAAAATGGCGATAACCACAATCACTTCCATAAGAGTGAAACCTTTAACGTGATCTGGCAGCTTTTTTTTCCTCATCATTCTCTCCTATCTCTTTTATATTGATCTTAACATAATTTACAAGTAATAAAAAGAGTAAATATTTATCATACTTACTCTTTTTCGTCTTTTATTCGATTATTTTTTTCTTATTCAATATGATAGTCATCATACCCTTTATTTTCATGTTTAATTTTAGTATAAATCTTCCGCATTCTCAAGGATTGGAGCAACAGGAAAATTCCAAATATTCCCAAAATAATACCAATAATCCAGATGAAGAAGGTTGCCAGACCCAATGGATTAAAAAAAGAATAGATTCCAAAGGCGATTAAGCCGATCCCGAAGACAATTTGGATGCTTCTGCCCAGGCTACTTGATCCGCCAGAAATAATCAGTAAAAAAATACCTGTAATAATGGCCCATATGCCAATGATAATAATAATAAAGGATGCAACAAACTCTGGTATCAACAAGAATATGGCGCAAATAACCAGGTCAAAAACTCCATGTCCTAAACTCAATCCCATATTTGACTTATATTTAACCCTAACCATTATTGCTGTAATGATGTAAATTACACCCATGATCCCTCGATATATTCCAAAAACATATACAAAAATGATGGGTGTTATGCTTCCAAAGATAAAAGTCCCAGCACACAAAGCGATCAGACAAAGTCCATCCAGCAGCATGAGCCACCATTTTCCATAAGCACGTTCCAGCAAATCAACTCCGACCAGCACCATTTTGTTTTGATTCATTTGAATACCTCCATTTAATTTAATTTGTCTTTACTATATATAATAGCAACCCATAATAATCTAAGACCTTATGGACAACGGATAAAATTTCTAGTCCACAAACAATCCGCGCAGGATGGTGTATTAAAATAACAATCGTATTGTGTATCTTCTACCAGGCTGCAACCATCTCTTAAATCGCAATCGATACACGATGGGTACTGATTGTTATAAACAGCATTCCAAAAATTTTGATATTCATGACCCTCAATGATTTCTTTCAGTGTTTTTTCTTTTAGATTCCCAAAGGAATGTTTTAGAACTCTTTTTTTTGAACCAAAAACATACTCATCATAGGTGTTAGCCATCCGATAACAAGACATGACATCTCCGGCGGCATCAACATAAATATACCCTTTATCAATGAATGTGCAACGACGTTCAGTTTTTAACTCCATATCAGGAATATTGATTTTAATATCACGGTAGGTGAAAATCCGTTCTAAAAATGCTTTACCTTCTGGATTGTCATAACGGGTGTAGAATATATCATCCTTATCCTTTTCTACTATAGGTATAAGATGCGAAAGGGAGAGACGATGAAAGCCATAATGCCGCATCATCTTAAGTAAATCAAACAAGGCTTCCGAGTTACTTTTGGTAAGCACATAGGCAACCGCTGTTTGAGGTGTTGAAGATCTGGTTTTCTTATGATAATTTGAAAAATGTTCAAAGGTTTTTATGAGTTGATCTCTTACGCCCTGGGTATCTTCATGATACTGATCTGCTGAAAAATAGACCTCCTGAAATTTTTCGCACAGCAACTGAGCAGTTTCTTTATTCATAATACCATTACTGGTCAGATAAAGTCGATAATCTTCAAATAAGTTTACAGCATCCTTAAAATGCGGATAGATTGTTGGCTCTCCAATACCACCAAAAAATACATCTTTAAGCGTTGGAAACTCTTTTATCTGCTCTCGAATGGATTTCAGTAATTCTAAATCCATATCACATTCAATGGTATCCCAGGTATGTCTAAAACACATCTCACAATTTAAATTGCACCGATTGGTGAGTTCTATATAAATTCGTTTTAATTCCATGGCATCTCCTTAGTTTCAGCTGCTAATGAGTGCAGTGATATTTTGGCATGTTAAGTCACTGTCCTGGTAAGTGTTAAGCTTATTTAATTCATCCATTAAAAAGCCCTCTTTTTTCAATTCATTTTCAAAGATCGTTTTTAAAAATGGATGATCATCCAATACTTCATCTTGAATTCGATAATAAGCAAACTTATTTTCCCGCCGTCCTTCCAAAAAACCTGCATTACTCATCAGGCGTAAGTGTTTTGACAAGTTAGACTGGGAAATCCCTAATAAATATTCTAGCTCACACACACACAGTTCCCGTTCATAAAGAAGATTAAGAATCCTCAAACGATTCGTGTCTGATAAAATCTTAATTATTTCGACGACTTTCATGTTACACTTCCCTCTTTTTTTTAACTATTTAAGGCAAAAGGCTGTTAAATGGCTACATAATGTCAACCACTTAACAGCCTATAATTCCCTTATGAAATCTAATTCCCAACATTTTCAAATGATTGTAAACTCATATTACTCTGCAATCATAAGATAATCTAAATATCTTCTGTTGTCAAGTTATATTTATTTTTTGTTGCACCGACCTGTTTCAATTTATGATTCGCACGAGTCAAAATCAACGATATAAAATTATTGAGCAACCGTCTTTTGAGCTTTAGCAATCAAATTTTCCAGTTCGTCATCTGTCATTCCTGACCATGTCGCTAGTTCAGTATTTGAAGGATAGGCTCCTTTTTTTTTGATTTCGCCATCCACTACTGTTATGGGGAGTGCTTCAATGCCGTCATTGAGAATGACATCGTTCACTGCTTTATTGACCACAAAGGCCATGGGATTTTCGGACAAACCGTATCTCATAATTTTTTTTCCTTCGCCAGCCAAGACGTTGATCATTGCGGCCACCCTTAATAACTCTGGATCCACACCAGGTCCGCAAACACCTGATGAACAGCACATTGCCGGATCGTAAATTTCTATTTTATTCATTATATTCTCCTTTTTAGGTTAACCTTTTGTTTAGTTTTAAATATCTATTTTACACAACCTTAAAATTAACAACAACCTGATGCTTGAGCGCTATCCTCTACAACCAATTCACCATCATCATTTTTTTTCAGTGTCACGGTTTCTGTTTTAGCCTCAACTTCACCCTTCATTAACACTGCAACTCCGTTGATATAAACTGGTTTATCTTCTTCCTTTAATTTTGTAAAGGAAAAATACAGTGACTCTCCACAGCACCCACTTTGAAGTGATGCCTGAAGTGAATCATACCCATTTGTTTTCATCATTTCTGTTAATAATACCTTAGCTTCATCTGTAATAATCATTTTATTTCCTCCTGTTTGGCAATTGCCATATTTTTAATTTTTCTCTGTAAAATCAATTCTGCTAAATTTATTTTTCCCAGGGAATTACGACATAATTTCCCTTGGTATTTTCCGCTATTTTATTAATCCATTTCTCTTCATTGTTTGCACGTGCTCTTAAAAAGGCATCTTTGGTATCTGTTGCTAAAAGACTGGCATTCATGACCCACCATTTATTATTAATGCCGGCTCGTTTTAAATCTTCTTCCAATCTCAGGGCTTCATATACGGGTGTTGACTCAGGCAGTGCTACTATGACAACCTCGGTTTCATCCTGATTTCTCAGACGCGGTAACAGCTTCAGCACTGATTCTGGAATATCTGCGTTAGAGCGTTCCATTTCTTTATGGTAGCTTTCGGTAGAATTCAAAAGCAATAAGGTGTGTCCGGTAGGTGCGGTATCAATAACAACCACGCCATCCTCCGCTTTTTCAACAGCCTCTGCAAAGGCTCTGAATACTGCAATTTCCTGGGTACAGGGTGAACGCAGATCTTCTTCAATATAATCAATATCTTCCTTGCTCATGTTGTTGGCTAGAGCTTTTCCAATAACTTCTGACCGGTATTTTTGAAGTTCTTCTTCTTCGTCAATATTGCTGACGGTAATGTTTTCCCCACCCATGGTGGCGGCACTCATATGGCCTGCTGGATCTGTGGTGGTGAGATAAACCTTTTTACCAAGTTTTGAAAGACCTAGGGCAATGGCTGCAGCAATGGTTGTTTTACCAACGCCTCCTTTACCCATGGTAAAAATAACTTTCTTATTGGTTTTATCTAAGTCTTCCACCAATTTTTTCAAACCCGGTAAATTTTTTAGCTCATTAATTTTTTCTATTTCAATGACATCATCTTCCGTGAATAATCGGCGAATATTAGTGATCCCTGAAACATTATATGCTCGCAGTGGAAGCGTGTAAATGTCCATGGTCTTAATGCTGTTAGGGATGTTTACAACTGCACTTTTTTGTTTTGCATAAAAAGCGGTAGCCACTGCATCGGTTTTATCAAAGTTTTCAAGCGCTCCATTGATAATAAGAATTTGGTTTTCAACCCCTATTTCTTTTAATTCCTGAGAGGCTCTGGCGGCTTCTTCTAATGGAGATGTCTCAGGTCGGGAAATCAAAATGAGTGTGGTCATATTTTCGTCAGATAAATTTCTTACGGCTTTTTCATACATTTCCTTTTGTGCGGTTAAACCAGATAACTGGCCCAGGCAGGATGCACCATGGGTGCTTTCATCAATGAAACTATCCCAGGCTGATGGTAATTGCAGCATTCTCAAGGTATGACCTGTGGGAGCAGTATCAAAAATAATATAATCATATTCTTTGCTCATGGTTTCATCTGTTATAAACCGGGAGAATTCATTAAAAGCAGCGATCTCAACCGTACAGGATCCTGAAAGCTGCTCTTCCATACTGGCAATAGCCGACTCCGGAAGTTTTCCGCGATAGGGGCCAACAACAGACTCCATATATTCCGCTGCTGCCTCAATGGGATCAAGATTGGCTACTATCAGGTTCGGTACGCCTTTAATCGGAACCCCTTGTCCTGTTAATTCGGTTTCAAAGACATCCTGAAGGTTTGATGCAGGGTCAGTGCTTACCAAAAATACTTTTTTTCCTTTATCCGCAAGACTGACTGCAGTTGCGCAAGCAACCGATGTTTTACCAACACCGCCTTTTCCTGTGTAAAATAAATATTTGGTTAATTTGACATTGTCCGGTGAAAAATTTTTATACATAATTTGCCTTCTTTCTCATATGAACCACAACTCACATTACTCACTATTCATATATCTTACTATTCATATGATAATACATTCATACGAGTTTGTCAACCCTTTTCCCTAATATTTCTAATTAACGTCTTGAAACGCCAACTTATTTTTCTGCTGCTTTAACTAAGGCAGTAAATAATTTGTGAGCATTGGTATCCAATCGCCAGAGTAATTCTGGATGCCATTGAACAGCAAGCCCAAAATCCAAATCTTTAATCTGCACCGCCTCCACCAAGTCAT
>JAENWK010000012.1 GCA_016650045.1 Eubacteriaceae bacterium | reverse complement strand
TCGAAATAATCTCCAATATCACAGGCATTGGTCAAATTACATCGACCTTTACCTGTAATATATAACTTTTTACCTAACTTTTCATTGGCCTCGTATAAATCAACATTATGTCCATTGTTTCCTGCTGCCACAGCTGCCATCATTCCTGATGGGCCGCCTCCAATTATTGCTACTTTACTCATTTCTTTTTCCTATGATCTTTCATGAATTCTTTTTCCAACTCATCGCCGGTATATATATAATGGTCTCGCCAAATTTCTTCAAGCTCGTTAAAGGTTTCCTTAGTTTGCCCGATATTTCGAAGGCCCATAGAGATAACCAATGCATTAATCAAAGAAAGTGGTGCCACAAGAGAATCTACAAAGGAATAGACGTTGCTTTTAGCAATCAGTCGATACTCAGTAAATGCATTAATAGGAGCATTTTCATTATCAGTAATCGTAATAATTTTAACTCCTTTATTTTTAAGAAATTCCACGGCCTCATATGTTTTTTGAGCATATCGCGGAAAGCTAATGGCAATCACCACATCTTTTTCATTAATCTTGATTAAATGCTCATAAATATCTGAAACTCCGTAGTTTACCACCCGCACATTATCTAAAATCAGATTGAGATAATAACCTAGATGTTCGGTTAACAGGGTGGTGGTGCGAAACCCGATAATGATAACCTTTCTGGCACCTAAAATTAAATCGATGGAAGATTTGAAAATTTCATAATCAAAATCATCAAAGGTTGCCTTGATATTTGCCACATCTGTTTTTAATACATTGTGAACCGTTTCCTGAAGTGCTTTTTCTTTTTCTTCATTTCTGAGGGTCATATTAATGCGTTCGATGGTGGTAAGTTTACTGTTCATTTCATTTTTCAATGCCCGTCGAAATTCAGGATACCCATCATATCCTAAAGTCACTGAAAAACGAACCACGGTTGCTTCACTTACTTGAACGCTTTTTGCCACTTTAACGGCAGACATTTCAGAAACCCGTTCATAATGACTAATAACATAATCCGCAATCAGCTTATGGCTTTTACTTAGTGTGGGATAGTGCTGTTTAATAGCTGAAAAAATATCCCTATTCTCATTTTTTCCATTGGTATTCTCTTCCATAACTTACCTCATTCTCTGGATAATGACTAATGTTGGTGGCGATTTTCGATTTAAAGTCCGGAAATGATGTGCCACAAAGGGCTTTTCCAATGCTTCACACCAGGTTAGTACATCCTCGGCTTCCTGTTGCCCTACTGAATGACCCGGATACAGACAAACCGTTATCATGCCCTGGGGCGCCAATAGTTTTAATGCATCCTCTAGAGCCTTCAGGGTTGTAGCGCTGGAGGTCACAACACTGTGATCCCCGCCGGGCAGATAACCCAGATTAAAAACAATGGCCTTAACCGTATTGCTCTTAACACCTTTAGATTCCAAAACTTCTTTCATGTTTTGGTGTCCCTGACGGATTAATGATACCCAGGATTCCATGCCTTTAATTTTAAGTTTTTCCTGTATTTTTTCAAGGGCATCTTCCTGGATATCAAAGGCATAAACAGTCCCAATACTTCCGGTACATTCTGCCAGCATCAAGGTGTCCTGGCCGGTTCCTGCCGTAGCGTCAACCGCAATATCCCCGGGTTTCACCACTGATCTTATGAATTCTCCAGCCAATGAAGTGACTCTTATTGGATTATTGACCACTGCATCCTGAACAGGGTTTGAAAAATTCGCCTGGAAAACTGCAATGAATCAAATTTTCTGATTCTGTTTCAAATGCGTGATCTTCAAAATATTTTTTTAACTCACCTTGGGCATTATGTACTACCACAGTGGTACATTCTTCATCAGCTAATTTAAACAACAGGGTTCTGATAATACCATCAAAGATCGCCATGGAATCTTGTTCCTGATAAACCATGATCATTTCAAAAATGTCCACACGTTCTTTTTCATAGGAAAAACGAACGGCTCCCAGGATCTTCGAATTATCAGTATTTTCAGCCGCAATATATAAATCCTGTTCTTTTTCCTTTTCAGGAAAAAGCTTTTTGATTGTACTAAAATCTTTTGAAAACCCAATTTTCACCATGCCTTTTCATCTCCTTTTAGATAGTCAATTTCATCATCTGTTAAATAGCGCCATTCACCGGGCTCTAAATCTCCCAATGTTAATTTACCAACGGCCACTCGTTTCAAATCCTGTATTGGATGTCCCAAGACACCACACATTTTTCTTATCTGACGTTTTTTACCTTCATGAATGATCATTTCAAGCAAGGTGGCCTCATCATAATTCTCAAGTACTTTCACTGCCGCCGGAGCCGTGTGATAATCTTCAACATCCATACCCTGACGAAAATACTCCAGACTGGATTCTGTGGGACATCCCCTGACCAATCCAACATAGGTTTTATTAAATTCATGTTTCGGGTGAGTTAACCGAAAAGTAAGCTCTCCATCATTTGTCAGCAGTAACAGACCTTCGGTTTCCATATCCAATCGGCCAACCGTGTAAAGCCGCTCATTCACAGGGATCAAATTAATGACAAGCTCTCGCCCATGGGTATCCTGAGAGGTAGACAAAACACCTTTGGGTTTGTTGATCATTATGTACATCTTTGCTGGTGGTTCAGAGAGCATCCTCCCATTAACCGAAATTGTATCTTTTTCCGGATCAATGGGAAAGCCTGGGGTCGTAACCACTACGCCGTTAACCATTACTAATCCCGCATTTACCAATTCTTCAGATTTTCTCCGGGAAGCGACACCGCATTGTGCCATATATTTTTGTATTCTCAATGACTTTCCTCTTCCTGTTTTTTTTCTTCTCCAATGGCCTGTTCAAGGACGCTTGAAAACAGTTCTTCTTGTTTCGACTCTGGTCGTGACCTGCTGTCTTCAGTGGTATTCAAATCAAACATTTCTTGTATACCCTGGGAAAAAACTTCGTATTCAGGCAGTTCCTTAAGGTTAACAAAACCCACCGCCTTTAAAAATTCCTGGGTTGTTTTATACAATATAGGACGTCCCGGAGCTTCAAGGCGACCACCATCACAGATAAGCCCGCGATCCAACAAACGTTGAATGGCACTGCTTGAACCCACCCCCCGAATCTCATCAATGGCAATTCGGGTTACTGGCTGTTGATAGGCGACGATGGCAAGCGTTTCTAATGCTGCCCGTGACAAGCCTGTTTTTTGCTTATGCTTTGTGATTTCCTTAATATACTCGTAATACTCGGGCTTTGTTGAAAGTTGATAAGTATCTTTGATTTGAATCAGCCGAATTCCCCTTGCCTTGGACTGAAAATCCTGAGATAGAATTTTCATGGAAAAGCGGATTTCCGATGGGGTTTTATTCAAACATTGACAAAGGTCATTTAACCCAATCGCTTCTCCCGCACCAAAGAGAATTCCCTCTAAAATACCGGTAAGATCATCACTATCCATGGATTTCTTCCTCCCTTTTAATTTGAAAATCAATAAAAACCCGATTTTGTTCCAGCCGCAGCCCACTGGTTTTAACCATTTCAAGTAAAGCCATCAGGGTAACCACCACCTCTTCTCTTGAAATCTCCGGATGGAGCAATTCAGAAAAGCTCAAACCCGCCTCACCGCATCGGATTAAGGCCTCCATAATTTCAGTTATTTTTTCTTCCACATTAAAGAGATCTCGAACAATTTTTTGTGGGGGAACAATGGCTTCTATTTCCTCTTCCTTTAACAACAATAGGCTTTGGAAGCTTTGCATTAATGCCATTGGATCAAGAACAATGGGTTCTGTATCCTCATTTTGAAAAATATATTCCGGATCTCTGTAAATAGCACAAAGCTCCCATTGTTCTCTTGTTCCTAAAAAAACGCTGATCTCTTTGAATATTTTGTATTCAACCAACTGCCGAACAAGTCTGGCCTGAAGACTTTCCTCATCTTCGGTTTCCTCTTCGGTGATGGGTAAAAGCATTCTGGATTTTATTTCCAGAAGCCTGGCGGCCATCACAATAAAATCACTGGCCACATCCATATCCAGCTTTTTCCAATCCTTAATTTGCAATAAATACTGTTTGGTAATTTCGGCAATGGGAATATCGTAAATATCAATTTTATTCTTTTGAATTAAATGAATCAGCAGATCCAGGGGGCCTTCAAAACTTTCAAGGCTGACTGCATACCCCATGGTTTAAAGTCCAAACAGACTAAAAATTGGTGATATTATATTGTTGAACAGACTCTCAATGCCATAAATAGCTGGACCGATAATGATCCATAAGATGCCTGTAAATGCTAAAACAAAAATGAGAATCATCCCATAACGCTGGTATTTGAAATAAGCCGGCAGTGCCTTTGGCGGAAGAAAGACCATCAGTATCCGGGAACCATCCAGTGGGGGTATGGGAATAATATTAAACACTGCAAATATGATATTATACAAATAAATGGATTCAAAAACTAAATTCAGTGTCATATTTTGCATAGGGACGATTGCTTTAAATACTGCCATCCCAATAAATGCCAAGAGTAAATTTGTTGCTACCCCTGCCAGGGAAACAATAATCGTTCCCTTTTTTTGGTCCTTAAAATTCATGGGGTTAATGGGCACCGGCTTTGCCCATCCAAAACTGAAAAGCACCATGGAAATAAACCCTAAGGGATCAATATGCTTTAAAGGATTAAGGGTTAAACGCCCGGCATTTTTTGCCGTGGGGTCACCCATGGCTTCAGCCGCATAACCATGGGCCATTTCGTGAAAGGTAATGGCAATCAAAATGCCAGGAAGGCTCAACAATAGGTAATAAAAATGCGCAGCTGAAAAATCAAACATTAGCTAAGTCACCCTGGTATCCGATCTTTTTGTCCAATCCCCAAATTACCATGTCGTGTTCCGAAAGAATATAGTTTTTTCTCATTTTTGTCTCCTTTATTAATCATTCATCGATCATTGCGAAATTCATAGACACAATCGTAAATTGCTCTGATGTCAGTTTTCACAAACAATTTTATAACGTATAGGCGAACAGTTCAAAGAAGTGTACGACGTATAGTGGAAAAATTGTTTCATGTAAACAGACAGCAAGCTCATGATACTTTCGCAATTATCTACGACCATTTCACTTCGTTTTTGTTCTAACCACCCTTAACTCTCCCTAAAGAATAACACAAAATAGATGATTTATTTTAATGCTCTGCATTGAAATAAACCATCTATTTTTATTGAACATTTATTCGCATTCCTACAACAAAACCTTAGAAGTAAGAGAAAAATAATATCCCAAGGTTGCTGCTGTTTTCCCATCAATAAAAAGACCGTTAACAAAAAGAGCCCTGGCCGTTCGTACTGGAATTTTCATTACTCTTATAAATTCTTCAGGATCTTCTTTTTTGGGATCGTAGTCAAACTCCGTTGCACAAAATAGGGTTATTTTTTCCGAGCAATATCCTGGGGTTGGAAGAAACTCTCCAAGTTGAAACAAATTAAGTGGCCGCTGTCCAATTTCTTCACGGCATTCTCGTATGGCCGCTTCCATTGTCGATTCACCGGGATCTATCAGCCCTGCTGGAATCTCAGTTAATACTTTTTGAACGGCAATTCGATATTGATTTACAAAAAGCATCTGATGATCCATGATTGCTAATACTGCCACTGCGCCCACATGGGTGATAATCTCCCTTTTTGAGAGAGTTCCATCTGGCAAAGCAACATCATCCACACGGAGATTTAGGATGCGGCCATTAAAAATTTCTTTTGTCTTTAGGGTTTTTTCAAATAGTTTCATAAATCCCCTTCAGTCTGTTTTTCCGAAATTAACCGTTCCAGTTCATCCATAAACGATGCCACGTCTTTAAACTGACGATACACCGAAGCAAACCGAACATAGGCAACCTCATCTAATGTTTTTAACGCCGCCATGACCTGTTCCCCGATATAGGCTGAAGGAACTTCTTTCATTTCACTTTGATATAGATTTCTTTCAAGAGCATCCACCAAATTTTTAATATTATCAATGGGAACAGGCCGTTTTTCACAGGCCTTAATCATTCCATTGAAAATTTTGTTCTTATCAAAGGATGTCCGCTGCCCGCCTTTTTTTACAACGATGAGCGGGATATTCTCAACGCGTTCATAGGTTGTGAAGCGTTTATTACATTGAGAGCACTCCCTGCGTCTTCGGATCATATTACCATCCTCGGTGGGACGGGAATCCACAACCCGACTTTCATCAAATGCACAAAATGGACATTTCATATTTTTTTAGTCTTCTCGTGTTAAAAAGTCTGGAATCGAAAATTCACCGGCATTACTGGTTGCATTTTTAACAACTTTTTTGACAACCGCTTTCTTTTCTTTTTCAACGCCCGAAAGGAATCCTGTGGCAATAATCGTAATTTTAATTTCATCACCCATTGATTCATCAATGGTCGCACCAAAGATAACATTCGCATCGGGATCAGAAGCTTCTCTGGCAATACTGGCTGCACGATCAACCTCAAAGAGAGACAGATCTTCCCCGGCAGTAATGTTAAGAAGAACACCGGTAGCACCACTAATTTCTGTTTCCAGAAGTGGACTGAGGATCGCTTGTTTCGCTGCATCTTCTGCTCGGTTTTCTCCGCTTCCGCGACCAACACCCATATGTGCAAGTCCGGTATCTTTCATAATGGTTTTAACATCAGCAAAATCAAGACTAATAAGACCTGGCATAGAAATCAAGTCTGAAATACTCTTAACCCCTTGAAGGAGCACATCATCAGCAAGCTTAAAGGCATCCTTTAATGTGGTTGATTTATCAGCCATTCTTAAAAGACGGTCATTTGGAATGGTAACCAATGAATCCACATTTTCCTGTAAAAATTCGCTGGCAATTTGAGCATTACGCATACGGACACGGCCTTCAAAAGAGAAGGGTTTAGTCACAACGCCAATGGTTAAAATCCCCATATCTTTGGCAATTTTTGCAATAATTGGAGCAGCACCGGAACCTGTTCCGCCACCCATACCTGCTGTCAGAAATAACAGATCGGTATCCTTGATGATATCTGCAACCGCATCTCTGCTTTCTTCTGCAGCTTTTTGTCCGATTTCAGGATTTCCCCCTGAGCCGAGGCCCTGGGTAATTTTTTCTCCAATTTGCAGCTTTTTTTCTGCTAAAGCTAAAGCAAGGGCCTGTTTATCCGTATTAACTGCAATAAAATCGACACCTTTCATTCCAGCTTCAATCATGCGGTTGATGGCATTATTTCCACCCCCACCTATACCAATGACACGGATTTTTGCAAAATTGTCATAATTTCCATCTAATTCAAACACTTTTTTTCCTCCTCTTACTAAACAGCTTTCTCTTTATTGTCGTAATTTTGTAGTTAACTTGTATTTCTTTTTACCAAAACACTGCTATAAATCAAAGTATTATTGGTTGTTTTTTCGAATTGAATAAAACCTTTCTTCTTTAATATTGAACGAAAGAATTCTTCACTTCTTTATATTAACCTTTATTTCCAAATTTTTCAACTGTTGAATCACACTTTCATGATAAATTAAGTAAATTATCCCTCTTTATTTATATAAATGACATAATAATAAAGGAATCCTCGGGTATTGATGTTCTTAATGAGAACCTGTTACCTTGGTTTAACCACAGCTTTTGTTCCTGCTGTTAGATTAATAATCATATTACTCATATTTTGATCCAGTGTGCTCTGAATATAATTCTGATTTTCAACAAAATTATCATAATCCCAGACAATGAGAATCGTTCCATTCTTTGTCACAATCTCATAGGTATTATTGTCCGTCATACGAACTTCTGATATTTTATTGAGATTCCCGTGATCCTGCAAATTTTTTAAAATATTCATGACTGTATCAAAACGCCAATTGGGTTCCACGGTTGCTTTTTTACCGATGTCCGAGATGGTGACGCTGTCGCACCCAACAACAATGGGAATATCTGTTTTTCGAAGAGTGTCCCCATTTTCAATTAATTTTCCTTCTCGGGAAATATAAGTGACTTTACCATCAAAATTAATGGCACAAATCGATGTTGATTCCACCATCCGAATCAAAATTTTATTTGGCATGATCTTTGTGATTTCCAGTTTATCTAAATTAAGAAGAGAATTAATTTGATAATTGGCTTTATTCAAATCCACCAGAAAAATACTTTCATTGATTTGAATACCGGAAGCATCAATCACTGATTGGGCATCAATAATTTCATTTCCCACCACTTCAATTTTGGCGACGTTAAACAAACCAATCTCATTGGCCTTTAGGGCTCCAAAGCTGAGGCCCCCAATAATAATGAGAACAATAAGGATGACGATTGAGCGCCTAATAATTCTCTTCCGTTTATTTATTTTTCGAATATTTCGTCGTTGTTTACACAAAGCTTCTCTGGTCATCTCAGACTGTTTTCGCGTTTTATTTCGACGTCCTCTTTGTGATCGTTTCATCAACACTCCATGAGTTTATTTATTTCATCGTAAATTCGATCAACTGCATCAAAAATTCTTGATTTTTTTGTAATGGCCCTCATATTTTGTAATAAAATTTCGTCTTTTAGTAAATCTTCCACGGTCTGCAATAAAAGTTCTCCGGTTAATGCGCTGTCCTCAATCAACAGCCCGCCGCCATGATCCGTTATGACCCGAGCATTAAACTCTTGATGGTTCCCTGCTGCCATAGGGTAAGGCACTAAAATGGATGGTGTCCCAACAGCAGCAATCTCTGCAACCGACATTGCTCCTGATCGGCTGATCACAAGATCTGCAGCGCCCAAAAGCCCATAGACCTCATTACTGTATGCCTCAATGTGATTATTTTCAAAGGATGCTAACCCCTGAGCATTCATGGATTCCAATACCTGGTGGTATTGTTGTTTCCCTGTAAGGTGATAAATCACCCGATCGCTTCTATTATCCCAAGCCTTCATGAGGCCCAATGCTCCTTGATTTATGGACCCTGCCCCTTGGCTGCCTCCCATAATCAGAACCATTTTCTGGGAATCTAAAAGACCCAGGTTTTCCCGACACGTTTGTCTGTTCAGGTCATAGTATTCTGATCGCACCGGATTCCCCGCTAAAAATGTTTTTCCTTCGGGAAAATAACGATTAGCCTCTTGAAAGCTAATGGCGATGCGGTCCACCTTTTTCCCAAGCATTCGGTTACTTCTTCCCGGAAAGGCATTTTGTTCATGAATCATCGTCGGTATTTTTCGCCGACTGGCCAGTAATAGTAAAGGTCCCGAAGTAAAACCACCGGTACCAATCACCAAATCAGGCTGATGATGGTTTAATACTTTTTTTGAATCCTGCAAGCCATCAAAGATTCCTTTAAAGGCTGCCAGCGTTTCCAGTGACAGCTGTCGTTCAAAGCCTCGAACACGAATATATTCAATGGGATATCCGGTTTGGGGTATAATATTTTTTTCCATACCAACCATTGATCCAATGAAAATAATTTCAGCATCAGGGTTTTCTTTTTTTATCTTTTCAGCAATGGCAAGCCCTGGGTAAATATGCCCACCGGTTCCTCCCGCGGCTATTAATATTTTCATAATTTCCTCGCACTTCTATCTTTTTTTACTCAGGTCAACCTTCCGGGAAATATTTAAAATCGGACCCATCATGGCAAAAATCACCACCATTGAGGTTCCCCCTGCACTTATAAATGGAAGGGCTATTCCGGTGACCGGAATAATTGCTGATGCCACCCCAATATTAACCAATACCTGGAATGCCAGTAAAAGCATAACACTGCTGGTATACAAATAGCTAAAGGTATCCGGAGCTTTTTGAGCAATCTTAAAGCCACGCCAAATAACAAAGGCAAATAATGCCAATACCAGCAAACATCCGATAAAGCCAAACTCTTCACCGATGTTTGCAAAGATAAAGTCATTTTGTAATTCCGGCAAAAACAAAAACTTTTGCTTGCCATTTCCCAGCCCCCGACCAAAAAATCCACCGGTACCAAAAGCTAGAAGAGACTGGGTGATCTGATAATCATAACCCCCTTTTCCCAAGAACACATTAAAACGATCTAACCGCCAGGGTTCAGCAATCATGAGACCTATGACGGCCATTAGCCCAAGTCCAAGATAAGGTAAAAATGCTTTGAATCGTATTCCCGCAAAGAATAATACCCCAATCATTCCCATGGCTATTGCCAAAGCCGCACTCAGAGATGGTTCTATGGCTGTCAAGCCGCAAATAACCCCCATTGGTAAGATACAATACAAAAAAAGAGGGCTTGGCTGCTTGAGAATTTCCGGTTTTTTTGAAAGAACAGTACAAAAATACAGAATGCCCGCTACTTTTGCAAGCTCTGAAGGTTGGAAGGTTGTTACCTTAAAATCCAGCCAACGCCTGGCATCGTTGACTTTAACACCAATCCCTGGAATGAGGACAATGATTAAAAGAAAAACCGATATTGCTAAACCAATGGCATAATATCTTTTGTATTTTCGGTAGTCAACCGTACTCATAAACGCCATAACAATGACTCCGATGATAACAAACAAAAGCTGCTTTAGAAAAAGCGCATACCCTTTTTCGCCACTCATGGTAGATTCATACATACTGGCACTAAACACCATGATGACACCTATACCCGCTAGCATCAGCAAGGCCATAAGAAACGGACGATCTATTTTCCCTGTATTCATAATTTACTCCTAAATTTCTTATTGATCCCTGGTCACCAATTCCTTGAAAACTCTGCCTCTGATTTCATAATTGTCATACATGTCCCAGCTGGCACAGGCAGGTGAAAGCAAAACCGTATCTCCTGGTTCGGCTTCGGCTTTTGCAAAAGCAACGGCTTCTTCATAATTTCCAACTCTTTTAATGTTTGTGAAACCCTTCTGATTGGCGGCTCTAATCAGGTCGTTGGCGGTTACCCCTAATACGATTAGTCGTTTGACGCTTTGTGCCACCAGGGCCATTAAATCAGAATAGTCTTCTTTTTTATCATATCCTCCGGCCAATAAAATAATGGGTTCCTTAACCGCATTGAGTGCGGTTATGGTGGCGTTGGTATTTGTTCCCTTTGAATCGTTAATATAAGTCACTCCTGAAAAACAGCCCACCCATTCCAAACGATGTTCAACCCCTTTAAAGGATTTTAGTACTGAAACAATCACAGGAATAGAAACATCTGAAAAATAAGCTGTGGTTATCGCAGCCAAAGCATTCATGGTATTATGAGGTCCCACGATGCCTAATATCTCTTCACGACATACAAAAATAACCTGTTTTCCATCATTAATGAAAATCTCACCGTTAAGACACCAGGCCCCAAAATCCAAAGGCTGTTTATAACTGAAAGTGGCTTTTCTGGAAATCGCCTTTTCTCCCAGATTGCATACCAACGGATCGTCTGCATTTAAAACCAATAGATCTTCGGGTGTTTGATTTTCAAAAATCCGAGCTTTGGCATTTAAATAATTCTCCATGGTGAGGTGTCGATCCAGATGATCGGGAGTTAAATTTAATATTGCCGCAATCTTTGGTCTGAAAGTATCAATGGTTTCTAACTGGAAGCTGCTGATTTCCGTGATGAAAACCTCATCTTCTTTGGCGTTTGCCACATAATTTGTAATAGGGTCCCCGATATTTCCCACCACATAGGTTCCTCGGCCAGAGGCCTTAAAGATTTCGCCCAATAAAGTGGTGGTGGTGGTTTTTCCATTAGTACCTGTAATGGCAATAAAAGGGGTTTTTGTCAATCGATAGGCAATTTCCACCTCTCCAATAACAGGAACGCCCTGTTCATAAGCAGCACTAACAATGGGAATGGTCAATGGCACCCCCGGACTAATGACAACCTCATCAATTTCCGTTAAAATCTCTGGGCTGACCTGGATGCCAAAAACTGTTTCAAACAAAGGCTTTTTCTCATAATCAGAGATCTGAGGAGATTCTTCTAAAACAATTTGGCATGCCCGGGTATCTGTTAAAACAACCGATTCCCCGCGATCAAGTAATAATTCACTTACAGCCACCCCACTTCGGGCAGCACCAATAACTAATGTTGTTTTTTTCATATGGATACTCTCCTAAACTAAGCAAATAAATGCAATGGTAACAAAAATTGCTGTGACCATCCAAAAAACCGTCACAACCTGCGTTTCACTAAAGCCCGCTAATTCAAAATGGTGATGAATAGGTGCCATTCGAAAAAAGCGTTTTCCCTTGGTCGCTTTAAAGTAACCTACTTGAATCACAACCGATAAAGCTTCAATAACAAAGAGCCCTCCGGCAATGAGTAAAAAGATTTGTAATTGGGTAATAATCCCCATAACCACAATGGCGCCACCTAAAGCCATGGAACCGGTATCTCCCATAAAAATTGCTGCAGGTTTCGAGTTGTGTCTCAAAAATCCGAGACACCCACCTATGACACCTCCGATGAAAATGGTTGTGCCGGCTTCCGGTAGAATCAAAGATCCAACAAAAAAGAAAATCGACACAATGAGGGTAACTCCGGATGCAAGTCCATCTAAGCCATCGGTAAGATTAACGGCATTAACAATGGCGATAATAGCGAAAAATGTAAAAGGTACATACCAAAATCCAAAATCAAGAGGCTGGCTCATAAAAGGAACAATAAGTTGTGACCCAATCGTATAATAAGCATAAAGAGCAATGACCCCAGCGCCAATAAATTGGAGAACCAGCTTTTGCCATGCCCGTAAACCAAGATTATGTTTTTTGGCAACCTTTATATAATCGTCAATGAAACCAATGGCTCCAAAAAATACCATGACAATCACCGGGAACAAATTCCAGGATCCCATAAATAGGGAAACAACAATCACCGCTGCAATAATCCCCAGTTGAATGACTAAACCGCCCATGGTAGGGGTTCCTGATTTTTCAAGATGACTTTGCGGTCCTTCTTCCCTAATGGACTGTCGGAATTTAAGACGTTTGAGCAGTGGTATAAAACGAGGGGTAATATAATAAACCAGTCCAAAGGAAATTAACAAACTAATCAATCCTGCTTTTAACATTGTAATTTCCATTATTGTTTTTCCCCTTTAATATAATCAATGGTTTTTTCAAGACCCATGCCTCTTGATGCTTTAATCAGAATAATATCTCCCGGAGCCATAATCGAAGCAATACATTGTCCTGCGGTTATGGCATCTGAAACATGATAAACCTGTCCCTGTTCAGAGCCATAGCCTTTGCAGATGTATTCTCCCAAAGGCCCTACCCCAATCAAAATATCTGCTCTTGTTTGAGCGTATTCCCCTGTTTTAAAATGAGCTGCCGGGCCATGTTCTCCCATTTCCAGCATATCTCCCAAAACTGCAATGGAACGCTGATGATCTGTTTTCATGGTACTTAAAACATTTAACGCACCCTTCATGGCATCGGGATTCGCATTATAGGAATCATTAATAACCGTCATTTCCCCGACTTGAAAAATATTCATTCGGTTATCACTGGGAACAAAAGCATCCAGGCCCTTTTGAATTTCCTGAGGTGTCATTTTATAATAATGTCCAAGCCAAATAGCCACCATGCAATTATAAATATTATGCTCACCGGGATAGGCAAATGAATAACTTTCCTTTTGACCTTCTCTGCTAATGTTCATGTTTAAACCCCGACTATGGGAATTGTAATCAAGAATCTTCAGATCATGGTTTCCGTGAAGCCCAAAACTTTTAATTTGAAAAGGATGTTCTTCATCCTCTAATTTTCTTAAAAAGGGGTCATCCCCATTAATGAGTGCAATTTGACCATTTCCCAATGTTTGAAGAATTTCTTTTTTCGCCAGAAATATATTTTCCTGGGTTTTCAAGATTTCAATATGGGTTAATCCAATGTTAGTAATCACTGCAATATCCGGGTCTACCAGATCAATTGATTTTGTGATATCCCCTAAATGATCCATGCCCATTTCAATGACTGCCATTTCATGCTCTGGCTCTAAACGAAACAGAGTTTGTGGAATACCATATTCATTATTAAAGTTTCCCTGAGTTTTCAGAGTGCAATATTTTTGGAAAAGCACTGCCCCAACTAAATCTTTAGTGGTTGTTTTTCCACTGCTTCCCGTAATTGCAATCACCGGAAGGGTATAACGATGTCGATGAAACCTGGCTAGTGCTTTCATTGCTGCTAATGTGGAAGACACAAAAATAACCGTCATTTTTTCCGGGTAATATCTTGCCCTTTCCTGGGTTAAGGTAATCATTCCCCCATTTTTGAAAACATCGTTTATAAAAATGTGTCCATTATTATTTTCTCCAACAATGGGAATATATAAGTCCCCGGGGTTTATTGTTCGACTATCAATGGTAACCCCTGTAATTTCTCGATTTATTTTTCCCTGGAGCAGTTCTCCCTGGGTAATCTCGAGTATTTTATTAACCATCATACTTTCCATAGATTAATTTTACCTGATCTTTCTCTTCAAATTCAGCAGTATTTCTTTTAATATAAAAAGACCAAGATATTATATCAAACTTTACAAATAAAGAAAAGCAAGGATTTTTCGCACTTGCTTTTCTTCTTCCTTAATCTATGGGGTAAACGTCACTGTGACATCACTGCCTTTATCTACAACTGTGGTTGGTGCCGGGGTTTGACTCGCAGCAAAACCATTACCTGTCATTTTAAGATTCAATCCTAAACCTATTAAAATTTCATTGGCACTTTGAATTGAAAGACCTTTTAATTCAGGTACAATAACCGTTGTGGCCGTATCGCTGGCTGGTGTTCCCAAACTAAGAACCACTTCTGTCATCACATCATAAACTGAATTGACCGGTAAACTTTGACTGAGAACGGTATCTCCGCCTTGACCGCGATCAAAACTATAGCGAATCCCTTTTTCATGCAGGATGCTTGCTGCCAAGTCCTTTTTCTGACCAACCAAGTCGGGAATGGTAATAACCCCTTTTTGGAGTTTCTGAGAATTATCCTGGCTGAGATTAGTATCGGCAGAATTATAATTAAGTACCTGTTTCATGATACTGATGGCCGTTGGAGCCGCACTGGTACTTCCGTAAGCCCCTGTTGAAGGTTCATCAAGAACAACAAGAACAGAATATTTAGGATCTTCTATTGGGGCAAAGCAGTAAAATGATGTTACATATTTAGTGTTTGAATACTCACCATTAATAAATTTTTCAGCAGTTCCTGTTTTTCCGCCGATACTGTACCCTGCTGAAAGAAACGTCATTTCAGCATCGTATCCGACAACCTTACGCATAATTTCCCGCATTGCCAGGGAGGTTTCTTTTGAGATCACCTGTTTCAGAGATTCATTTTCGGCTCCCTTGGTAACCTCGGATATGATGCTGGGATTAACATAGTAACCATTATTAACAATAGCGTTTAATGCACTGACCATCTGAATAGGGGTTGCTGCCAAACCTTGTCCAAAGGAAAAGGTCGCATAATCCACTTGGTTGATTGCACCATTTGCCGTCGAAAGACGGTTGATAATTCCGGATTCCTCACCATCCAACTCAATCCCTGTTTTCGCACCCAATCCAAAATTATAAACATATTGGTAAAAAACATCCGGATTTAAGCGCTCAATGATCTGAACCAACCCCGGATTACATGAATAGGCAATGGCATCAGAAACCGTTTCTTCCCAATGGGGGCCGGTTGCACATTGAATGACTGCATCCTCAACTTGAATAAAGCCCGGGTCATAAACAATCGTGTCTGGGGTCACGACGCCTTCCTCAAGGGCGGCTGAGCCGGTAATGGCTTTAAAGGTCGACCCTGGCTCATAAATAAAGCTTACCGCCGGGTTTTTATACATGAGCGATAATTGCTCTGCCGGGGTCTTGCCTGTTAAATCTTCGGCATGGGTTGCAGCAAAGGTAGGATCAAGGGTAAAAGGATCATTGAGATTATAATCCGGCTTTGATGCCATGGCAACAATATCGCCTGTTTTTGCTTCCATAACAATGGCTGTAACACTTTTCGTTTTCCATTGTGCGGCTGCCTGAGACAATGCCTTTTCGGTAATCAGCTGAATATTACTGTCAATGGTTAAAACAATATCTTTACCTTGTGTTGGTTCTTTAAGAATTTTTGTTTGCGATGGAATCTGATTGCCCTTGGCATCTTTTTGAAAGTAAACCACGCCGTCATCGCCTTTTAATACATCGTTATAGGTTGATTCAACCCCGTAAAGCCCGGTATGATCAATCCCTGTAAAACCCAGAATATATGAAGCAAAATTACCATTGGTATAATAACGACGATAATCCTCTAATATTTCAATCCCATTGTTATCCTGAACCTTTCCATTTTTGTCAAGAATAGCCTCCGCGTCTTTAATTTCCTGGGCCAGCGCATTATCGACTTTCCCTTTAATAAGTACCGGTTGGCTTTCCTTTTGGATTGCCTTGGCGTAATAATCATCATAGGACCCCTGTAAATCCGAAGAAAGCGCTGCGGCAACCCCGGCCGGATTAGTAATGTATAAGGGCTTAAAATAAAGGGTATTATCTTCAACTGTGACTCCAGGGAAGTTATGGCTGAGAACCGTGGCCGTTTGATCATTGCTAATTCCTGTTTTAACCTCCACAATATCATTTTCTAAAACAGAGATTTGTTTCACAACTTCGGCACGATCCAACCCCAGTTTACTGCTCAGGGTAGTCGCTAACTTTTCAGGATCGATGACTTCAAAAGGAATCACATTTACTGCTGATGCCGAGGAATCCTTGGCTAAAATGTTATTATTCTTATCATAAATATCCCCGCGAGAAGCTTTAATTGGAACTTCCTCTACCAGCTGATCCACTTGTCTTGCGTATTTCCCTGTAGAATTTATAATCTGTATATAAAACAAGTTTCCTATAATAATAATTAAGCACACCGAAAGCAGAACCATTGCTGAAAGTATTTTTTTCTGCTTACTAACCGGTCCTATCTCTCGTTGTGCTCTTTTTTTTCTATTCACATTTTTTCTCCACAATAGTAATTCATGTCAGGCAAAGCCTTGCCCTACATCATTTTAATAAATTTTCCAGCCATCCAGCTACTGCGGGAATCTCTGGGAGGGGTATAGCCGGTTTGCTTTCAACCGTGATTTCACGACGATATTGCTCTTGAAGAGGTTCCGTCATTCCATAGCCTCTTGCCTGGGCTTTAATGGACTGCAAATTCATGTTTGTTACCAGCTGTCCCTCTTTGCTATCATTGGTCTGGACCGCAACCTCCAGGGTCTTCTGAAGACTCAATATTTCACTGTTGACTTCATCAATACCCGATTTTTGAAATAAAAGCAGTGACATCACAACGAAGGTGATGATACACGCCATTACAACATAGGAGGCTAAAGTCAAACGTTTTTTACGCTTTTTCATTTTTCGTCTTCTTTTAGTAATAGTCGCCATAGGTACTCTCCTTTATCGAACTTTTAGTCCTGTACCCAGCTTTTCAACGATTCGAAGCTTAGCACTTCGAGAACGGCGATTTTCTTCAAGCTCATTCTCCCCTGCTAAAATGGGTTTTCTGGAAAGTATTTTAACTTCTGGTTCTTTTCCGCAAACGCATTGGGGGAAATCTGGTGGGCATGTACAAGGATTTGCCCGTTCTCTAAAAAGGTGTTTTGCAACACGATCTTCCAGGGAATGGAATGTAATCACACACATTCGTCCGCCTGGTTTAAGTGCTTCAAGTCCCTGGGAAAGAGAATTTTCGAGAATTCTCAGTTCTCCATTAACCTCAAGTCGAATGGCTTGAAAGGTTTTTCGGGAAGGATGTTTTTCTTTATATCGTTCCTTGGGGGGATAAGCATTTTTTATTATCTCGCTTAATTCCAAAGTAGTGACAATTCGTTTTTTTTCTCGTTCTCGCACAATGGATTTAACAATTTGGCTTGAGAACTTTTCCTCGCCATAGATAAATAGTATTTTTTTCAATTCACCTGGAGGATAATCATTCACAACAGTTTCTGCCGTTAAGTCTGCAGATTGATTCATGCGCATGTCCAGCGGACCTTCATGGTGATAGGAAAAGCCTCGGGTATCGTCGTCCAGTTGAAATGACGAAACCCCGAGGTCATATAGAATACCATCGATTTCGGAGAGATGGAGTCCCTCTAAAACCTTAGCTAAACTGGCAAAATTACTTTTTACAAAATGACGCTCGCAGGTATATTGTTCCAAACGTTTTTTTGCAAAATCCAATGCATAATCATCTTGATCAATACCCACTAAAATTCCGGTATCTTCAAGCGCTTCACAAATCCATTGGGAGTGTCCTCCTCCGCCAAGGGTACAGTCAACATAGACGCCTTGGGGATTGATATTAAGTCCTTCAATGGATTCCTGTAATAAAACAGTAGTGTGGGAAAAATTTTCTGGTTTCATTAAATACCCAGCATCGCCATGTTATTGGCAATATCCTCATAGTTCAAATCTTCGTCATCATTATAGGTAGCCCATACCTGACTATCCCAAATTTCAAGTCGGTTTGATACCCCAATAATGGTGACTTCTTTTGATATTTTTGCATATTTTCTTAGGGCTCCCGGAATACTTGCCCGGCCCTGTCGGTCTAATTCGCAATCTGCGGCACCGGCAAAGAAAAATCGAGTAAAGGCTCTGGCATCTTTATCAGACACCGGCAGGGTCTTTAATTTACCCTCGAAATTGGCCCATTCTTCCATGGAAAAAACAAAAAGGCAACAGTCCAGTCCTTTTGTTAAAACGAACTGTCCTCCCAGACATTCTCGGAATTTTGAAGGAATGATCAGTCTTCCTTTGTCATCAATGTTATGTTCATACTCTCCAAAAAACATTCGAATTGCCCCCCTTCTCACTTACCTCTTCCATTCTGTTCCACATTATACCACACTCCACCACCCTTCACAAGTTCTACAACCTTGACTTAAGAAAAAAACGACGATTATTTTGTTAAAAATTAACAACCTTTGTATCCATCTTACAACAGAATGCTTAAAATTATATTTTCAAAGCATCCATGGCATTTCTTTCTGAAATTCCACTTTTATCTTGTGATTAATGGGGTTTTGGTTTACACTAATAATACAATGAAAATTTAAGGAGTTATTAAAAATGAGAGCAGTAGTCACGGTTATTGGAACTGACCGCACCGGAATAATTTACAATGTATCAAAAATTTTGGCAGAAAATAATGTTAATATTGAAGATATCAGTCAAACTGTTATGCAAGACTTTTTCACCATGATCATGTTAGTTGATCTTAAAAAGATGACAGTTGAGTTTAATGTACTAAAAGAGTCACTTGAAGCCATCGGTGAAAGTATCGGTATGTCCATTCGCATTCAGCATGAAGATCTTTTCAATGCGATGCACACCATCTGAGGCTGATTATGGCAATGTTTAAAGACATTTTAGAAACGGTAAGAATGATAGAAAAGGAACGCCTGGATATCCGCACCATTACCATGGGGATTTCCTTGCTGGACTGTATTGATTCATCAGGTAAAAAAAGCCGTCAGAAGATTTATGATAAAATCACACACTTGGCTGAAAACCTGGTAAAAGAAGGGGAACGTATTGAAAACGAGCTGGGACTTCCCATTGTTAATAAACGTATCTCCGTTACCCCAATTTCCCTTATTGCCGGAAGCAGTGCTGATCTGAATTATGTGGAATATGCAAAGATTCTTGATGCCGCCGCCGCGACTGTTGGTGTCAACTTTATTGGTGGTTTCTCTGCCCTGGTACCCAAGGGTTTTACCACAGGCGATCGGATTCTCATCGATTCCATTCCCGAGGCACTGGCAACCACCAACTTTGTTTGCTCCTCCGTTAATTTAGCCACCACCAAAGCCGGTATTAATATGGATGCCGTTAAACGCCTGGGGGAAGTCATTAAAGAAACTGCCTACCTGACCCGGGATGCCGACTCCATTGGCTGTGCAAAATTTGTTGCTTTTGCCAATGCGGTTGAAGACAATCCCTTTATGGCAGGTGCCTTTCATGGCGTCGGCGAAGGCGAAGCTGTGCTTAATGTCGGCGTCAGTGGTCCCGGCGTTGTGAAACGCGCTCTCGAAAAAGCCCAGGATGCCTCTTTTGGGGAAATGGCTGAGATCATTAAAAAAACAGCCTTTAAAATAACTCGAGCTGGGCATTTGGTGGGAACCACCGTGGCCAAACGGCTGAATGTCCCCTTTGGTATTTTAGATTTATCTCTGGCGCCGACACCGGAAATCGGAGACAGTGTTGCCCGCATCCTTGAAGAAATGGGTCTGGAACACTGCGGTACCCATGGCACCACCGCCGCCCTTGCCATGCTTAATGATGCTGTGAAAAAAGGCGGCATCATGGCCTCTACCTCGGTCGGTGGTTTTAGCGGCGCCTTTATTCCTGTCAGTGAAGATGAAGGGATGATTGAAGCCGTCCAGTGCGGTGCTCTTACCTTTGATAAGCTGGAAGCCATGACCAGTGTCTGCTCAGTGGGCATCGACATGGTTGCGATTCCCGGTGACACTCCTGCCACGACCATTTCCGCCATTCTGGCCGATGAAGCCGCCATTGGCGTCATTAACAATAAAACCACCGGTGTTCGACTGATTCCGGTTCATGGCAAAGTTGTTGGTGACATGGCTGAATTTGGCGGACTTCTTGGTCGAGCCCCGATTATGGCCGTCAATCAATATGATTCTTCTGTTTTTATCAATCGCGGCGGGCAAATCCCGGCACCGATTCATAGTTTTAAAAATTAGTTTGGAGATTAAATAAAATGGATGAACAATTATGGAATAAATGTGTAGAGTATCACGGGCATCACTGTCCGGGATTAGCCATTGGGGTTCGGGCTTCTCTGGAAGCCATTAAAGCCCTTCCCATTAATTTTGCGGAAAATGACGAAATCGTTTGTGTTTCTGAAAATGAATCCTGCAGCGTTGATGGGATTCGTGTGGTTCTTGGATGCACCGGAAACAAAGGAAATCTTCTTTTTATAAAAAACGAAAAGCAGGCCTTTTCCATTTTCAACCGGACAACCGGAAAAAGTATCCGTTTGATTTTAAAAGACCTTCCTGAAATGGACCGTGACGAAAAGGAAGCTTTTCTTCTCAACGAACCGGCTGCAACCAAAATTTTTGATTTCGAAAAGCCCCATTTCGAACTTCCTGAAAAGCAGGATTTTCCACAAGCTATTAATTCATAAAGTGTGATCAACAGTCTTGGAGTGTCTTAACCGACACTTCATTTTTTTATAAAAAATCCTGTGCAAATATTCAAATTGATCCAAAGCGTATTTTCAATATCCACAACCATTTTCCCGGAGTTTATGCCAATGTTTATGATGCCCAGGATGCTCTTCGAGTCCATACCAAAAAAGCCACTACCGTGATTTGCCTGGCAACCCAGCTTCACACCATTGCCACCGGCAATATGACCCCTTCTTATCAGGTCATTGATGGTGTGGTCCGTCCTGTGTTTTTTTATACCGTGGATATTTCCGAATTTGTAGTGAATAAACTTAAAGACCGGGGAAGCCTCAGTTCTGAGTCCATTATCACCAATATCCAGGATTTTGTGGTGAATCTCCAATGTAACTTACCCATTTAATGCGTTAAAAAGCACCTTCAGAGTTTAGATTTGTGTCTAACCTCTGAAGGTGTTATTTTTTTAAACCATTATTAAAGAAATCCTATGATGGATTCATTAAACATTTCCATTAAACAGCAACAATGCGTGCTTACATTCAAAGTTCCAGTCTGCCCAAAACTTCACCGATGCTGCCATTAATCACAAGATTTGCTCTGGCATCCATGGGTGTCGATGTTTTATTGATGAGCACCAGCTTATTGCCCCGATAATAATCAATCAGTCCTGCGGCAGGATACACCCCTAAAGAGGTTCCCCCAATAATGAGAACATCTGCATTGACAATGGCTTTCACCGATTGTTGCATGGTATCATTATCCAAACCTTCGCCATAAAGGACAACATCCGGTTTAATGATGCCGCCGCAGGTGCATTTTGGAATGGCCTCTCCATCAACGACAGCCTTCACATCATAAAACTGATGACACTTTATGCAATAATTCCGATGAACCGAACCATGGAGCTCCAAGACGTTTTTACTTCCTGCCAGTTGGTGCAGCCCGTCAATATTCTGGGTAATCACAGCTTTAAGCTTTCCCAAAGCTTCTAATTCAGCCAATTTTTGATGAGCTTTATTGGGCTTTGCATCTAAAAACAACATTTTATTTTTATAGAATTTATAAAATTCTCCCGTTTTATTCATGAAAAATTGATGGGAAAGAATGGTTTCCGGCGGATATTTATAGGTTTGGTTATATAAACCATCCACACTTCGAAAATCAGGAATGCCGCTTTCTGTGGAGACCCCGGCCCCGCCAAAAAATACAATGTTTTGACTATTTGAAATGAAATCCTGCAGTTTCATAAATTCTGTTTGCATATTTTACTCCTTTTTTTTCCTTCGTTGTCCTCCATTATATCCCATTAACCTTTAAAAAGACCTCTGCACTCTAAATATCGGCATCACATGATCTTCTTCAATGCGATTCTATCTCATTCTTTATCATACCTTTTTAACAACCCTTTGTGAAGAAACAAAATGCTGAAAAATCCCACTGTTGAAGTTTGCTTTCCATCCTTTTTTATACTATCCTCCAAAAAATAAAAACCGAGTGGCTATGCTTGACCAAAAGCAGGCCTGGCAACATAACCTCTTGTTTCTTATTCATAATATCATATGAAAAGCCTATCAATACTCTATGTAATTATACTAGCATAATTTAAATGTAAAGGATTACAAGTAAATATATCTTTGATTTGCAAACGGCATAAAATGGAATCTATAAAATGGGCACTAAAAAAGGTCTACTCATATATATAACGCCAACGCCACCACGTACGAGTTTCAATTCACACGCCCCTCGCGGAGCGCGACCCGATGATGTATTGCGGATTCGTTTCCCGGTATATCAAAGCCGTTCTTATATTGGTAGCATAAGGGCGGTTTTTTATGTTTTGGGTTATATCATTTCAATAATTTCTTTTGATCTTTTTCTATTTCTTTGATGATTCTTTCGCCACCTTGTGGCATTGCAGATGTTTTCCCGACGTCGGCAAAATGTACCGATGGGTCATAGCCACTATTTTCACACGCTACTTTTGCTTTATTGATGACATTTTTGAAATTATCCCATTTACCATATTCAAGAACCGGCTGCAGCTCTCTGGCCAGCCAATACTCCTGGCCAAATTCATTGACATGTTTAATGCCTTCAAAAATATTTTCGTTGTATTGCTTAATCTCTTTCATGTACTTTATCCTTTCAAAAAACTTATTGCACCAATAGAAAAAGCGGTTTCTTTATTTATTTAGATGTTAAATTTACTACAAGATTCCCTTTTATTTCAATGGTATTCCCATTTTTAAAGGTGGCGTTTTTATAAGTTTGAATATAATAATCTTGATCTGTTCCCATCATTTCACTTACCACACTGGGTCTCCCAAAAAAATTTCCACTTCCTGAAATCACATTTATATCATATTTCCCTGGCGGGACATCTTGGCCGATCACATATACTCCTGCTGATAAATCAATTGATACAGGAGCGGGAGCAGGAGCAGGAGCCGGTGTTGGTACTGGTACAGGTACAGGTGCCGGTGTTGGAGTTGGAGTTGGAGTAGTGGTCGCCCCTGATTTTTTTAATTTAACTGTTCCGTTTTTTTCCATGAATTGTATTATTAAATACCCATCCTGCAAAGTGTAGTAATATTTTATTTCGCCACCGGTATCTTTTGATATGTATAATGTACCGTCTTTATCAGCAAGATAAGTACCGTTTGTCGCCACGATTTGTTGATTTACCTTAACTTTTGCTTTCGATACGTATTTGCCGGCATCCCCAAAGGTTATAGTAAAATAGTCAAAACTAGAATTATTGAGATAGTCGCCACCTAATTCCCAAGACCCCGTCAACTTTTGATTTACAAATTTATTAGTATCCACGGATTTCGTGTTTGAATTTAATAAGATGCCTGCACCCCTTAATGTAATCAAAAAAAATAAAAATACAACCCCGAAAATTATTGATAAGATTATCCTCGCATAGACTGGGAACATTTTATTCTTCCAAATTAAAAAAATACCAAATGGAGCCACGAAAACCACCATAAGAATAACAAACCATTCTTGTTTCAAAATACTTACTTTTTCTTCCATTTCTTCCCTCCTAATATTTTTATATTTATTTAAAAGGGAATTGTTCCCCCCTAGCATTTTTCATATTCCCTTCTTAATTCTACAACTTTCCCGATAATTTTAACAGGTTTATTTTTAGCTTCCTCAGCCGTATAAAACATTGTTTCAAAATCTTTGTTATGAGGAATGAGCATCAGCTCAGTTTCTAACAACTTTATCTGCTTAACGGTCGCTTTCAACCACAACCACCGCTATTTCGTCATTTTCGACTTTTTTTTGTTGCCTTACAATGATAATATCGCCATCCTGTATATTTGGTTCCATCGACCGGCCTTTAATTTTTAATGCAAAATAATTGCCACGCCGCAGCATCCATTCGATTTCAATCCACGCTCCTCGCGGAGCGCGACAATACACCCCTTACTTTCGTAAGTATTTAATGATCAACCAAATCAACCACAGTCCTCCAGTAGCGAATACCAAAACCACATCAACTAATAATCCAAACATGCCTCTTTTTTTCATTACTTTATACATCCTTTCAAAGATATAGTTTTATTAATCACTTCCAAATTCTACCACTTCTTTTACTCTCAAGCGCGATTCTCCCAGTTTCAATCCACACGCCATCGTACTTCATTTTTAACACTCCTTTCTGATTGATAAATAAATAAGTTTATTTACTTAGATGTTAAATTTACAACAAGAGTCCCTGATATTTCAATGGTATTTTCTTTTTTAAAAGTTGCGTTTTTATATGTTTGAATATAATAATCTTGATTTGTCCCCATCATTTCATTAATTATGCCCGGATTACCATAGAAATTTCCGTGACCCAAAATCACATTTATATCATATTTCCCTGGCGGAACATCTTGCCCTACGACATATACCCCGGCACTTAAGTCAATTGACACAGGTTTTGGGGCAAGAGCAGGCGCAGGCGCCGTCTTACCAGCGGCTATTTTATTTGCGTCAACCAAGGCTTCTGCGGATCTCTCGACAGGGGTTTGCCCCGTAGCAACTTGTTTAACTGAATAATCTTGCGTTGGAGTATTTTTATAATTTTCTATCAAATTGTTAGCAATCGTCACCGCAAATATAGCAAAAACAAAAATCACTATTATTTTACTTAATAAAATTAATAATTTTTTCATTCTATCCTCCTTCAAAGTTTTATATTAAAAGGGGATTGATCCCCTAGCATTTTTCATATTTCCTTCTTAATTCTACAACTTTACCGATTATTTCAAGATTAATCGTTTCAATCCACACGCCCCTCGCGGAGCGCGACGCATGGCAGCCACGAGCAAAACCGGACCAGACGTTTCAATCCACACGCCCCTCGCGGAGCGCGACTGCCATTTTTAACCCTTTCACGGCGTTTTATAGGTGTTTCAATCCACACGCCCCTCGCGGAGCGCGACGCCCCTGATGAACGATGCACACAACCATCCGAAGTTTCAATTCACACGCCCCTCGCGGAGCGCGACCTTTAAATATTACGCACACACTCGAACAATTGGTTTCAATCCACACGCCCCTCGCGGAGCGCGACTAGAAGCCACTAATAAAGCCGCTGATCCAGCTAGTTTCAATCCACACGCCCCTCGCGGAGCGCGACGTTTACTGGATGCTGAGACAGTGAGAAAGTTGAGGGTTTCAATCCACACGCCCCTCGCGGAGCGCGACCTAGACTAAGTAATGGTGGTATAGTTAGAGTAACAGTTTCAATCCACACGCCCCTCGCGGAGCGCGACAATAAAAAGCAGTCGTCAAAATTCTAAGTGTAACGTTTCAATCCACACGCCCCTCGCGGAGCGCGACGAGATCAAAATACCATCAATTTCATAATAATCTGGTTTCAATCCACACGCCCCTCGCGGAGCGCGACAATCAACGTTTTATGGCTCAAACACCATGTTTTGTTTCAATCCACACGCCCCTCGCGGAGCGCGACTACAATTGATTTGCAGTTCTAATTCTTCAATCATGTTTCAATCCACACGCCCCTCGCGGAGCGCGACATGAAGGGTTATACTATTACCTGATATGCATTGTTTCAATCCACACGCCCCTCGCGGAGCGCGACTCATTTATTTCATCGAGAGATATTGCAAACATTCAGTTTCAATCCACACGCCCCTCGCGGAGCGCGACAAGATCATATGGTTAGAATCAAAACGCATGGTTGTTTCAATCCACACGCCCCTCGCGGAGCGCGACAACAGACGGTGGTATTGCCGGAACCGTTGAAGGTTTCAATCCACACGCCCCTCGCGGAGCGCGACCCTGCCATTTGACATGAAATACGATGTCTATGGGGTTGCGCGTCCTTATGAGGCGGACTATATTCTTGTTTATTTTTTCTTCTATTTATCAGAAACCTGATTATACCTAGCTTTCTTGAAAATAGAAAACAATGTTAACTTAGGGTTCGCAGAATATTTATTAATTAGATAATCAAGATATCTTGAGGATTATAGGAAGGCTTAGCTCCTACATGTTCCACTCTTTTTTCCCAATTATTTCCCAAATAATAATATCTCAAACTATCTGTATCTTTATTTATTATTTTCTCTAATTCATTTTTCAATTTCAAAAATGTCCCATAATCAATACAACATTCAAATAATGAATTTTGCACCCGTTGACCATAATTTTGACAGGCTTTACTAACCTTTCTCAGTCTTTTTCTTCCTTCAGCCGACATCGTACTTACATCATAGCCGATTATAACATACATAAAACCACCTCATCTCATTAAAAATGGACAGTACTCAGGCAATTCTTCTCGTAAATACTTGCTCAGCAACTGTGCCTGAACATAAGGAATTAACCCAATCTCAATTTTTTCTTTAATATATGGATGCATGATTATTTCTTTTTTTCTATCCTGCCAGGATTTGAGTATTTTTTTTCTTCCATCATCTGTCATCAATACACCGCCACCTTCTTTTTTAAAAAAGTCTTTTTTTGTGATCTGATTTAAATTTATCATAGTTAGTACAACCCGATCTACCATATACGCTCTCAGCTCTTCCATTAAATCAAGTGCCAGAGATGGTCGCCCCGGTCTTAAAGTATGCATAAAACCGACATAGGGATCTAATCCTGTTGTTTCCAACGCTGATCGAACTTCAAATGAAAGGATCGTATACAGATATGACAACATACAATTCAAAAAATCTAAAGGTGGTCGTTTCGAACGCTCGATCATTCTAAAATCTTTCTTCTGATTCAACACCATATCACTAAAAACCGAAAAATAATTTCTTGCAATAATTCCTTCAAAACCTCTTAACTGATCGAAGTCATTAAAATCATAGATTCTGTTGATATTGTCTGCAATATAGTTTGATGTTGTTTTGAGATTTAATGTGTCTATTTTATCTGAATTATCTCTTATTGTTCTTTCCAAAGTCGTTCTGCTGTTGCAAAGCTTGGCTGCAATAATATCCTTAGAAATATTTAGACAAAATTCTTCATTATCACTCAGTTCATATTGTTTTTTTCTGAGAAGCACATTTCCCTTTGTTTTTCCAACAATTCTGGCCATATATTGTCCATTGGGTTTCAAAAAGTTTATAGATATATTATTGTCCGCACATTTGCCCATTAATGCGGGACTCGCCCCCATATAACCAAAACAGATAATATTTTCAATATTAACAAACGGCAACCTAAACTTCTCATTATTTTCCAATAACACAACGAGATTTTCACCATCTAGTGAAAGATATGAATCAGGGGTCGTTATATATAAACTGTTGAGTAATTTTTTCACATCAATTCCCTCTCATCTGAGTGGATATCTGATCTTTGAATTTTTTCTGTTTGCCAAACACAGTAGGAATACAGACATCAATCAATGAACACAAATGACAGTTTTGATCTTCTGACTTAATCGGGATCACTTGCGTCATAAGTATTTCACTCATATTACTTATGTGTCCTTTTACACTTTCTTTTAATTCATTTGTTAGATCAACTGTCACTCGCCTTTTAATCTTTCCATAAAAAATATCACCACTTTTTATTTCAGTTTGAAACATTTCTTCCAGGCACATGGCTTGGGCGCATAATTGATAGTTATCTGCATTGCTTTTTTCCGGCTTCCCATTTTTATATTCGACTGGATTTATTTTCCATAGACCTTTTTTTCCTGGCAACTTGATTCCTTCGTCATTATTTATAAACTCAACGATATCTGCAACACCATATAGATTTAATTGACTTGAAAAAACAGGCACACTTCTACTAACATATACATCCCGGCGTTTTTCATTGAAAGTTGGATCGTTGACGCTTTTGTGTAATAAATCACCTTCAACGATCTTATAGTTTTCACCCCACTCACACTCAAGATACATCAGTGCAAATCGTTTTTTACAGTAAATAAATTGTTTTAAGGCAGATAAAGGAAGTCGATCATACTCTTCAAATTTTTTCATCCACTGTTACACCACTTGGCATATTACTTGTATCGATGCGCACTTCATAATCAGTATATTTTCTTGCAGGTGCTTCGTCATCGATCCGCTGAACATTAACTCTCTCAAATAGTGTATGCGATGGTGCATTCCCCAGAAAACTATCATGTTTAAAAACTATCAGTTTTCTTACTATCATTTTTCCTCTCGCTGCTGAATGATCATGTTCAAACATATTGATAATGGCTTGCCACAATAGTTCAATATCCTCATCACTAAATCCCGTAACATTTTGTGCCAAAGCCGCGGAAACAAAACCTTCTGCCTTATACAACCCATAGGGAACAAAGCTTTTCTTTCCCATTTCTGTTGTTCCCTTACTGGCATCTTTTGCCTTGGTAATTGCCATACGAGTAATGGTTATTTCCTGCGTGGCAATGGGATCAATACTTTTTGCAAAATTAATCTGAACCGGACCTCTTACAACCCCGCAAGGATAATCCCCTGTACTCATAACTGCTCCAAATGTTCTCACATCAAAATAATTTTCGCACATAAATCCTTGTGCAATTGCAACTTTATCTGTATCACCTTTTTTTTCTTTTGTAAGGCCCTTTTCTAAATATGCATTTTCTAATTTATCATTCAGTATTTCTTTGATAAATATTTTATACCCAGGTGCATCATTTTTAATTAACTCTACATAGTTTCTGATTTTCCTTTTAAGGCAAACATCCGTCACAAGACCATGTCCAGTTTCAGCATCAACCCTTGGCATGTTCCCGGCATCGGGATCTCCATTGGGGTTCCCATTCTCCACATCAAAGAGCACCACAAATTCATATCTGTTTCCAATGGCATTTTCAAATTTTTTCATCGTTTCCATTATTTAGCCTCCTCTTTCACTTCTCTTTTTTCATAGTTTTTTTGATTTTGTTGGTAATAGCCTAAAATAAAACGACCCTGATTTTCCATGTCTAATATTTTCGGAAATGTATCGCCTTCTATAAGACTTAAGCATTCTCCCAACTTTATATCCCAGTAATTCCCGTCAATTTTCGCCAAATGGTGCTGGGTCAATTTTAATAAATTAGGAAATACTAATGAGGGATTTGAACAGGCTGATGCAAAATACTTGTCTTTAATGGTTGCATTGATGCCATCGCCTAATGCGTTTTTTTGAATCATTTCAAGAATGGCAAAGGTTCGGCCCAATACATAGGCCGGTTTTGTGGATTTTTCATTGAGATACATTGTTAATTCCTCCTTCTTTTTTTGAATTCTATTTTTTTTTATTAAATAGCCTTTGATAATTGAAGCCCTTGGCTGCGTTATCTGGGTCTCAGCTTTTACTCGTATAATGGTTTGATTTAATAGGATTTGAGGATACTGTTCTCCAGTGAAAATCGAACGGGCTACTGCTCCACCAAGAAGTGGGTTTACTTTTTTATCTTTGCTTTTTGAGCTGATGGTTGCATTTAAAAGACTCCATATTTTTATATGGTCTTTTCCGCTTTTCCCCGCATCAATCGAAATATCATCATAATGCTGTTTAATCTTGTCGCAAAAATTACCAAAGGTGTCCTTATAGAAAAAACGGACCGATAATCGTCCGGCATTGGGTGATAACCCCAGTATAAAAAACTTCGTATCGGGATTCAGTTCTGTATCATTGTATATGCCTTTTGAACCATCTGCTAAAATGACCTTTATCTTTTCCCTTGTTTTCACATCTTCCAAGGTAGCTTCCTCTTCTATATCATCTGGGTTGTTCATCATACTCTTAAATATATTGGTATAGGCGCCTGCCATTTCCCCCGCCCAGAAAACCGTAGTGGCATCACCAATTTGGATTTTTCTCTCTCTGTCTGAGAGCATATACTGAAGGGCCGTATAATATTTAAAAGCTACCTCTTCACTGACTGCAGAATTTCTGGATTGTTTTAACCCATAGGATTCATCTGAGTCCTTATTAAAACACACTAATGATGCCCCCATGGTACTTGCACCATCTACTCCCCTTAGTTTTTCATGCAACCTTGAAATTTGAGCGATATCTCCTGTAATTGAGCATTGAGCGAATTCCACGCCATCGCTTTTTAGTTTTGCAGTATTTTCATTTTTCCAGATTTCAATGATTTCCGGTTGTTGATGAAAATACTCTCTCCTCCCTAAAAGCTTAAATACCACATTCCCTGAAAAGGCTTTTCCTTTTTCAGAATAATGTTTTAAAATTTGCTCATTTTCCCAGGCCTTATCAAGATCCCAAGTTTCAAAAAATATTTTAATGGCAATCGCTTCAGGCGATTTTGCATTTTTAAATGTTTCTGAATGCAAATTTCTGGCTTTCTCAAACTTCTTTTCTTCAGTTGTCTTTACACCCTTGTCCCCACCAACCCCAAAAACATACTCAAAATTGTCACAAACCGGTGAAGAAGAAATGCTGGAAGTTTTCATACTCGCTGGCATTGTAAAACTTTGAGGTCGATTATCATTCAGTTCTTTGAGGGATATAATATCCAGCAACTCTCCTTCTTCTGATAAGGTTGCAGCGTAAGTTGCTTGTACTTTTTGAAACCCCGAGGGACAAATATCCGTATCCTTTATTTGACTTAACACGTCATAATAATCGCATAATGCATTTAAAATCAAATTCTCACCTCATTCCTTACTTTGGTTAAATCCAGCACCCCATTTTCCAGCCTGGCTCTAAAAAAGCTGGGATTAACAGTTTGTTTTGTTTTGCTCTCATTTAAAGTAAAATTCATGTCATAAAGCATATAGCCCAAATCGAGGTCTCCAGTAATTTTACTTTTGGGTATGGCCGATTCATCCTCAATGAGTTCAAAGGATGCTCCAAATTCCCTGGTACCCAGTGACGGCTGATAAAAAAACTGTCCCTGCCTAAGGCGACGTAATGCAATATTATAATGTTTTTCTACACTGTCTGTTTCTCCGGCTTTGTCCGGGTTTAAATCAAAATGAGCTTCGATGATGTATTCAACATCTCTGAGAATAAGGGCAGCTCGCTGATGTCGATTTTCTGTTGCAATAATATGATAGGGTTCTGATTTATCCATTGCTTTTTTTATGCTGCCTAATTTGGCCACCTCTGATACTTCATTTCTTCGAATATTTGTAAATTTAATGGGATTGATCACGTGTATTTTATCAATACTCCATTTTATTGCCGGTTTCCAGTAAATCGCTTCAATGATACCCCTGGCAGCTGAAGGGGTGATCATGTCATAACTCACCCTTTCCACCTTCATTTCCGGTCGTGTAAAACAGGCATAATTACCCCAGACCCGGATTTTTACTCCATAACCCATACTTCATTTCCTCCTAAATCATATTGCATTCTGCATTTTTGTTATTATCCGTGAATATATCCAACCCTATATCACCTTTGTAGTATTGATTGTTATTAAGTATACTAAAGCCATTTTGTAGTACTTCCAGTGCGTTTTCTTCCAAGAGTTTCTGATATTCATTTTTGTAAACAGACACTGAATACTGTTGGAGTTTTCTCATGGTTTCCCTATTAAATATGCCCTGGCGTAATTCATTAATTAATTTCCTTGACTCCTCCGAAAGATTAATAACAATATTTTCCGTATTATCTTCAATGATTTTGTATTTTTTTGCCACCGTTTCAAAATTAAATTTGTAACTGTTACCTTTTATTTCGAATTCATTTAGAATGTTTTTTGCATCCAGTATATTATCAGAACTTGATGCATGATATAAATTTTCGAAATACATGGTAATCCCTTTTATTTCAAAGGCATCTTCCTTTAATACTTCAATGACTTCTTTAGTAAGACTTGCCATGCTTTGAATAACTTTTGGAATTTTTCCGGCTTCGCTTGTTGGTTCAAAGACCAAAACCCGTCCCTTTTCCAATTTCCCTTCACGATTGGCTCGCCCTCCCGCCTGTATAATATTGTCGATCCCGGCAATGCTTCTCATTACAACGGGAAAGTCAATATCTACACCTGCTTCCACCAATGATGTGGCAATTAAAATAACATCCTCATTTTTTTTCAGTCTTTCTTTGACTTCCATAAGCACTTCACGCCGATGAATGCAGTGCATCAAGGTACTGAGGTGATAAATATTCTTAAAGCGTCCATCCTGTGACACCAATTGATGCAGCGCATGGGCATGTTTACGGGAGTTGACCACACATAGTGTTTTTGGGTTCTTGGTAAATATCTCCAGAATTTCTTCATCACTTTTTTTACCAATCACTTCATATTCCACACGCTTTAATTTCTTTGCAAGTTCTTCAGGATTGCTTATGATTTCTGAAATTTTTAATTTTTCATATTTATATTGACTGATTGCCGGTTGAGTCGCACTGCACAAAATCGCTGTTACCTTATAATTTGTAACCAGTTCAGAAATGGCATACATGGATGGGGATAACAGTTCCCTTGGTAGCATTTGTGCTTCATCAAAAATGACCACACTCTCGGCAATATTATGTAATTTCCTTGTTTTTGAAGGTTTGTTTGAAAAGAAGGACTCGAAAAATTGAACATTGGTAGTTAAAATAACCGGGATATCCCAATTCTCACTGGCCCACTTTATTCTTTTTTTGATATTCCCTTCAATATCATCTTCTTCAAGAATACCTTTGGTTTCATCAACCTGACTATGATGTTCCAATACAAATTCCTTACCAAGAATACCTGCAATAACATCCGCATTTTGCTCAATAATACTGGTATAGGGAATAACATAAATAACTCGTTTGAGTTTATGTTTTAATGCATGTTGTAATGCAAATGACAGAGATGACAAGGTTTTTCCTCCACCAGTGGGTACAGTGAGCGTAAATAGCCCTTGCTCCTTTTGAGAAGCTTTTTGACAATCATTTAGAATTTCTGCGCGGATGTTATTAATTGAAGAACCATTATTGACTGGTATCCCACTGGTTAGTTTTTTATCTAATTCTTCGATTGTATATGGAATACTCTTTCTGCTTACATCCGTTATGTATTCTTCCGTGTCCGTCCAGTCAGCATCCACCAAACATGAAAAAAGCATTTTCAGATAGGTGGCAAAAGCAAAACTCATGGATTCATTATCCCCATTGAGCATCTTGGGTTTAAAACTACTTGGAATTATTATTTCATTACTGTAATCTGTATCCTGTCCATCATAATTATTAATCCGTGAAGAATAAGTATTATCCCCCCTGTTTGACCCACTGCCACTGTCTTTAAGACCGGTATGATGCCCGGAAACAACCATGCCATGAAGCCAACCCAAATCATTCCAGTATTCTGTTAATACTTTTGCTCCTAAGGTGGCATGATCAACTTTTACTTTACTTCCTCTGATCCGGTCTTGGAAACTCATTTGATATTTGCCAAGATCATGGACTAACCCTAATAGCGCACCCATTTCACCGGCATCAAAACTCTTTGCAAACTTTTCAGCATAGTTTGATACATTTTCAAGATGCTTTATTAATTCCTGGGAATTTTCTTCATCGATAAAATTTTTACCATCCTTGGTATGGCCTAAATATTTCAATCAATCACCTTCCTATTTCAATCATCATGTTTATTGCAAATGTTTACTTATTTAAGTATAAGCCTTATATTAATTTTATTCAATTATATTTCTCATTATTCTTAAATATTTTACATTGAACAATATTAAAGTTCAGATAGAAATCATTCAGGTGCCGATTAGCTAACACAGAGCAATTTCTACTGCATCTATTTTTTTTACATATTTTTAATCCTCCTACTCTTAATCCAAAATTTGTTTCTTTTCACACTTGTGATATTAATATCCTTTTGTTACGATTATCATACTTCATGCACTTTGACAAATTTGGTACATGTTCCAATTATTTTTTTATAAAAAATCCCCTAAAGGCGCTAAACACCTTTAGGGGATTTCAAAACTATTCTCTATCTTCGAATCACAATCTATATTATTTCTACTCTACTATTAAGATTTTTTCCTATACTGATACTGATACTATTGCTTCAATAGCATCCAATAATTATTTCTTAGTCCCAGAATTTTCCATCGTACAAAATATTTTGAGTTCATTTTCATTTCCGTATAAAACCTTCTCAATTAAGGGATCAAACTCTACACCAATTTCACTTGGCGAAAATAACAGCTCTACAATTTTAAATAAAATACAACCGGAATAAAATCGATTGTTTACTATTGGAGCAAAATCATATATAATTAGGCAAATGAAGAAAGAAGGTACCAACTGTGTGTACAAGTATAACCTTAAAGACCAACGATCGATTAAATATGCTCGCCAGAACGATGGATTTCGCTTTTATTCTAGAACCGGAACTTATTTTCATACCCAGAAAATATCCCCTGTTTTTTGAAATGGATGGGCCTGAACGGTCAGTAAAATACGCCTTGATGGGTATCGGTCAACAACAGGAACAACAGGAAACTTTTACTTTTACTGATGGCGTAAATGAAGCGGGACTCGCCTGCGCCACCTTGTATTTCCCTGGCTATGCCCATTACAGCGAAGAGCTTATTTCCGATAAAACCAACCTTGCATCCTATGAGGTCGTGGGATGGCTTTTATCTAATTTTTCAACCATTGATGAGGTTAAAGAAGCCATTTTCCAATTAAATATTGTCAATACCCCGGCTAAACTTTTTGGGGTTGTTACACCACTCCACTGGATTGTAACCGATAAGAACGGTAACACCATTGTCATTGAACCCATGAAGAGCGGCATTGTCATTCACGATAATCCTCTTGGGGTTATGTCCAACAGTCCTGATTTTAATTGGCATTTGACCAACATTCGCAATTATATCGGCATTAATCCCTTTAAAATAGAACCTCTAAAATTAAATGGTCTCACATTTGCACCTTTTGGCAATGGTGCCAGGACAATTGGTTTACCGGGTGATTACACGCCACCATCACGGTTTATTCGCGCGCTTTTTGGGAAAGAGGCTATCAACGAATTAGATAATGAGGATGAAGGTATTAAGGCAGCCTTTCATATTTTAGCATCCGTTGACATACCAAAAGGAAACGTCATCACCGATGAGGGTGTTGATTATACCCAATACACCGCATGTATGGTTTGCAACACCGGTACTTATTACGTGAAAACCTACGATAATAACCAAATAACCCGGGCATGTCTTTTTGATGAGGATTTAAATGCTAAAGAGCCAAAAATTTGGAAAATTTCTCAAACACAACAGTACGGTAAATTAAACTAGAAGTTTTACACATGTTATTGTGATGATTTAAAATGATATCTTTCTTTTCATTGTTTGATGGACGATACAAAATAACACGGAAGCTATTCCCTATCTCCTCAAAGGTTGGATCTGGAAGGTCATATTCTCTACAACCATTATAATACGTTGAATACCTGTTCCCCAGCTCTCAATAATATTCATCTGACTAAATATTTCCGCAATACCACCTCTTCTCTGTATTGAACTTGAAAACAAACAGGACAAACTATATTATAAAGATGAAAACGTTCTTGAATTCACGTGATCATCTGTACCCTATAGGCATGGAAAAGTCCCTGAAAGACTTAAGTTTTAAAAAAAATAGAGCCCTAGCCAAAAAAACCTTCTCCTAATGCTTCTGCTAGATCTGTCGGGGATATTGTTCCCTTATTGTCCTTGGTGAGCATTGCTATTAATCTCTGTTTCTGTTCGATGATAATTTCAGGTTCTTGCATGACAGTGTCCTTCCTCATTACTCAAAAAAAAAACACGCTTACTAAGCATGTTTGATTTAAAACTCGTCATTATCCTTTTCAAGAAGATTCACTATATTAATTGCCGGTAATACAACAGGTGTAAAACCTGGTTGTGCTGTTAATATCGAGAGCTGCCCTCTTAAGTAGGGAAATATAATGGCTACTGCATTTCTCTCAAATAATTCCTTCTTTAAATCAATATCGACATTACTTTGAATTTGGAAGTACCCTGACATCTTTATAAAGAGCTCTACCGCACCTGTCTTATGCTTCATCGACATACTCAAAGATACTTTTGCTTCATCTTCATCATCCCCGATGTATTCAATTTCTCTACAAAACCCGATTTTTGATTTAATCATATCGGTAATATTGGCTAGCGCCGGATCTCTTTTAAATGATATTTCCTCAACAATAAGTGATTCTAACGTCAAAACACTTTCTATCTCTTTTAATTCATCCACAATTATATCTCCATTTACTTTATGCAGCCAAAGAAATTTCTTTTATTTCCGAAAATCTGTTCTTCTTTGATAGTAAATCTTCGGTTTCAAAATAATTACTCTGCTTACAACTGTTCTTTTTCCAAACTCCATGATCATTTGGACAGGTTGCTGTTTCATTCCGTTCAAATCCCATCTCAAAAAGAAGTTCAATTAATCTTTCGTCTGTTAACCATTGTTCAACGGTTTTGGCCTCTTCTTTAAACGAAACCTTCTTACACTTTTCAAACATCTTGTTCATAACATTCACCTTTATTTCTTATTAATTTAATGAAATTTTTCGCACACTTCTTTGTTCTTTATGATTGAAATATCTCTGATGCATGCTTCTGTACCATCCGGAAAATTAGAAATTCTATAATAGCTTTCTGATGTGTAGGTGTTTTTTATTATCATAACAGGGTCGCTTTTTTTCTCTAATAACAAACCCTCTAAAATAATACCATCACAATTTCCTCTTTGAAATGCTCCGTTGTTCTTAAAATAATTTTCTTCAAAAAGTCTTTTTAATTTTGGCATCATTACTTTTCTAACTGCCAAGATCTCGGAAATAATTTCTTCGTCATCTAAATCTACAATCTCTTGATTTTCAAAATCTATTGACAGTGACAACTCTATAACACCATAGGAGAGCTCTCCTCGTTTAACATTTTTTACATATTTTTTGGCGCATTCCTTACCATCAAATCCATATTCATCATTATCTAAGAATACATAAATACCGTTTCCAAGATCACATGGTATCTCTTGTTCCTCTGCACAATCAAATAAAAATGTACGGACTTTAAATCCATCATTCTTTATTGAATCTATACATCTTTCTGGTGTTCCATGATATCCAAAGAATTCTTTAATTTCATCATTCATACGCTTTCGCTTCTCAACCATTCCTGTTAATTAGATGTATTATATACTATGGAATTTATTACTTGTTAAGTTG
>JAENWK010000164.1 GCA_016650045.1 Eubacteriaceae bacterium | reverse complement strand
TTTCATGAAGCCGTTCGTAAAACGATACAATATTTTTGTGTCGGCCTTCTTTAGAAAGCGCTACAATGCCCAGTCTGCCATTTTTTTTAAGAACCCTTTTGCACTCGTCAAGAAGCAGAGAAATTTCGGGCGTGTCAAATAACTCCAGCGTGAAGCTCATAAAGATGGCATCAAAAGAATCATCGTCAAATGGAAGCTCTAACGCGTCGGCGCATTCCAATACCACCCTTTTCGATAATCCTGCCTTCTCAACTCGGGCTTTGGTGATTTGACCCATGCCTTCGGAAATATCTATTCCGTAAACCATCCCCGATCCGCCTACCGATTGAGCCAGAGCTAATATCGAGTGCCCTGTCCCGAATCCGATTTCAAGCACCGTTTCTCCAGCGCCGACACCAAGCTTTTTTAACCCCATCACCCGATACTTTTTTTCTGACCGGTCAGAAAAAAAGTCATACCACGTGCTCAGCTTATCATAGGTCTCTTTGGCCTTTTCTTTTGATCGATTGACTCTGCTTATATCGTATTTGGACATCGTTTGTTTCCTCCCTTAGATAGCGTCTGTTCATCGCAGCCCGACTTTCAGATTATTATAGAGAATCATGTGCGTTCTGGCCGCTGATTTAATCTGTTTGGCCGCTTCTTCTTGATGATATTGATCGTGACGAATAACCATCCGATTGAAAATAGAATTTTAACGGTGTAATTGTTTTCAGCTAAAAAGTTCATGATTTCATTCATAATGTTCAGGTTCTGAAGATACCCTGTCCCCAGGCAATTGCCGGTATTTTTATGGGCCGTGTGATTTAATCACTGATTGTTACCGTTTTGTTTAGTATGATTATAGTCATTATAAACAGACAGGAGATGATATTATTGAATTTAGCAATGATTATTGGGACCGTTATTGGTGGCGTGCTGGGCTTTCTTTACCATAAGAAAGTTGGCTGTTCCACCGGTAGTTGTCCAATCACATCAAACCCTTATATTTCAACCATTTATGGCGCCATCCTTGGCCTAATGGCGGGATCATTCATTTAAAAAGAAAAAATTGTTCCGCGGCTAAGGGTTCACACCGCTTAACAATGAAATAATTTTCATTGTTCATATAAAAAGCAGAAATTAACCTGCTTTTTTTTATTTTAACTCCGGCACGATTAAGGGTTTTTCACCAGCTACATAAGTCAAAATTTTATTAGCGATTTCAATTGCCTTTTTACAAGCAATCATCTCATTATGACAGTTCAGGCAAAAATCCCCAAAATTCATGACATGAATCGTGGCTTCGTTTAATTGACAGGTAGTACATTTCATAATTTAAACTCCTTTTAAAATAGTTTCATCATTAATTGCGATCGGTATTCAGGAAAGAAAATTCATAATCAGCCTAACTTTTATTTCCTTCTCCTGGGGTCTATATCACGGCTGAAAATTGAATGTTCACGGAGTATCTTTGTTCTGTTCACGGTTTTATTATCCTGAAAGACCTTTATTATTTTTTTTCTTCGTTCATTTTTCGTCATTTTCTCACTAAATTATCGATGTGAATTTTACCATTTATTATTTGATATATTTATTGTAGGTTATTTCTGAACAAATATCAAGAAGCTTTAAATATAGCTAAGAGGCAAGTTCGGCCAGCCACCAATAACTTAAGTGACAGGTTCGGCCAACATTCAAAAATCAAATTATATTGACTCGCATATAACAAATATGTTATAATTTGAATAAATAAAGAGGTAACAATGTTTAAGATAATTTTTTATAAAGACGCAAAGGGAAATGAACCAGTAAAAGAATATTTATTAAAGCTGAAAGACCGATCACAAACGAGTAAGCAAGACCGCATTCAATTCACAAAGATTAATGCTTATATTCGTTCTTTACAAGAGTATGGCACAAGAATAGGCAATCCAACAGTGAAACACATTGAAGGGGACATATGAGCTCAGGCCATTATCTAACCGCATATTCTTTTTTTACTGGAAGGACGATACTTTTGTATTACTTCACTATTTCCACAAAAAGACACAAAAAACACCTGTGAAAGAGATTGCTAAAGCAAAGCAGCCCATGAAAGATTTTAAAGAAAGGACGTGCAAATAATGAGTATTAAAATAGGCAATGAAGAGTTTACAGAATTTGATGATCTTTATAATGATCCTAGTTTTGTAACTGATTCAGAAAGATCCGAAATAGAATTTGAGGTCGCTTTTATCGGTAAGCTGATCGAAGCCCGGGAGAAAAGCGGAATGTCTCAAAAAAAGCTAGCTGAGTTAACCGGATTAAAGCAGCCTGCCATTGCACGCCTGGAGAATCTAAAGGCAACACCTAGAATTGATACTCTCTTTAAGCTCTTGGATCCTTTAGGTTATACTTTGGCCATTGTTCCCAAGACAAAAGCAAATAATTAAAACACAGATAGTATCAAAGCTAAAAATTCGGCTATGAGATGCTGCCATTTCGGGGGGCATCATTAACCGATAAAATGGGCTTTTCATTCTGCAATATTTCAAAATCCACATCGCTGTTATTCAGTAATATCCTAAGTTCTTCTATTGTCATGCTGTCCCCTTTACAATTTTCAGTATTTGCTCATCGGTAAGATTTTCCTCGAAGTCGATGGAAAACATGGCTGCCTGGTAGCCCTTTTCACTGATGATGGGTTAAAGGTTTCCACTGCCCATCGGGTGTTGCCGGTTCCCGGTTCCACTGAAAGTATTTCACAAGTTTATAAATTGGTGTCAGGCACCAAGGCCTCTTGTTTTACCACCAAGGATAAACGGTAACGGTTTCTTTTTCAAAATCAACTT
>JAENWK010000059.1 GCA_016650045.1 Eubacteriaceae bacterium | reverse complement strand
TGGGATTAACTAGTTTTAAATTGAATGTATTATCGATTAATAGAACCATGATGGAAAAATTGGTGTCACTGATAAGAATGTCCTATGAGCCTGGTTTAGGAGAGCTCTTGACAAAAACAAGACATTTTTATGATCTATATCTAACCTATGATTTGGTAGAAAAATTTTATAATGATGCAGAAAAATTAGTGAATATGGTGGAATTGGTTAAGGCGGCTGAAAAGAATTCTCGTTTTAAGGATGCATATCCCTACGATGAAAAGTGGTTTAAAGCACCCTTGGTAAATATTATAAATGATAAAAAAATTGAGAAAGCCTATGAAGAAAATTTTGGAGCTGAATTTGTATATGGAGAATTGCCAAAATTTGAACTGATCAAAGAAAAGATAAAATCAATAGCTGGTGTATTGGCGGCAGCGGATTTATAAATTTAAAATCCCTAATGGCACCAGGCAAATTACATGTACACCAGGAATAAAACATATTAGCTTATAACAACGTTTAGATATTAAAATAAAACGAGGCAATCCAATTTTCAATCAATAGTTTGGGATCAAACCGTTTGTAAATCTAGTACCATAGTTGGGTTGCCGATATTAATCATAAAAAATACCTTGTTTTCAACAACTGCACCCAAATGGCACCCGACATAAAAAGAAGCGGGTATATAAGGAAAAACCGTTGACTCTTAATCAGGGTGTCCAGGGTTCGAATCCCTGAAGGGGCACCAAACTTTAATTCACAAAAACCGCTTTGCAGAGCCATCTGCGAGGCGGTTTTTTTCATTTTTTTGAAAAACTGCGATTTTTTTATGAATGCTTTCAGAGGCTAAAAAGTGCTACTTTTGGTGTTGCTTTTTTTGTTGCTGTCTTCATCGGTGGGATCAATTTGCCACCGGATGTTTTTTTCTAAATCTTCAATGTCATCATGTAGATATATTTTAGTGGTAGTTTCAATTGAAGCGTGGCCTAATAATTTTTGGAGTGTAAAAATATCTGTTCCGGATTTGTATAAGAGGGTGCCATAGGTATGCCGAATGAAATCCAAACGTTTGGATTTTGTCCGGCATTCAACTGCCATGAGCCTACTGCAATCAGGTATCGATCTTTCAACCATTGCGATATGGCTAGGCCATGAAAGTATTGAAACAACCCATAAATATATGGTGGCTGATATAACGCTAAAACAAAATGCTTTAAAGAAACTCCATGAACCTGAATCGAGTCACCTAAATGTTAGATATCATGCTACTGATGATATCCTCCAGTTTTTGGATTCACTATGATACACTACACTAGCTGTTCTGAATATTTTAGTTGTATTGATGATAAATCAGTCATTTCATATTGAATATAATTTGTGTAAATTCTAGCTTTGGAAATTATTTTTTCTTGTTCACGCTGATCCAATCCAAGCAGCTTCAGGTGTAATGTGTTACACATATCCAAAATATTCTCAATCTCAGATGAAATAGCACCTTCCTTTTTCGCACGTATTAATTGAATCAGTGAGACAACAAAAATGTGTGCATACATACATAGTGTTTTCTCATCTAAATTAAGGTTTAGAAACTCAGCTTGCTCAATGAAATGCTGGTAATCCGATTCGATTAACATATCACCAAGAATATTTTCACAAGCCAACTCATAGTAAAAATTCATGGCTTGGCTTTGAGAAAGAAAAATCTTGACCCAGTACCGGATATGGATGGTATCTCTTAATATTTTGTTCTCTTTTATAGGAATAATATCCCATAATTTTGTATTCAAGTCGCTAAGAAATTTCTTGCAAATCACGCCTGCAACATCTGCTTTACTAATGAAATGGTAGTTCAATCGACTCAGGGAGAGCTCTGACTGATTAGCAATATCACGTATGGTTGTTGCATTGTAGCCTTGAATGAAAAACAAAGTTGAAGCGGTCTGTATTATTTTTTCTTTTGTTTCGATGCTTTTCTTATAACTAGCCATAGTAACCTCTCTCCTTATATATTTTTACAATCCTCTGTCTTTTACCAGTCTTCATAAAAGTATACCATATTAAAAAATGAAATTCACTAAATAAATTAGGAACATGTTCCTAAAGTCTTGACAAATTCTTAAAAAGATGATATTTTATAAAAAGCAACACGTTCCTAATTCGGGAATACCTAAATTAAGTGAAGAAATCTTAATGGAAAACCGTATATTTGGAAAAATGCTTAAATAGTATAAAAGCAGAGGATTCACCAAGCATACAGCAAGATCAAGTGACAATTAAAATGAATACGATTACGGTAGAAAATATGGCATAAATAAAAGCATGGGGACTTTAACAAATGGTTCTGCTGCGGGTATTTAAAATCCTCCGGTGACTGCCAAACAGAATTGATTTATGAAGAAAGGAGCAAGAAAAGAATTGTAGGATAATGAAAAATAGCACTACGAAATAAATCAATACTGTCGGGATAATTGGATTGAATAGTTTTGGAAGAAAATTCCAGGTATAGAATTGGTCGTTTGATGTGACATGCAGTTAGCGATCATAAAAAACAATTTTAAAATAAATAAATAACGAGGAGAAATGTTATGGAAAAAGCATTGAAAAAATCAGCAATCTATCTTTATGGATTGCCATCCTTTGGGTTTCAGACATTTGTAAATTTAGAAATGATGTTCTTAGCAGCATTTCTGACAGATTTTTTAAAGATGCCTTTAGCTTTGGCCACTACTCTGTTACTTGTAACAAGTATTTTTGATATTGTGTGGGTTCCAACTGCTGGGATCATCTTGGAAAAAAGCAACATGAGATGGGGGAAATACCGTTCATGGTTGCTGGTTGGCCCTCCGATTGCCGCAATATTTTATGCCCTTGAGTATTCTCAGATTGGAGGATCTTCAACCGCTAATGCAGTTGTGATTTTCATCGGTTTTCTAGTCAGTCATCTAGTATGGAATACCTACTACGCAGCTCACGTTTCGATGAACAACTCCATGACTACCATTCGGGAAGAAAGAATCTCAATGGCCAGCAACAGAGGGATGTTCAATGCCCTTGGAACCTTGGTTTTTTCATATTTTGGGGTAAAAAGCATCTCAGCGATTGGAGCAACCGTTGGAAATCCTGTTTTAGGCTATACTTACGTTGCCATCATCACGGGCGTCATCATGGTTCTTTGCTTCTGGATTTATTTTGCTATCACAAAAGACTATGCGCATAAAGGTTGTGAAGTCCAAGCCGGAAAACCTACTGCCAAGATGTCGGTTGGAGAGATGTTAAAACAAATCGTAGTCAACCCACCTTTAGTAGGACTGATGTTAGTAGAATTGGGTAGATATTTAGGACGCTTCATTATCTTCGGAATGGCATTTTATTACTTTAAATATGTTCTCAACGATTTACCAGGACTAGCATTATTTGTAACCGGATTAACTGTTGTGAATTTCTTTGCAGCCATGATTGCAGCCCCTATTGCAAAACGTTTTGGTGAAAAAAGAACATACTTAGCAGCACTGACTCTTCTGGTTATTGGATTATTGGTTGTTTGGTTTATACCGCTTGGGGCAATGCAATTTAAAATTGTTATGTTTATTGCCTATATTGGTTATGGGCTGCCAGATTCACTGGGTGTCGCCATGTATTCGGCAACAGTTGATTACGGCGAATGGAAAACAGGGAAAAATGCAAGAGGCTTCATCATGTCGCTCATTAGCTTTCCCATTAAGATATCTGTATTCGTCAGGTCTATCATTATCACCGCGGTACTTGCTTCTGTAAGCTATGTTGCTGATATGGCAGTGACGCCAGAACTGATTCAAGCCATTAAAAATGGTTTTGCATTATATCCGGCAATCATTATGGTCATTGGAATGTTGTTGATGGCCAAATTTTACTCGTTAACGCCGGCGAGTATGGCAGAAATGAAGAAGGAAGTCGAAGAAAGAAAGCAAGCTTAATCACAGGAATAATAAGTATTAGTCGTACTGAGCGGTGTAAATGTAACCGCTCAGTATTGCAATACCAAACTATTTTGAAAGACATAAAAGGAGAAAAATCATGTCAAAAATTGAAGAAGTAAAAGCAAAAGTCGAAGCAGGAAAATCCAAACTCGTTCCGGGTCTGGTACAGGAAGCATTGGATGCCGGAAATAATCCCCAGGATATCCTCGATGCAATGGTTGAATCCATGAGTGTAGTCGGAGAAAAATTCTCAACCGGAGAAATTTTCGTACCGGAAATGCTCATCGCCGCCAAAGCCATGTCTAAAGGCGTGGACGTTCTTAAGCCCCACCTGGCCGGCGACGGCTCTTCCAAATTGGGCACCTGTGTCATCGGCACCGTGGCCGGCGACTTACATGATATCGGCAAAAATCTGGTGTCGCTGATGATTGAGAGTGCCGGCTTTGAAATGGTTGACCTTGGCGTTGACGTACCTGCCGAAACATTTGTGCAGGCCATTAAAGACAATGATAATGTCAAAATCGTCGCCTGTTCCGGGCTGCTGACCTCCACCATGCCAGCCCTTAAAGAAGCTGTTGCGGCTATTAAAGCCAGCGGCCTGAATGGATTCAAGGTCATCGTTGGCGGTGCCCCGGTAACACTGGAATACGCAGCCGAAATCGGAGCCGATGGATTTGCTCCCGATGCGGGAACAGCGGCGGTGAAAGCCAAAGAATTGGCAATTGCTTAATTTTTTAAATTTTCAGAAGATAGACATAATTATTAAAAAGGAGAAATGAAAATGCTGACAAAAAGACAGAACTTAGCAGAAGTGATGAAAGGCGGCAATCCGGATCGCTTTGTAAAACAATACGAAGCCTTTGCGATGATGATGCGAACCCCGATTACCCGGATAAAACCGCCAATCGGTGGCGAAATCGTCAATGAATGGGGAGTAACCATCCGGTGGCCGGAAGGTCAACTAGGTGCTTTCCCTGTGCATGACGCTGAACACATTGTCATCAAGGACATTACAAAATGGCGGGACTACGTTAAAGCTCCTGCAGTTGAATTTTCTGAGAAAGCATGGGCTGTAGCCGTCGCCGACGCAGTTGCGGTGGATCGTAATGATCAGTATGTGACTGTTTTCGTCGCTCCGGGTATTTTTGAAGAGGTCCATTACCTGATGAGCATGGAAGAAGCATTAATGGCCTATTATGAAGAACCGGAAGCCATGCATGAACTTATTGACTATATCGTGAAATTTGAAATGAAGATGGCAAAAGAATTTATTGATCATCTTCACCCGGATGCACTTTTTCATCATGATGACTGGGGCAGCCAGATTAACTCGTTCATTTCTCCGGCCATGTTTGAGGAATTCTTTGTTCCGGCATATAAGAAAATCTATGGTTATTATAAAGATAATGGCGTCGAACTGATTGTTCACCACAGTGACAGCTATGCCGCCAATCTGGTTCCAGCCATGATTGAAATGGGAATCGACATCTGGCAGGGTGTAATGACAACAAACCATGTGCCAGAATTGATTAAAGAATATGGCCCAAAAATCACATTCATGGGAGATATTGACAGCGGCGTCATTGACTTCCCGGGCTGGACCCAGGAAAACATTGCACAGAAAGTGGAAACAGCCTGCAGACGATGCGGTAAACTGTATTTTATTCCCGGCGCCAGCCAGGGGATGAATGTCAGCTCATTCGCTGGTGTTTATGAAGCGACGGATGAAGAAATTGACAGAATGAGTAAGGAAATGTTTTAACAGAACCAGAAAAAATAATCAGAACTATTGAATAATAAGTCAAAATAAAAATAATGTCATAAAGAATCATGAAGCCTTTTCAATATAAAGAATTGGCTTCTTGTTAATTAAAAATGAAATTATAGAATAAAGTACTTGAGATGAATTATAAATATAGAACAATGTGTTGCAGAATAAAAAGTGTAAACGTTTTACAATTTAAATTACGTATATAAATTTTATACGAACAAAAAAAAATCAAGAGGAGACAACGCAATGAATAATTTCAGTATATCTGAAGTAATGGATTCCCTGGGTGTTAACAAATTCACCTGGCAGATATTTTTTCTTCTTGGCATAGCCATGGTGTTTGATGGCTATGATTATATGATTGTATCCTACACAATGCCCCAGATAGCAGCGGAATGGGGCTTAAGTGCGATCGCCAAAGGAAGTTTGTCTTCCTGGAGTTTGATCGGTCTGATCCTGGGCGGTGCCCTGGCCGGCATTATCTCTGACAAGATCGGACGACGCAAAACACTGATATTCGCCATCGCACTGTATTCCCTGATGAATATCCCGATTTATTTTTCCAATAGCTTCCTGATGTTTGCAAGTTTCCGGGTATTGGCCGGGATTGGACTGGGCGCCTGCATTCCTGTTGTCACCACAACGTATTCTGAATCCACACCAACCAGCAAACGCGCTATTTTTATTACCTTTGGGATGGCCTGGATGATAGTTGGCTGGGTCTTGGCGGGCCTGATTGCCACCGCGGTTGTTCCGGTATTCGGATGGCGGCTCTGTTATCTGATTGGCGGCTTTCCACTAGTATATGCAATTTATCTGTACTTTAAAATGCCGGAGTCCGCCTATTGGCTGGCGAATAAGGGCTACCGGAAAAAAGCGGTTAAAGCGCTTCAGAATATCGAACGTATCGCAATCGGTAAATTTACAAATTGGGATCCGAAGGCCTTAATCGTTCCGAAACCGCCGAAACAATCCGGTCCGAAAGCACTTTTTTCCAAACCATATATCCGTATCACTGCCGGTATCTGGATCATGTATTTTTGCGGCTGTTTTATTGTTTATGGCATCAATGCCTGGCTGCCGTCATTGATGCTGGAAAAGGGTTTAACCCTGAATTTCGCCTATGGACTGGCGATTGCTCAAAATGCAGCGGCGATTATTGCCAATTGCTCCACAGGTTTTGTCGCCGAAGCCGTCGGTCGAAAAAAGAATCTCATCTTTTCCTTTGGACTTGCGGCGGTTTCGGTTATTATCATGGCCACCGTCGGCGGTAGTTTTGGTGCGATTCTGGCGGCCTGTATTTTCCTGGGTTTTGCGGTAAACTATTCGATTACCGCTATCCAGCCATTAATGGCCGAGGCTTACCCAACCGAATTCAGAAACACCGGGGTATCCTGGTGTCATGCCTTTGGCCGGATCGGCGGAGCGAGTGCGCCGATCATCACCGGTGTCATCATTGGCATGGGACAAGGCTATGAAGTATCGTTTTTATTTTACGTTATTCCGGCCATGCTGGGTTTATTGGCGGCGGTATTCCTGGTTAAAAAGGAAACCAAAGGAAAATCGCTGGATGAGCTTGCAGTGGGAAATATTTAACTAATTATAAGATTAGCTGGGAGACGTTACTACTCGGTTTTTTCGGCAGTAATCCCATATTAGTATCGAACAATTGAAAATAATGGGAGCAAATATAACATAACGGGTTAGGGATATGATATCATTTAGTGATTGAAGGGAAGTGATAAAATGAAAATCAGCAAAGAAGATAAAATCAGAATAATAATTGACACTTTAGATGAGGTACTAACAATTCCAAACCAAAAAGAAGACGAGCTTAAAGACGCGTTAAGAAATGCACTGAGAATCATCGAAGATAAAGAAAACGAATAAATTTAAAAAGCCAGGTTTTTGCCCAATTATTGTCACTTATTCATTTGAGAGAAGATAAATTAAAATAGACGTTTTGTTTTCTCAAGATACCCATTTATTTTAATATCCATTCATCGGGCAGGAATTGTATTTCGGAAAACAGGATATTTAGAAAATCGATCTCGGTTTTTTCATCCCGGTCGGTGACGGTTGAAGTCTGTAGCTATTGCCTGTCATGATTAAAATCTCGCAATGATGGATGAGGCGATCCAGAATGGCGGTCGTAATGGTTGGATTACCCATGAAGTCCGACCATATGTTATTGGTATTGAACCACATTTTCGATTCTTTTTAAGTTTGATATTTACAACCGTATAACGATGAGATATAATTGATATACAAATGTTTTAAAGCAGGTGAGTGTTTATGAATTATGAGAAAAAATTTAATGAATTAAGCAAAAAGAATGATGGTGTAATCTTAACAAAGGATGCTGAAAAAGAAGGCATTCCCAGGCAATATCTTTCAAATCTCGTGGGAAAGAATGAATTAGAGCGTGTGGCACAAGGTATTTATATTATCCCTGATACTTTTATTGATGAAATGTTTTACATACAAGTGCGTTCCAAAAAAATTATATTTTCTCATGAAACGGCCCTTTATTTCCATGACTTGACTGATAGAGACCCACTATTTTATTCCGTAACAGTACCAAGAGGTTATGCAACAAATCGGCTAAGGAAATCTGGCGTGGAAGTGTATACAGTTAAGAAAGAATTACATTTACTGGGAATGGAAATTAAAAAGACCATTCATGGCAGAAATGTTCAAGTTTATGATATTGACCGGACAATTTGCGATGTCTTTCGCAGTCGTAATCAGATGGATAAAAATATGTTCTATACTGGACTAAATCGGTATGTAAGCAGTAAAGAAAAAAACTTAAAAAACCTGATGAACTATGCAAAAGAATTCCGAATTGAAAAAACGGTTTTACACTATTTGGAGGGATTACTATTATGACAGCAACGCAAATGAAGGACCTTCTGAGGAATATGTCTAAAGAAAAAAACATTAGTGCCCAAATTCTACAGAGAAGCTACATGATGGAGCGGTTATTAGAACGCATCTCCCTATCCCAATATAAGAATAATTTTATTCTTAAAGGCGGCATGTTGGTGGCTTCTCTTGTGGGAATTGATACGCGATCAACGATGGATCTGGATGCAATTATTAAAGGATTATTGGTTTCAGAAAAAACAATGATTGATGTTTTTAATACGTTGGTTCAAATGGATATAGATGATGGCGTTGTCTTGAAAATCAAACGGATTGAAGAAATTCGAGAAGAGTTTGAATATTGTTGTTTTAGAATAAGTATGGAAGCCATCATGGATAATACTGTAATTCCGTTAAAAGTAGATGTGTCAACCGGTGATACCATTACTCCTTCTGAAATAAATTATGAATACAGTTTATTATTAGAAAAAAGAACCATTAAGATTTTAGCCTATAATCTGGAAACAGTTTTGGCAGAAAAAATGGAAACAATTCTTTCAAAAACCGTGTTTAACACAAGAATGCGGGATTTCTATGATTTGTATATATTATCCAAACTCCAAAAAAATAATATTGATATGGAAATATTAGCAAATGCGATTCTAAAGACAGCAGAAAAACGAAATACAATTATAATTTATGAGAAAACACATGAAGACTTAGATACAATCTTTTATAGTAAAGAGATGTTTAAACTTTGGCAGAATTATCAAAGGAAGTTTCCGTATGCTAAAGAAGTTTCCTGGAAGGATGTTGAAAGCCGGGTAAGAGATTTGTTTGGGAATGTGGTAAACTCACATAATCCAATTTGTAATCAAATAGGTCGGGATCAAAACCATTTGTAAAATCTGATACCATAGTAGGGATGATTATATTGAGAAAATACGTTGTTTTTAACAACTGCACCCAAACGGCACCCGATATAAAAAGACACTGATATACAGAGAAAAACCGTTGACTCTTAATCAGGGTGTCCAGGGTTCGAATCCCTGAAGGGGCACCAAACTTTAACTCACAAAAACCGCTTTGCAGAGCCATCTGCGAAGCGGTTTTTTTAGTGTGCCCAGCATGGGCGCAATCTAACGGGTGAAAGTCCCAAACGCAGGTTAGTAGTGCCAAGCGTATAGCCAAAAGCAAGGGTGTCCCCGGCGACGGGGAATTTGAAGGAAGCTGGCGGCAAACTTCTGATCTGACGAACAGAAATCACATCAGGCATCATCGACTGGGTAAGGTTGCTGAACAAGCTAAAGCCCAAAACTACTCGGAAGTCGATGGTGTAAATGTTATTGATTTACAATTAAAACTGACCACTGATTTACGAGGAAAACTGACCACCTGAAGGAGGAAATCAAACAATTAAGTTGGCAGACAAAGATGAAAAGCTCATAACGAATGCAAAAACTTTTACGTTTAAAATTGACCACT
>JAENWK010000096.1 GCA_016650045.1 Eubacteriaceae bacterium | reverse complement strand
CCCCAAAAAAGCATGAAGGCGGCAATATTATTGCCGCCTTCATGCTTTTTAATTTAATTTATCGCGTTGCGTGATAATAGGCATAGGTCATCGGTTCTTCTTTACTAAAGCCGTCTCCATCACTAAATCCGTCCCCATCCACAATCTTTCCGATAAACAGATAATGGGTTCCCAGGTCAATGACTTGCTCAACTTCACACTCTATAAAACAAAGGGTTTCCAATAATCCCGGACAACCTGTTTTGTCGCCGGTCACGTAATTCATATCTTTGAATTTATCAACATCTCGTCCGCTTTGATATCCAAAGTGTTTTACCAGGTCGTGGTTATTTTTCCCGAGTACAGAAACTCCAAAAACCCCTGATTCTTTAATATATTGGGCTGTTAGAGCCCCTTTACCCAAACATACGCTGCCTCTTAACGGTCGGTCAGTGACCTGAATAAAAGTATTTGATGCCATACCATTGAGCTTTTCATCTTTTATGGATGAAATAATATAAAGGCCATAGCTTACATTAAACAATAATGCCTGAATGGCATCTCTTTCTTTTGCTGGTAAATCCCCTGGGCTTTCTTCCAAAAGCACAAATTTGTCTGGTCCCACACCACATACCGGACATTTTTCAGGAGGAGTCGCGCCTACATGTATATAATTGCAAACTGTACAGCGCCATTTTTTTGGTGTTGTAACTTTCGGTTCTTCAATGAGTTCAAATTTATCTGGTCCTGCACCACATACCGGGCATTTTTCAGGAGGAGTCTCGCCTTCGTGTACATAATTACAAATAATACAACGCCATTTCTTCATTTTATTCACCGCTTTCTAAGAATCGCTTGACTTGTTTTACCATCATTGTAATTTATAAAGTTTTTCAAGTCAATTTAAAAAGGAACTATTAGTATTCATTATATACCCTTTTTTTCTTTTTTATATACTAATGCCTTTTTTAATGGAATAAAATATAGATCATGCTATAATTAAAAAATGATAACCTATATGGAGATAAAAAAATAAATACTCGCATTTTAATTCTTAAAAAAACCTATCGATGGCCAACGGCTTTGAAAAAGCAGATCTTGTTTTTGAAAATGCCAATATCATTTAAATTTGCTAGGGTGACATTGTTCGCATTTTATTAAACTGAAGAAATCTATACCAAAACTTTTCTGGCAATATTTGCCCCTTCTCGAGCATCTTTGCCGTAAAAATCAGCACCAATGGTATGGGCATAATCAGGATTTAACACTGCCCCGCCAACCATTATGATGGTCTTTGGTGACTTTTCTTTGATTTTCTTAATCATTTTTTCCATGTTTTTCACTGTGGTGGTCATCAGCGCACTCAGTCCAACCAAATGAATATTTTCCCGAATAATGGCATCGATAATGGTCTCTGCTGTTACATCCTTGCCTAGGTCAATAATCTCATAACCATAATTCTCTAAAATAACTTTTAAGATGTTCTTTCCGATATCATGCACATCCCCTTCAACGGTGGCAAGAAGAATTTTTCCTTTATTCACTTGAGTTTTTCCATCTTTAAGCATGGTCTCTTTTATGACTTCAAATGCTTTTTGAGCTGTTTCCGCTGCAAAAATCAAATGGGGCAAAAAACATTCACCTGTTTCAAAGGCCTCTCCCACCGCATCCAATCCTGGAATAATTTCATTATTGACAATATCCAAAGGTTCCCGGGTTTTAATGAGCTCTTGAGTAGCCAGCCCTGCCTGATCGCTGAGCCCTTCAATAATCATTTCACGAAGACTTAAGGCCTCCTCGGATTCTCTTACAATCTCATCTTTGTAGCCACTTTCTTTATAGGCATTGGCATAACCAATACATTGTTGATCCAACCCCCAAAGTGCACGAAAAGCACTGATGGTGTCCATCATATCCCTATCATTGGGATTCATAATGGGATTCGTCAGTCCAGCTTCCAAAGCCAGGCCTAAAAAAGTGCGATTTAAGAGTTCCCGATTTGGCAACCCAAAGGAAATATTGGATACCCCTAATGCGGTAGGGATGCCTAATTGATCTCGAACCATTTTAAGGGCTTTTAAAGTTTCTCGAACTTCGGCCTGTTGGGCAGATGCAGTCAGGGTTAAACAATCAATAATCAGGTTTTTCTTTGGGATTCCCTGAGCTTTAGCACCTTCCACAATATTCTTCGCAATAACAAAGCGATCTTCTGCTTTCCCTGGAATACCGGTTTCGTCCATGGTCAGACCTAAAACAAGGGCCCCATATTTTTTTGCAATGGGAAAAATCGCTGCCATAGATTTTTTTTTGCCATTGACCGAATTAATCACGGCTTTTCCAGGATAGCTTCGTAAAACCGCTTCAATCACCTCGGGATTTGATGAATCAATGACCAGCGGGCAATCCACCAGACGGCTCACGGTATCAACTGCTTTGATCATCATACTTATTTCATCAATATCCGGCAACCCGAGATTAATATCTAAAATATGGGCGCCATCTTTTTTCTGAGCCATGGCTAATTGTGAAACGACTGATAATTCTCCCCGACGCAGTGATTCTTTGAGAACTTTATTGGTAGTGGGATTAATGCATTCGCCGATAATATGAATGTCATGTCCCAGTATGACGGTTTTAGTACTTGAGGACACTGCGGTAAAATTCTTGTCTTCCACTGTATAAAGGGGTATATCTTTTGTCATTTGAATCATCTTTTGGATGTAGGTTGGGGTTGTTCCACAGCATCCTCCTAAAAGTAATGCTCCCATTTCTGCAATTTCTACCATGTAGCGGGTAAACTCTTCAACATCAATATCATAGATGGTTTTTCCATCAATCATATGGGGAATTCCTGCATTCGGCTGAACCATAATGGGAACACTGGCATACTTAACCAGCTCTTTTATAATGGGCAGCATGCCGTCCGGTCCGGTGGAACAGTTAATTCCAATGACATCAGCTCCCAGTGCTTCAAGAATACTGATAACCGTTAGGGCATCTGTTCCTGTCAATGTGCATTTGTTTTCCTGGTAAGTCATGGATACCACTACCGGCAATTCGGAAACTTCTTTTGCGGCAATGAGTGCCGCTCTGGCTTCGCAAATATCAGTCATCGTTTCAATGACAATAAGATCTGCTCCGGCGTTGTCTCCAGCAGCAATGATTTCTTTGAAATACTCCACGGCTTCATTAAAAGACGTCTCACCGAGGGCACCAATCAGTGTTCCCAGTGGTCCGACATCCAATGCTACATAATCTGGTTGCAGCGCTTTTGCATTTCTTACTCCAGCGGATACCAATTGCTCCACCGTATAGGCGCTGTCTTTAAGTTTATATCCATTCACTCCAAAGGTATTGGTAATGATGATATTTGCCCCGGCATCAATGTACAACTGGTGAATCTCTTTAATCAGTTCAGGATGTGTTACATTTAGTGCTTCTGGTATGGATCCGATGGTGCCGATTCGATCTTGAATCAAGCTCCCCATGGCTCCGTCCAGATAAAGCCGCTTCTTTTTAAGTATTTCTATAATATTCATTGGTTTGTTCTCCTTCTTTAAAACAACACTCATTTTGTTCGTTACTTTCCCTCAAATAACAAAAACCTCGTCGTTTGACGAGGTTAATGATCACCATTAAATCCCATCATAGCGAAAAAAGTTCGCAGGTATTGGCACCATGCTTTCGCTGGTTGCCGGGTTTCATCGGGCCTTGTCCCTCCACCTCTCTGGATAGGTAAATATTCAATTTCTTTTACGAATGATATCCTTCAATTTTTTCTTTGTCAAGTACTAATTTTTTCTAATTCCACTATTATCTCTAATCTATCATCAACCCAGCTCAATCTCACCCCAGGCACCAAGTTGATCCTCAATAATAATAAGTGCTCCCAGAATCCCCGGAATTGTTTTGATCCAATCCAATCCACGGGCGATATCTTCCGGCCTTTTAATCCGATTACCCAGAGCCGTAGCTGCGGCATCAGCCAGCGGTATGTCTTCGCTTATCACTGTAACGGTGTCTGCCTTTCCAAAGCTTAATGAGTGCCCCATGGTCCCTGAAGAGGTACATACCCCGAAAGGGTTTTCCCGGGGTTTTATCATCAAACCAATGTCTGTGAATTCAGGGTTCCCGGTATAAAGGGCAACCCGTCGAATTTTTTGGGTTTTAATTAGAAGATCGCCACCGTTTTCCACAATGATTTCCTTTGAAAAGGGAGCAAGGATTTGACCAACATATTTTGACACTGCACCGGCAACAGCAGCCATGGGACCAACCCCAGTTTTTTTCCCGGCTTCCAGCATATCCCTGACAATGGGGATTGCATGCTTATCCAGGGCAAGCGGTGTTAACCCCGAGATAAAATCCGGGTGATTCTCATTGTACCTCACAATGGATTGTCTTAGTTGACGAACATTATTACAGACCATCTGGGGGAGCATTGAGTTCATCGCATTGCCATCGACTCCTAAAAAAAGATCAGTTTCAAATTCGAGGATCTGGAAATATTCCAGATCCTCGGCTTTCATACGATTACGATAAAATCGTTCTTCGTAGTTCATCTTTATATCAGGGCATGAATGGCGCGAGTGGGACAGGCCTTCACACAGTGCATACATTCAAGACATTTATCTTGATGGTGAATCAATTCCCAATTTTCGTCCATTTCCAGAGCATTAACCATGCATGCGGCGGTACAGGCGCCACAGTCAACACAATCCTCTTTGTTGACTTCCACCACTGACTGAATTTCCATAACACCAATCTGGTTTTGCCGCAGGAATACAATGCCCGCATTGATATCGGTTTCCTCACCCATGATTTCTAATAAAAGGGTGCCTTTGACATTATCATCAATGCTTGCCTTAAGGATATTGAAATCCAGATTATAGGTTTTAATGAGTTCCATGGCCATGGGTTTTCCTGTGGCCGATTGGGGAAAGGACAATAATATTTTTTTTGTCATTATCGCAGCCCTCCTTCATTAATTTCAAGACCTTTAAGGGCATTCCCCATGGGAAAACTTCGGATAGGCTCTTGGAGGTAAAACTGACTATTTTTCATCCAATAATTGAGTTCATCTGCGATTTCTCTGGCCATTTTCAAGCTGGAAAGGGGCGATGTTCTAATGATTTTTCCATTAATATCCACGGAACCACTGCGCAGTTCAGCGTAGCTTACCTTTTTCAGGCTTGGTTTGGCTTTTCTCTGGACACTATAATCAATGACGTTGGTATAAAGGTCCTTATTTTCAACGGAAACAAAGGCCATCATTTCTTCATTGAGAATTGGAATCGGAATCCCAACACCAACAAACATGGAGGTTCCATATTTTTCATAAACCGCACCACGAATATATTTTGGATTCATTTCCTTCATGTTCCCAATGAGTGCTAAAGTGGCACCTGGCGTTGTTGGGTAACCCTTTTCGTCTCTGGGACAGGCCGTGTTGAACTGAGTCCCCATCCAGGAAACATAACCCTGGGCACCGCCAATAAAAATCTTTGTTCCCATGCCGATGGTTTTAAGCAGTGGATCATTTAACAGTGGGCTTAATTCTCCTGAAGTGCTGTAAGTGATGTTTCCCATGTTTGGCTGCAAAATACCCATATAGGTGTATAAGCGCTGGCTGGAGGTGTTAATGGCTGCATTATAATTTTGATAAATATTTCGGGGGTTAAATAAATAGGCTTCGTTGAGATCTTCCAGTGTCACCCAGGTGTCAATGGATTTTCTGGGATAGCAATCGGTTCCCTGGGACTTAGCCACTAAGTGAACCTCTTTCCCGGCAATCAAATCATG
>JAENWK010000043.1 GCA_016650045.1 Eubacteriaceae bacterium | reverse complement strand
TTGTTTGCACTGATAAAATGGATGAATCATGATTGATTAACGGTATAAGGCCTCGGAAGTGATTCCAGGGCCTTGATTGTTTTTAGATGATTAAAAATTCATCTAAAAACTATTTCATTATAATTTTTTATCCAACTGTTTGCCCGGGGTTAAACAAGCATCATTTTATAGAATCTTGGCAAAACACTCATAAACAATTGTCGTTAAAATTCGAGATAATCACTATTTATATGAGTTTAGTCATAAATATTTTTGCTGAAATAGCGATCTCCTCTGTCAGGAAAAATCGTTACTATATTACCGCTATCAATTTTTTCTGCAATTTTCAATGCCGCAAATAGGGCTGCTCCCGAAGAGGCACCGGCAATGATCCCTTCTTTTTTCGCCAATACCTTAGCCAGATCAAAGGCATCACTGTCGTTTATTTTTATGACCTCATCCACAAGGGACATATCCATGGTATTCGCGATAAAATCATTGCCGATGCCTTCAATATCATAGCATCCCGCAATGCCACCGCCCATAATAGAGCCAATGGGATCAGCAAGCACCCCTTTTATATTTGGATTTTTCTCTTTTAAATACCCTAACACACCGGTATAGGTCCCACCGCTTCCAGCGCCTGCAACCACATAATCTATTTTTCCTTCAAGGTCACGAAATATTTCCGGTCCGGTTGTTTCATAGTGGGCTTGAGGATTTGAAGGATTATCAAATTGAGCCAAAGATATGGAATTTGGAATTATTTTAAGTAATTCCTGGGCTTTTGCCGAGGCACCAAGCATTCCCAACTCACGGGGTGTGTTGATGATTTCTCCACCGAATGCACGCATCAATGTTTGTTTTTCAGTGGAGAATTTAGTTGGCACAACAAAAATAACGCGATAGCCTTTGTTAATCGCAGCCAGGGCAACACCAAGTCCGGTATTACCGGCGGTGCCCTCAATAATCGTATATCCGGGCTTAAGTAAGCCTTTTTCCTCGGCATCTTTGATCATATAAACACCAATTCTGTCTTTTACGCTACCACCGGGATTCCAAAGTTCCAGCTTGGCAAAAATATTTACATCTTTTTTTACTCCAAGATTATTAAGTTTGACCATGGGAGTATTGCCAATTAATTCTCGAATATCATTATAATATGCCACTTTTCATGCCTCATAGCTCTTTAAAAAAGCTTGCTCCAAATCAGCTAAAATATCATTCTTGTTTTCTATTCCCACTGAAAGTCTAATTAAGTTCTCCACAATGCCAACCTTTTGCCGAATTTCAAAGGGTATGCAAGCATGTGTCATACTTGACGGATGACATATGAGGGATTCAACCCCGCCTAAACTTTCTGCTAAAGTAACAAAATCGAGAGACTCGAAAAATTTATTAACATTATGTTTTTCATTAAGCTCAAAAGATAGCATTCCGCCTGGGCCACTGGCTTGTTTTTTATTAATTTCATAGCCTTGACTATCCGGTAAACCTGGGTAGTATATTGCCTTTACCGCACTATTCGTTTTTAAATGCTCTGCAATAAAAGTTGCGTTTTCGATATGTCGATCCATTCTTACTCCCAGGGTCTTTATTCCCCGGATCAATAAAAAACTGTCAAATGGCTGTAAAACACCTCCGGTAGCATTTTGAATAAACCCTAATCTTTCCGCTAACTCTTCACTATTTACAACCGCAAGTCCAGCGACTAAATCACTATGGCCCCCAAGATATTTTGTTGCACTGTGTACGACAATGTCAACACCAAGAGAAATGGGTCGTTGTAAATATGGGGTCATAAAGGTATTATCAACAATGGTTAAAATATTGTGCTTTTTCCCGATTAATGCTACTTCCCTAAGATCAGTAATCGTTAAAATAGGATTTGCAGGGCTTTCTATGAAGATTGCCTTAACATTTTGGTCAATGCTTTTCTCGAGTAGATCTAAATCTGAGGTTTCAACAATTTCATAGGTAATACCGAAATTATTAAATACCTGGTCAAGCACCCGAAAGGTTCCGCCATAGACGTTGCTGGAAATAATAATCTTATCTCCGGTTTTAAAAAGGCTGAGCACTGCCGTGGTTGCCGCCATTCCAGAAGCAAAAGCAAAACCGGCAACCCCACCCTCTAAATCAGATATTAACGCTTCCAATGCCTCTCTTGTGGGGTTTCCTGTTCTTGAATATTCATAACCCCTGTCTTTACCTAAACCATCTTGTTTATATGTTGATGTTTGAAAGATTGGTATATTCACTGCGCCTGTATTTTCATCTCCATCAATCCCACCGTGTATTAATTTAGAATCAATATTACTATAATTGCTCATTTTTTTCACTCCTTAATTAATTGTTTTAATAGTATACTATTCATATATGCATTCTGTAGATTGTAGCATTTTCTTAAATAATTGTCAAACTATTCCATATCAACATCCATTAATAAACGTTGATGATTAAACACCTAATACTGCTTGGGTCATGGCTTTGATGTTAATCAGAGGGGTCGATGTGCTCAGACCGCAGGCAGGTGCAATAATATTTGTTTTATCTTTTAAGAGTCTTTCTGTCATGATCGCAATTTTATTTGGATTACTGAATTCAAGAGCAATTGTACTCACATTTCCCATGGTCACCGCCTCTGGAATTTGCAGCTTAATATTTTTCAGACTTACAAAGGCATCAACGCTTATAGCGTCTGCCCGAATCAAGGCAACTTTTTTTATAACGGGATCCATTTTACCGCAAATATGGACAATCACAGGTTTTCCCAAGGCATGAACCGCATCAATAATCTTATTAAGATAAGGCACAGCATACTCTTCAAACATTTTCGGCCCTAGAATTTCCCCTGTGGCTGTTGGGTCGGCAATTGAAATTGCGGTTGCACCTCCTTCAATCATAAACTTGGCATACTCAATTAAGTGATCACTTACATAGTCAATCACTTTGTGTGAATTCGCCCGATCTTTTCGAAGCTGTTTTAAAAACTGCATCGGATCAACCAAAGACGCACTTGTACTAATAGGTCCGGTGATGCTGCCGATGGTTGGAATATCCGGGTATTGCTGAGACAGTCGACTAATTGATTGTGTGATGGCTACCACCCGATTATTTTCACCCATAACCGAAACCGGTTTAAATTCTACATCCACTGCATTAAAATATTTTTCTTTCTGAATCTTTGGTTCGCATTCCAAAGATCCATAATCAATTTCACTGCCAAGAACCTCTGCTTCCACTGTCATACAAAATGGGATTCCAAAATTTTCAAATCCTGTTTGATTCTGCACATCTTTTGCAAGACTTGACATCAAACCCTCATCATGATGTGCCAAAGGAAGGGTATGGCCTGTGGTGTTCATAATTTCTACAATGGCTGCATTCATCATGCCACCTGGGCAAATAACCGGTGGACGATCCACCGATTTTTTGTCGAAAGCTCTAAGTAAACGTTCTTTTGGGGATAAATCATTTTTCATCAAGACACCTTTTCCATTCTTTCTATAATCAGTAAGTCCTTTACCAGTCGAATTATGCCGGCAAGCCTATCAAACAATACTCATACCACTTCTATAGTTGTTTCATTAAATTTTTTCATACTATTTTATTTTCTCTTTTTTATCACATTGCGTTTGATGTGCAACTTTAATCATTGCCTGAACATTCTCCATTTTCGTTTTTGGGGGAACATCACACCCCGGCATGAGTACATAACCGTTAAGACCTGCATCTGTGATACATTTTTCAGCAGCATTTTCAACATCTTTTGGTGCACCTTCAAGTAGTACTTTAATTGGATCCAACTGCCCGCCAAATGCAATTTTTCCTCCAAGTTTTTCTCTGGCAAGTGTCAGGTTGACCTTATAGTCCAGCGAAAAAAAATCTGCACCTGTCTGGGGAATGAAATCCAATATTTTTGTTGTTTTACCACAGATATGCAGCATTTTCGCCTTAACCCTTCCATTAATCCCATTATTCGCAGATTTAATATAAGGTAATGCCAGTTTTTCAAATATTTTTTTTGAAATCATATCACCGGATGAAACTGGTTCTGACTGGCAAACAAGCTCTGCTCCGGCTTCAACAAACAAACCCCAATATTTTATTAAAAGGCTCTCTGTAAATTCCAGTATATGCTTTACCCCTAATGGATCACGGAGGGCTTTTGACAACAAATTTTCGATTCCCAAGAGCTGTCCGGCAAGGGTAAACGGACCCCATTGACTGACGCCGATTAAATATTCATTGCCAACCCGATCTGCAACAATTTTTGTGGCCTTTAATAGATTTTCGATTTCAGCTGATTTTTCTAAATTCTCTATTCTCAAATGATCAACGTCAGATGGTTTTAAAATAAGAGGTTCATCCACAGAAGCCGGCCCTCCCAATACATTAAATGTGCACTTTGCGCCTATGGCATGAAGTGCTAAATTACTGCAATCAGCTGCCATCCATATGACATCAGATTCCACCTCTTTATTGTTATTGATAATAACATTTGCTAATTTATCAGGGGCCAATTCAAACGTATCCTGTAAAGTAAGTCCATTTCTTTCATATATCCAGACGCCGCTTGAAGGAATGATCACCGGCAATCTCGGTGTTGGTTTTAAAGCGATTCCTGATAATAGTATTTCTTTAGGTGTCAAAAAATCATCTCCTTTTTATAAACGCACTTTAACTATTGTCGTCATTTTTTATCCTGGTTATTTTGCCCAAGTTAAAACAAAGCGTTTTGAGACAACTATCCCAAAACGCTTTGTTTCATTCGTTTTTGCTTTGCGTGAGTTCCTCTAAATCATATGGGGTATGTTGATAAACATAATAATTCAACCAATTTGAAAACAGCAGAACTTTTAATAATTTTCTTAGGCAGTAAAAGCTTTGGTCAGAGCTTGATCAATATCAAAGATTAAATCATCAACATCTTCAACTCCAATGGATAAACGAATCACTTCCGGTCCAAATCCGGCTGCTGCCTGTTCTTCCGGACTCAGTTGCTGATGAGTTGTTGATGAAGGATGAATCACCAGGGATTTTGCATCTGCAACATTGGCAAGTTGTGAAAATATCTCTAAACTGTCAATAAACTTTTTCGCTTGTTCAATATTTCCATTAATTGAAAATGTGAAAATTGAGCCTGAGCCAAGTGGTAAATATTTTTGTGCTAAGTCATAATATTTATTTGATTTTAATCCTGGATAATTGACTTTTTTAACTTTCGGACTATTTTCAAGATACTCCACAATTTTCACAGTATTAGCAACATGTTTTTGCACACGAAGAGATAATGACTCCAGGCTTTGCAAAAATAGGAAAGAGTTAAATGGCGATAATGATGCTCCGGTGTCGCGTAATAGTTGGGCACGGATCTTAACTGCATAAGCTACTCCACCCAGGTCAGAAAATTTTATACCATTATAACTTTTATCCGGAGTTGTGAAATCAGGGAACTTGCCGCTGGTCCAGTCAAAGTTACCTCCATCAATGATAATTCCACCAATAGAAGTACCATGTCCGCCAATAAATTTGGTTGCTGAATGGACTACCACATTAGCCCCATGTTCCAATGGTCTAAATAAGTAGGGGGTTGCAAAGGTATTGTCAACAATCAGTGGGATTTTATTTTCCTTTGCAATTTTGCCAACAGCATCAAAATCGATGAGATTATTAGCAGGGTTACCTAAAGTTTCAATGAAGATGGCCTTGGTCTTTTCAGTAATGGCTTTTCTGAAATTTTCAGGATCATCTGGGTCAACAAACACTGTGGTGATACCAAATTTAGGTAATGTTTCTGAAAACAAGTGATAGGTTCCACCATAAAGGGTACTGGCAGAAACTATTTCATCTCCAACTTTTGCGATGTTCTGAATGGAATAAGCAATGGCTGCTGCTCCTGAAGCGGTTGCAAGTCCGGCTGATCCTCCTTCAAGGGCTGCGACTCTTTGTTCAAAGGCATCAGTGGTTGGGTTTGTCAGTCTGGAATAAATGTTTCCAGGATTTGTAAGTGCAAAACGGCCTTCTGCTTCGGCAGTATCTTTAAATACATAAGAGGTTGTTTGATAAATTGGAACTGCTCGAGCTCCTGTTGCTGGATCTGGTTTTTGACCTGCATGTACTTGTAGTGTATCGAATCCTAATTTTCTCTCGCTCATTTTTATCAACCTTTCTTTTTGTGTTGTTTGATTTGTCATTTTCTTTTTCACAATTTCTATTGCATATATATCCTATATGTTTTGTATGTTTAATATATACTATGCTGATTTATTTGTCAATATTTATTTTATTATTATGTGCTTTTATTACTATTACGCAGTTCAAGCAACTTCTTCGATTGTTTGAAAAGATAGGCATTTAACAAAAATTCGATCAAAATTCTCACCATTTGATAATTCAACAACATCAATATCTTTAACTAATTGCTCCATTTCCGACCGATAGTGTTTATTTAATAAGAACGCGTGGCCTCCAGATTTAGATGTATTACCAACAAAATCGATTTTGCCTTCAAACTCTTTAGGTAACAAGCCTATATTAATAAGGCTTTTAGCTCTCAGATGATAACCGAATGATCCGGCTATCTGTATTTTATCCACGTCTTCAGCTAAAACCTTTTTATTACTCATGAGAAATTCAATGCCAGATCTGACAGCCCCTTTTGCAAGTTGAACCTGTCTTATATCTTTTTGGGTCAGAAAAACATCATCTGTTATTTTAAAGGCAATTTTACCATCGACTTTTACCAGCCTTTGTCTCAGTGCAACAGGTAAGTCCGAGTTTTCTGAAGAACAAAATCGGCCATTTTTACCAATCACTTTATTAGCAACCAATTCTCCAAGAATATCCAAAAGACCACTTCCGCAAATTCCGATAGCCTTCCTATTTTCAATGGTCTTAATCTCGATAGAGCCATCTTTTTCAATGTTAAAATATTCAATGGCACCTCTTTCAGCTCTCATGCCATATGAAATGTTCATCCCTTCAAAAGCCGGTCCGGCAGCTGTAGAGGTTGATGATAATTTTCCGTCTCTAGCTATGATCATTTCGCCGTTTGTTCCTATATCAACAAATAATGTGGTGCCTTTTCTATCTTGAAGCCTTGTTGCGAGGATTCCAGAGGTTATATCCGGGCCGACATAGGACGAAATAATCGGGGGTAAATAAATTAGACCTTTATCAGAAATATTTAATTTATGATCATGGGCGCTTAAATAGCTTCCACCTTTTAATAGTGGAGTGTAGGGGTATTTACCTAAAGAATAGGGATTTACATTGGCCGCCAAATGAATCATGCAAGTATTTCCGCTAAAAATCACCTCATAAATATATTTCTTATCGATTCCAGTTTCCTTTGTGTTTTTTTCGATCATGCCGTTTAACTCATTAATCATTGAAGAATACATGATCTCCAATCCTTTTTCATCTGAGGCGAATTTTATTCTGGATAAGACATCCTGGGCATAAATACTTTGTGGATTTAATGCTGAAACGGAATGGAGCTCTTCACCGGTGTTAATATTAACGATGGTCGCCACTAGGGTTGTCGTTCCAATGTCCACGACAATGCCATAATTCAACCCTGTTGTATCCCCTTCTTCTTCAGCAATAATATCATCTCCAGCAGTCACATAGGTCTTGCCATTTTTATTGTATTCCTTTTTAATAAAACCATCGAGTTCAATTTCAAAGCTTTCCCCATGATTTAATATTTGAAGGTTTTTATTTAAATTTTGTGGAATTTCTTCTACCTCGATATCTTTGATGACCTTGGCCTGACAGGACAATACAAAACCTTGAGCTTTTTCTTCATCTGACAAATGATGCTTTCCCTCATCAATGATACCTGTCAGATTGTTCTGGGATACTTTTACCTTACACTTACCGCAAGCCCCTTCTGAATTACAGGGAGATTCTATAATAATGCCGATTTTCCTTGCTGCTTCTAAAATTGTAGTTCCCTTTTCTACGGTTACTGACTGATTATTTGTTAGAAAATTTACTATTACCATGACTATTGACTCCTTTTCTATTTTTGTCATTAAACCTTTTTAGTATCATTGGATCTGGACTATTTAAAATTATTTTGCATTAATCCCGAAATCTTCTTCTTTAATAATCCCCAAGTGAGGTAACTTTATAAAATTCACTTCATCCCATGGGCCTCTAACAATTTCTTCAATAAATGCCGTCTCCCCTTGAACAGTTTGATATTCAGCGTTAACTAATTGTGCTATTTTTTTGGATTGGTCAATAACTTCATCTTGAACCTCTGATCCTGTATTTATAAACAGGATTTTTTTATAGCCTTCATAGGTTCGGTGTAAAACACTTAGAGCTTTTTTCGAACCAAATCGTTTAAGAACTCGCTGATGCTCTGATAGTATTGATTTTTCAGTAATCATCCATCCATTACTAAGATAAAATGTTCCCATTTCACTTCTAAAATCGCGCAAACGACATTTTTCCGGACACAGAAATAATGGAATACAATCATGAATCATTGGTAATATAATCTCGGAATGGGTTGCCTTTACACCTTTTGTAGCACCACCGCACAAACCAAAAGCTAGAATAATTCTGTCATAACCTATTGACCGGTCAATGTTTTTTTGCAATTCCGCCCTAAGTTTTTCCGGATAGAGATGAAAATCCATGGAAATAAACTCAAATTCCTCATCAGCTAATGGTTCTATTGATGATATTTCTTCTTTCATAACTTCGCAAGCAATGACTTTTATCTTCATTCACAATCTCCCAACCGTTCAATAAGACTTAATTAAATAGTCTTTAAAATGCATTACATTTTTGTCAGCAACCTCAACAGGAATTAAAAAAATAGTCCATGAAAGAAAACTCGTGTAAAGTGAAGTTTTAGCACAACACTTAAACAGAGGGATCAAACATGAACGATCAATATTCAACCACTTTTAAAACTAACCATTTAGGCCTACTCAATAGATTTAAATCAATAAATCGAAAGGCCAATCCAAAATCATTCCTCAATTTTAGAGTGAGCACCTATTTTCAAAAAAGGTTTATTATATTTTCCTTATTCAAGGCATGACCAATCACCGTTATACGACCAGTATTTTGGGGTTCTGACTCTCTGATTTCAAATTGTTTTGGTACAAAATCAAACTCAATCCAACGATTTTCCTCTGCTTGTACGATTCCTTTAGATCTGACAACTTTTCCGTATAATTCTTCATTTTTCAGGATGCTAAAAAGTTTTTCAAGAGTTTCTACCGGATATTCTTTAGGGGTTTCAATCCCCCAGCTTGAAAAAAAGTCATGGTCATGGTCGCTTTCTCCATGTTCATGATCGAACTCTTGATCAAGTTCGATAAGATCAACGTCATCCAATTTATGAATGCCTGCTTCTTTTCTTCCATCTGCTTCAGATAGACCTATCAGCTCGACGCCACTTAAATCATCCCAGGGTGTTGTGATGATCCTTGCCTTTTCATTGATTTCCCTTATTTTGGACACCACCTGTTGTAACTCTTCTTTTGTAACACTCTGGGTTCGACTTAAAATAACGGTACTGGCATGGATAACCTGATCTTCATAAAATTCGCTGAATAGATTGACAAATTCTTCATACATGGTAACATCAACCGCAGCAATTACTAAGTTAAGTTTTACGTCATTATTCACTTCTAGTTTTTTCACAATTTTAACTATTTCGGAGAGTTTTCCAACCCCAGAAGGTTCGATGATAATTCTTTCTGTTTCTTTCGAATCAATGATTTCTTTCAATGTATTGTTAAAATCATTAACTGTTGAACAACAAATGCAGCCTGCTTTTATTTCTTTTATTTCGATATTAAACTTTTTTAAAAATGCTCCGTCAATTGGAATTTCACCAAACTCATTTTCAATCAGTGTTACTTTTTTTGAGTACACTTTTTCATTAATCAGCTTCTTAATCAATGTGGTCTTGCCGGCACCAAAAAAACCAGAAAAAATATCAATTTGTATGGTCATCGTTTCACTCCCTAATCTGTAAAATGGTTTTATAATATTAATGACAATTATTGATCATTGCATTTTGCATGCTCAGAAAAGCTGTTTCAACCTGCTCTGATGCACATAGCCAGATAACATAATTGTCATTAAATAAATTTACTGAGTATTTACTTTAATTATTTGATCGTCCGTATCTTCTTGACGCTTCCACCATTGCAGCTGCATTTAATAAATTTCCATTTAGAGGAAATTCACAACCGGTGGAAAGAATGAATCCGGCATTGTGTTTTTTAAACAACTCAATTTGATTTTTACAATCTTCCAGAACCTCGTCTGCCGTAAAAACTAAGCCGGTATTAGCGGGATCTGAGCAACCAATGGTAATCACTTTATCACCCCAATTTTTCGCATGTTCTTCCCAGTTTTTGGATCCATGAGCCGGATAAGCCACTGATATGGCAACAGGATTCGCCCACTTAATGACTTCTTCAAAGTAGACGCCATCTCCGCAATTATGAATGGCTACCCCTGCTCCTGCTGTTCGAATGGCATCGGTAATTCGTTTAAGATAAGGCCCTTCAAATTTTTCCCATGTTGTATTTCTTAGAATGGTTCCTGAAGAATAGAGGGGATCCACACACACTGCATGGGCTCCTGCCTCGACCTGGGCAATGGCATATTCCACAAGTACATCGGTTATGACATCAACTGCAGCCAAAACCTCTTCAGGATGTTTAATAAGATCAACAAATAAATCCTTATGACCTCTAATTTGGGATAACACGCCTAGCGGGCCATAGATAAATCCCATGATGGCCACTTCATTGCCTTTTTCTTTTGATAAACCCTTGATAATATCAATGACTTGTTTCATTCGTTTGGTTTCTCTTGGATTAACTTTTTTTATTTTTTCATATTCATTCGATGTTTGTATATACTGATTATTGAAATCAGGAAATGCAGTACTATACTTTGGAAAAACAAGCTTTTGGCCAAAATCTGCTGCTTCCACCGAAAGATCCACCAGCAATAAAAAAGCATCCTGTCCGATTAATTCCTGGGCAGCGAGCAAACTTTGGGTTGCAATTTCTGCATCTTGAGACCATTTATCATAGCGTGTTCCCAAAACCCGATAGGAAGCGCCGCAAACAAGGGGGATTGCCGGTATTCGGTCAACTTCTTTTCGCTGCAGCGTAAGGCCAACCCGTTCCAGGGAAGTTAATTCTTCATTTCTTTGTATCAATGACATAAGTGATTTCCTCCAATTAAATAGTCTTTATATAACATTTTCGTTTTACAATCTTGTTATTCGATCTCGTTTCCGTATGCTACAACTAGTCTATTTGCTAGTTTTACCGCTTCTGCCGCATTTTCTGCGTACCCATCTGCTCCTATTTTATCTGCATATCCCTGAGAAATTGGCCCACCGCCGATGAGCACTTTATAGTCATCTCTTATATTTTCTTCGACTAAAATCTCAATGACTTCATTCATACCTTCCATGGTGGTTGTCATTAACGTTGAAATAACAATAAATTCTGCTTTTTCTGCTTTTGCCTTTTCCACAAAAGTTGAAGGCAAAACATCTCTTCCTAAATCAATAATATCGTAGCCTCCGGTTTCAAGCATAATTTTAACAAGATTTTTCCCAATATCATGGGTATCCCCTTCAATTACACCGATAACCGCTTTTCTTTTTGTCACATTTTCTCCGACTTTTATGTGTGGCTTGAGAATGTTCAAACCTGCGTACATTGCATCTGAGCATATTAAGAGTTCCGGCACAAAATACTCTTCTTCATCAAAAAGTTTTCCTGCTTGATTCATACCAACCGTTAATCCATTGACGATGGCATCATAGGCATCTAAGCCTTCGGCTATAACCTGTTTGCTGATTTCTATGGTTAGATCTTCATCCATATCCACAATGGATTCTGCTAGTTTTTTATACAATTCTTCTTTGTTAATTGACATTTTCAACCTCCGTTTATTTATTGCATATATATCCTATATGTTTTGTATGTTTAATATACACTAAGCACTTTTCTTTGTCAATTATTATTTTTCAAAGTTTATTCTTGCTGTTTTTCCAAACGGTTCTTTTTATTGAACACAAAAGAAGCACAGCCTTTAATGACTGTGCTTCTTATATTATTTATTTAAAGTGAATTAAAATCCTTAACTGGAATAACGTCATTGGGTAAACAAATGAGTAGTTTTTGAAGTATCTCATTGTGTTAAGTAATATTTTATCATTTTTCCATGGATTATTTATGTTTATGGAATCAACCGGCTCTACAACTAATTAGCAGAATTTTTTAAAAACCTCAGTTGAAATTTAATAATTGACTATTTTATAGAAAATCTTTTTTGCAAATTCTGCAGTAATAATATAGCAGGCCACAATACCGACTATTTTACCGTCGCCCATTTCAACCTTGGTGCATACGGATAACACATTTTTTAAGGCCCCTTTGGTAATGACAATTTGCCCTTTACCATCATGGCTGGAATCCTGTGGCTCTGTGAGAAGTATACTCAATCGCTTTCTAATAAAATCATAGGGTTCTTCACCTATTTTAGTATAACCTGAAATATCGAATTTTTTGAACGTTCGAATGGCCTCATCAATTGGATTGACAAAACCGGATTCAAATGATGCATTTAAATAGGCATAGAAAAGGATCTTATCATTTTATAAAATTCGAAATCTGTGGTTATTCACCTTTTAATCTCTATATTTTGGAACCTCTCCTATCACTAAAAAATCTAAATACCTTTTAAAATGAAAATAAAAAAAATTCCCTCAGACTATTTATCTGAGGGAATTTAAAATGATGCGTTCCTGTTATAATAAACAAATGAATTAACTGACTAACTCAACAGAGATAATTCTTTTCACCCTAACCAAGACAGCACCAATAGTTTAGTTGAAGTTTAGACAACCTTCAATATAAAAGATCGAGTGGTTTTCTCAATAGTAATCCAATTTTTTGTTTCTTTCTAATTGCTTTTCAGCATTTTTAAAGATTTCGCTAATATCTTCTGTGTCGTCATACTTTGTACTAAATCCGACAGAAACAGACATTGTTATTGATTTGATCTTTACTTCATCCATGCTTTTCTTAATTCGCTCAATCGCCCGTTCTACTTTCCCGCCGACAGTTCTAGGCATGAGAACAACAAATTCATTACCATCCAAACGGGCAACAACATCAAATCCTCTGCAACCATTTTTAAGGATTTGAGCAGCCTTTCTAATGAAAACATCCCCCACCGCATGTCCATATTGATTATTCACTTGATCCCAGGAATTAACATCCAGTAAAATAATTGACAGCGGATAGTATGATTTTTCATCGAGCCTCGTTAATTCTTTTTCAAAGAACTTTCGATTATATGCACCTGTGAGCTGATCACAAAAAGTCAAGGATTCTACAGTATCCTGATTTTTTCTTTCTTCAAGCATTTCTTTTAAAACCTGTCTTTTTTCTGTTACGTCCTGAATAAAACAAACTAAACCGGTAATTTCACCACTATTGTTTTTTATAGGAGCCCAATGATTCTTCCCCAATACTATGGCACCATTTTCATCCTCATATTCTTCAATCGAAGAAAACTGTTCTCCTGATAAAACGCGATCAAAAAAACTTTTCATGTTATTCCGTTCTTCATAGCTGTCGATTAAATCAAGAATTTTCATGCTTAGTGCAATGTCTTTACCCCATTGGGATTTAGCCATTTCCTTATGTCGATTATTAAAGTTTAAATACCGATATTCTGTATCTAAGGCAAAAATAATAAAATCATGGCTTGTTTCAAGAATTGTTGTTAATAGCGTATTTGCAAGCTCCAACTTTTCCGATAAAGCAAGAACACATTCTTCAAAAGACTGTTTGCCTGGTTT
>JAENWK010000127.1 GCA_016650045.1 Eubacteriaceae bacterium | reverse complement strand
TAGTAATTTTTTCAACAATTTCCGGCTGCTGCATCATGCATCCGCAAACAGCCAGGATTAAATCAGGATTTGTTTTTTTTATAGTTTTAAATTCACCAATATTCCCAAAAACACGAACGTCCGCATTTTCTCGTATGCTGCAGGTATTGAGTATAACCAGACCTGCCTTATAAACATCTTCTTCATAGGTGTAACCCATGGCCTTTAATAACCCTGAAAGTTTTTCGGAATCATTTTCATTCATCTGACATCCGAAAGTTTTAATGGAATAGCTTTTGTTGTGTTCCAGTTCTCTTTTTTCATTCTTTTGATGACTCATATATTGTTGTTTCTCCTAAATAACTTAGCTTAATAAATTTAACCCTTTTATTATAACCTAAATAGATTAAAAACACTGTTATTATTTAAATCAAGTGTTTGCATAAAATAAAATCCTAATCCCGATGATCATTGCAGTCCCATTAGTAATGCGTTCGAGGATATTCTCCAACTTTTCCTGAACATCAATGAGTTCTGGAGGGTTTAACTTCTACCTTAGTTCACCACATTTTATTCAATGTAATTATTCTGACGCAACAAATCATACAACGTAGGCTTTAAACTAAATTCTTCTATTATATTTCTGACCTCTTCCAGACACATTTTTTTTGTTTCCAATGAAACATTCTTTTTTATTGCCCTTATTAATATATTCTTCGGTGTATGATCAAAATCAATAAATTCCAATAATTGGGTTTTATAACCGCAACATTCAAGTAAATTACCTCTGATGGCATCAGTTATTAATGCAGACGTTCGTTCTTTAATAATGCCATAACGGGTAAATAGGGATAGTTTATCACTTTCAATTTGTTCGTTCAATTCATGTTGACAGCAGGGAACCGAAAAAATCATTTTGGCATTCCACTCAACGGCGTTAAAAAGGGCATAATCCGTAGCAGTATCGCATGCATGAAGGGTAATGACCATATCCACAGGAAAATTACATTGATAGCCATTAATATCACCTAACTCAAAATGCAAATGATCATATCCATATTTTTTTGCTGTTTCATTGCATTTCGCAATCACATCAATTTTTAGATCTAAACCTATTATTTTCACATCAATTTTTCGAATAACTGTAAAATAATAGTATAAAACAAAAGTGAAATATGATTTACCACACCCAAAATCGATGATTGTGAAATTTTTAATGTCTAAATCTTTGATTGAATCGTCAATGATTTCTATGAATCGATTAATTTGTTTATATTTATCATACATGGTATTGACGACTGTGCCTGACTGTGTGAATATTCCCATATCCACCAGTGGCTCAATACAGGTACCCTCAGGTAAAATATAATTCTTTTTTCGATTGTGATCCAAAGATTTCGATTGCTTATTTTTATTGATGCTTTTCGAAAAAGAACATTTACCTTTTTTGGATATTCGAATCATGAATTCAAAATCTTCACTCCATGCATTTAATTGTTTATATTTTTTTTCAAATGCCCCTGATATAAAAGAGATCAAATCTTTTTTTATTATATTTTCATGAAAAACTTGTTCTTTTGAAAATTTTTCAACCTGATATCCTTCATTTTTTAAATTGATCACGATTCTATTAAATTTTTCATCTTTTTTTTCAGTATTGCTGATAATATATTGATAAGGCTCATATGAACATATGATGTCCAAATGTTGTTTGAAATTATTCATTTTTGCTCCCGGCTTTTTTAAGAATATTTATCTTTAACTAACCACTTCTCTTTAATTATATCTTATTAATCTCACTGTTACAACTTTTGTCGAGTTATCAAAGGGTAACTTTGAAAATTCTGGAACTGATAATCGCTTTGGTTCCAAAAAAAAGAAGCAAGTTGAAAATCACATTGCTTCTTCCGCTTAATTTGAAATTATTTTAGGCCTATTTAAGAACATACTTTAATGATTGGACAATATTTCTGGCGGTAAGGGTGCTTTGTCCAAAAGCGCTGGCATAATGATCTCCAGCTTTTCCGTGATAAAATACTCCGGCTTTTGCAGCCTCAAATAAGTCAATATTCTGGCCTGCAATACCAGCAATCATTCCTGCCAGAACGTCACCGCTGCCTCCGGTGGCCATTCCAGGATTACCTGTGGAATTAAACCAGATTTCGCCGTTGGTACCAAAAATCATTGTGCGATAGCCTTTTAGTACTAATACAACCTGATATTCATCCGCAAATTTTTGTCCATACCCAATGGGGTCCTGAAGAATATCTTCTCTTGGGACATTAATAAGTCTTGAAAATTCTCCAAAATGAGGAGTAATGATGACCGGTGTTTTGGATACTTTTAATGAATCAATCACATGTCCTAAATGATGAAGACCATCGGCATCAATCACCACTGGCAACTCCCCTTCCAGGAGATGTTCTAATATTAAGCTATAATTTTTAGCCCGGCCAATGCCTGGGCCAATAAGAATTACTTTTTTTCGATCTTTTTCAATGTTTTCGGCTGTAATATTACAGTTATAGGTCTTAATCAGTGCTTCTACCGGCGATCGTGCAACCACTGGCAAATAGATATCTTCCGGAACATAACAGGTTACTAAACCACCACCACTTTTCAGTGCGCCTTCTACCGCAAGAATGCCCGCACCACTCATGCCTTTTGAACCGGCAATTATTACTACGGAACCATAATCATACTTATGGGTGTTCTTTTTTCTTTTCTTGGGAAATGAAAGATCTGACTCCTGGGTGTAGTACTTATTGTTTGAAATGCTATTTTCATCAATACCAATATCGATCAGCATGGTATCTCCGGTGTGGTCTGGTCCGTCATTAAGCAGACACCCTGTTTTATAATTTTGTATAACAATGGTTTGATCAGCAAAAATACCATTACCCAGAGTGAGACCCACATCCCCTCTTAATCCTGAAGGAATATCAATGGCAATGATTTCTCCTGAAAATTCATTGACAATATCAAAAATTCGATGATACTTATCCGAAATTTCGCATTCAGTTAAGCCGGTTCCAAAGATAGCATCAACGATTAGGGTTGTCTGTTTTAAAATCAATTCAAACTCTTCAAAATCTTCTTCTTGAATAATAAAACGAACCGGTATATCTCGTTCTTTTAAAAGCCCTAGGTTTATGCGACTTTCTTTTGTCAGTTTTTCCTCTGGCTCGGTAATGAAAACATTCACACCATAGCCATATTCAAAAAGAAGACGACTGATAACTTCACCATCTCCCCCATTATTTCCAGGTCCGCAGACAACTACCACTTGGGCTGTTTTTTCCAGATCCATTGCAATTATTTCAGTGCATTTACTCCCTGCTTTTTCCATGAGATCAAGGCTCTTAACCCCTGATGCAATTGTGTTTTGATCCATAAGAGTCATTTCTTTGGGTGTGACAACTTTCATTCTCTTCCTCGTTTCTTGTTTACAGTTATATGATCACTATCGTTAGTTTTTAAACAATACTATAATTATACCAAATAATATCCTTTTGTAAACAAAAAACCGTCATTTTAATGACGGTTCAGGTTGGTTGCTATTATTATTTTCTCAGGGCATCCAGTGCTTTTAATGTGTTTGCATCAATCTTCCCTGTTTCTGTTAATCCATTGGCTTTTTGAAATGCTTTCACTGCTGCTTCGGTAGTATCACCAAAGGTGCCATTGGCATCAGCTTCTGCCAAATATTTTTGATCCACTAAGATTTGTTGATAGGTTTTGAGTACCTGACTGCTGTCGCCTTTTTCAAACTTAATATTTTCAGATATTAAAGAAATAATGGTGGAACGATCGAGTTTACCTGTTACGTCCAGTCCTCTCATAGCTTGATACGTTTTTAAAGCCGTTTGGACTTCTTCTGTAAATTGTGTGCTGGGTTTGGTAGCCATAAAACCGCCATCATATAAAATTTGTTCATATTCAAGGATTTCATCGCTGGTTTCCCCAACAGAATATTCTGTTATAACAACCGTCAGTCCATCTTCAGTGGTAATTTGGGTTGTTTTTTGTTCTGCTGCCTGGTTATTGCTATTGGTCTTTGCACCAATATTGATTGCATAAAC
>JAENWK010000050.1 GCA_016650045.1 Eubacteriaceae bacterium | reverse complement strand
GCGTAGCCATGGTTCTGGCTGGTAATAAAGACCCGATCTCGGGCCACATCCTTGACCGGTTGGTTCATTCCCCGATGACCGTATTTGAGTTTAATGGTTTTTCCACCCATGGCCAACGCCATGAGCTGATGTCCCAGACAAATACCGAAGATTGGTTTGCCATATTCGATAAAGCCTTTGAGGTTTTCAATAATCTGAACGTTATCTTCAGGGTCCCCCGGTCCGTTGGACAGCATGATCCCATCAGGATTCAGCATCTTAATTTCTTCCGGTGTGGTATTTGCCGGCATGACGGTAACATTGCAGCCTAAACGCAACAGCATGCGCAGAATATTATGTTTATACCCATAATCAATGAGGGCCACATGATTGGCACGGTTTTCCTGGCTGTAATACCAGCCCTTGTTCTTTCTCGTCACGGCCTGAACCGGATTAACGACTTTAAAGGCTCTTATTTTTTCTAACAGGGCTTCCTTATTGGTTTCAAACTCTTCGGTGGTAATGGCGGCGTTCATGGTCCCATGTTCACGGATCACCCGGGTAATGGCACGGGTATCCACATCCCAAATCCCAATTTTATCCTGTTCAATCATAAATTCATTAATGGTTTTTGTATTTCTGAAGTTGGATGGTTCTTCACACCATTCTTTGGTGATATAACCATTGACCCAGCTTTTTTCAGATTCCATATCGTCGGCGTTAATGCCGTAGTTGCCAATGAGAGGATAGGTTTGAAGCACAATCTGACCATAGTAAGATGGATCGGTTAATACTTCCTGATAACCTGTCATGCCAGTGTTAAAAACAATTTCACCGATGGTGGTGCCTTCACAGCCAAAGTTATAACCTTCAAAAACGCTGCCATCTGAAAGTACCAGCCAGGCGCGTTTATCTCTTTTGTAATAGGACATTTTTTCCCTCCGCTTGTTATATATTTTCAAAAAATACCTGATTGCATGCAATCAGGTATTTTACTTTTGCTAATTATCGAATTGCTAAATCTTCACGATTGGGGCCAACGCCCACATAGGCAATGGTTGTTCCGACCAAATCTTCAATTGTCTTAATATATTTTTTGGCATTTTTCGGAAGATCAGCCAATCGACGAATTTTTGTGGTATCGCTTAACCAACCTGGAAGGGTGAGATAAACCGGTTCAACCCGCTCTAAATCTTCGGTATTCGGGAATCCCTTAACCAATACGCCATCCAGCTTATAGTCCACACAAATCTTTATTTCCGGCAAATCATCCAGCTTATCAATTTTACACAAAGCCAGTTCATCGTATCCGTTGATCGCATGGGTGTATCTCACAACCGGAATGTCAAACCAACCCAGTCGACGGGATCGACCTGTTCTGGCGCCAAACTCATCATCGGGTTTTTCTCCGGTACCTCTTAGAATATCAATGGTTCCGCCAACCTCTTCGGTTGGGAATGGACCATCACCAACGGCACTGGAAAAGGCTTTTGCCACGCCAATGACCTTGTTGATTTTTTTTGCGGGGAAACCGCCGCTGACGGCTGCATAGGCAGCCAATGGATTTGAGGATGTGACGTAAGGGAAAATGCCAAGGTCAATATCCTTCATGGCTCCCAATTGGCCTTCAAATAAAATATCCTTATCCGCATCAATCATGTCGTGGAGATAAATCATCGGATCCACAATCATGTGTTTATATAGTTTTGCCCATTCTTCGCATTTTGCGTATAGGGCTTCAACGGTATATGGTTCTATCTTATAGGAAGCCATTTGATCGTTGACAACCGGAACAATGGTTTCAAGCTTTGCTCTGGCATTTTCAAGCTTTAGTAAATCTTCAAAGCGCAGGCTTTTTCGCATTGCTTTATAGGCATAGGCTTGACCAATCCCGCGTTTCGTGGTGCCAATGCCGCCTTTGGCTTCCATGAGCTCATCCAGTTTTTGATGATATGGCATCAGGATATGGGCTTTTTCGGAAATAAATAATCCTGCTACACTAACCTTGGCATCTGTGATTTGTTGCATTTCTTCAAGCAGAACATCTGGATTAACCACCATTCCTGTTCCAACGAGACATTGACAGTTTTTGTTAAAAACGCCGCAGGGAATTAGGTGAAGCTTAAAGACACCGTAATCATTGATAACGGTGTGACCCGCATTATCCCCTCCCTGAAATCGTACGATTAGGTCCGATTGTTCAGCGAAGTAATCCACCATTTTTCCTTTACCCTCATCGCCCCATTGGGCGCCAACTAATACAGAAATCGACATATATTTTATTCCTTCCTTAATCCTCAGATCAGAAAATGCATTCAAAACGACTGCTTTTCTTCTGTCTAAACCATTAAATGATTATTATTGTTACACTTATGGGATCAATTTTTCCCATAATATTATAACATAAACAAGTCATATTTGATCCAACTATTTTTTTAAAAACCATGATATTGTTTACATCTTTTCTGTGACCATTGTACCACAACAAACTAAAAGGTTCCATAACCAGACAGCGTCTTGTTATGGAACCTTTGGTTTATCTTTTTTTATCGTAGGTTTTAATGACCTGTTCCGCTGCTTTTCGTGGGGATATTCGCATATCCATTGCCCGTTTTTGAATATATCGGTGGGCCTCATCTTCACTCATGTTCAGATAGCCCATTAAACAAAGCTTTCCTCGATATATAAGGGCCATGTCATCAATTTTTTCTTTCAGCTCGGTGTTTTGGGTTTGAAGCCTTTGAATCTTTTCTCTGGATTGAAGGACAAACCGAATGTTTTGAACAAGGAGCTGGTGGTTGAGAGGTTTTGAAACCACAAAAGCCGCTGTATTCAGAAGTTTCTCCTCCACATGTTCAACGAGTTCGTTTTTAACAATGAGAATGACTCCAACCCTATATTTTTCCAGGATGTCCATGGCAAAGTCCACCCCGAATTCATCGCCTAATGGTGTGTTGACAATCACCAGATCATAATCAATTTCCTGGAGTCGTCGTCGGCCTTCCCCCGCTGAGGTGGCCGAATCGATTAGTTGAAAATTCATGGGGCGCAGTATTTCGGTAAGCCCCTTGATCACATCATTTTGTTTGCATACTAATAATACGCCGCTCATCCCCTTCACCTCCCGCCCACTTTTTATTTTTTCTGATTTTGGCGTTTAGTAAATGGAGAAATAACGATCAATTTCCCAGGGATGGACGGTTTTAATATAATCCAGCCATTCCTGTTTTTTAAGCTCAACGTATTTTTTCATGAGTCCGTCTCCTAGAACACTTTCAATTAAAGCATCATTTTCCATGGCCGCAATGGCTTCGGAAAGGGTAATGGGAAGTTCTTCAATGCTTTTATCTGTTTTGATTTCCGCGGTGATTTCATTGGCGCCCAGGGTTAATTCATCCATTAGCGGCAATTTTTTCAGCAGACCTTCCATGCCCGCCGCCAGAATAAGAGCAAAGGTTAAATAGGGATTACAGGTGGGATCAGGACTGCGAAGTTCCATTCTTGAATAGTCTGCAACCGATGCCGGAATCCGAATTAAGGGGGCTCGGTTGGTAAAACTCCAGCCAATGTGCTGAGGCGCTTCCTGACCGCCCATCAGGCGTTTGTAGCTATTAATCAGGGGGTTGCCAACGGCGGTAATGCCCTTAATGTGGGCCAATACGCCGGCAATGAAATACTGGGCTGCCATTGACAGGATGCCATTATCGCTCTTGAAAATATTTTCCCCATCAATCATCAGGGAGGCGTTAATGTGCATGCCGCTGCCCGGTTCATCCATCAGCGGTTTTGGCAAAAATGACGCATGGAGTCCGTTTCTTTGGGCAACGGTTTTTACCACGGTTTTAAAGGTCATCATATTATCCGCGGAAATGAGGGCATTATCAAATTTAAAAGCAATGCCATGCTGACCCTTCCCGGATTCATGTCGGGAGCTTTCAATTTCAAAGCCCATATCCTCAAGCGTCAGGCAAATTTCTCTGCGGGTGTTTTCACCGCGGTCAAAGGGTGCGAGATCAAAATACCCGGCCTGATCACTGGGTTCGGTGGTGGGTTCGCCCTCTTCATCCTGTTTAAACAGATAAAATTCACACTCGGTGCCGATATTAAAAAGGTACCCCAGGGCCTTGGCCTGTTTCATGGTTTCCTTTAAAATATTGCGGCTGTCGCCCTGGTAAATTTCGCCGTTGGGGTATTTAATATCACAGATGATCCGGGCAACCTTTCCCTGTTGGGGACGCCAGGGTAAAATCTGAATCGTACTGATATCCGGGAATAACACCAGATCTGAATTTTTTGATTCAGAAAATCCGGCAATGGATGAAGCATCAAAAGGGATGCCGCTGGCCAAAGCGCGTTCGATTTGGTTGGCTAAAATAGCGATGTTCCGATTCTGACCATCGAGATCACAAAACTGAAGCCTGATAAATTTAACATCATTTTCTTCGATAAATTGCATGGTTTCAATGGTTTTTCTGGCTAAACTCATTTTTTACCTCCGTTAATTTTAATTAGGGGCATAGATTGTATTATAATGATTGGCGCCTGGTGTCAATTTATAAAAGGACTTTTTGAAAATGTCCGCCTCTTTCACGTTAAACAGCTGACAATAATTTTTTATAAACGGCATGATCTGATTAAGATCCTCTTTGATGCATTTTTTAACGATTAAATGCCGGGGCAGATTTTCCGGCGGCACATCGCTTCTAATATACATCACCCCGCCATGCATGCCGGTGCCGCAATAATTGCCGGTGGGAAAGATGTTTTCAACACCTAAACCCAAGATCACAATAATGCCGCCGGCCTGGTATTCTCCTAAAAAAGAACCGACTTTTCCGCCAACCACAATGACTGGTTTTAGTTCCTTATATTCTTTCATATGAATGCCGACCCGATAGCCGCCATTGCCTTTAACGTAAATGGCACCGCCTCGCATGGCATACCCCAGGGTATCCCCGCCATTGCCATGGACAATGATTTCGCCATTATTCATGGTATCTCCCACGGCGTCCTGAACGTTGCCATGAACCGTGATGTTGCAATTATTAAGATAAGCCCCTAAAGCATTGCCCGGAGTTCCATAAAGAATCAGATTTTTTCCTTCAACACCACTGCCAATATAACGCTGGCCAATGATATTTTCAACGGTCACTTCAGTGGCATCTGCTTGTTTTATGGCTTTGTTTAAATCGGTAAAGTAAACGTCTTTTCCTTGTATAATCATTTTTTTCTCCTTGGGCTTAATGACTTTGGGCCAGCTTTTCTTTGCGACTGCTTTGATTAAAGGCCATGATCTGAGGGGAAGTTATCAACATTTTAAGATCAATTGTGGATAAGTCTGTTTGTTCTCTGATGAGATCCGTATAAATCCCTCCCCGCATACAGTCTCCAATAATAATATAGCCCTTGAGCACATTATCTTTAATGAAGATTTTTTTATACTGCTCCGGAGTTTGGGTTTCATAGGCAACGCCGTCATAGGTTCCGGCGCTGAGAATATATAGGCCCATAAATCCCACCGAGTTCAGTGGAAAAGCCTGATCATAAACGGCTTCTTCCCCAGCCATGTTCATTCCTGCCACTTCACCCTGTAAAAAAGCGTTGGGAAGAATGGCCAGATTTTTCTGGGTTTCTGAGCTAATGTCTAAGCTTTGGGTACAATCCCCGGCGGCATAGATATTTTTAAGGGTTGTTTCCTGGTGGTGATCGGTGACGATTCCCCGACCAATGTCACCCCTGGCTTCCTGTATCAGGGTACATTGGGGTTTGGTGCCGACAGCCAGAATCAGTATCTCATAGGGAAGTGATTTGCCATTACTGAGTAGCACTTCCTTATCCCTGATTTCTGTAATACTGGTTTCCAACATAAAATCAACGGCCTGGGTTTCTAAATGTTTCTTTACTATATCACTGCTTTTGTCTTCTAAAACACTGGGTAAGACACGGTCTGCCAAATCCACAACGGTGACACTTTGGCATTGGTTCACCATGGCTTCAGCCGCTTTCAGTCCGATCAGGCCGGCGCCGAGGATGACGACTCTGGCGTCATTAGTCAGGCCTTTTTTAACGCCAATGGCATCCGCCAAGGTGGTGAATGTAAAAATAGATTTGGATTCTTTTAAGTTTTTTGGCAGTCCCTTGATTGGGGGAACGAAGGGAATCGATCCGGTGGCAACCAACAGCTTTTCATAGCCGATGATTTCGCCATCAGCCAGTGCCATGGTTTGATCCTGTGGATTGATTTTTTCGACACTGGTATTATAACGTATCCGGCAATTATTTTCCTTATAAAAAGAAGGATCCCGATAATGCATTTTCTCTCGCTTCACTTTACCCTGAAGCCAATAAGAGATTAACGGCCTTGAATAGGTTTCCCAGGGTTCAGAGGTGATGATGAGAATCTCGCTTGCCTGATCAACTTTTCGGATGCCCTGCACCCCGCCAATGGCTCCGGCGGAATTTCCGATGATGATATATTTAAACTTTTTCATTATAATAAACCCCCATCTCTGTCTTCGAAGACAATGGCATTGTTGGGACATCGCCTGACGCAGGAAGGTTCTCCGCCAAGGTTTTCCACACACAATTCACATTTTAAAAGGGTTTTATTATGTCCCACGGTCAGGCAACCGTAGGGGCACATTAAAATACAGGTACGACAGCCCACACAGCGGGTGTCATCAATTTGGACAATCCCATTTTCATTAACGGTTAACGCTCCGGTAATGCAGCCTTTGACACAATAAGGTGTTTCACAGTGACGGCAGGATACTGCAAAATGAATGTCATTTTCACCATCCTCCACCGTGATTCGCGCCAACGGTTTTTGTTCACTATTATTAAAGGCTTTAACCATATCCGCTTCTCCGGAATTGGCAAAAGCGCATTGAATTTCGCATAAATGGCAGCCAAGGCACCACTCTTCATTCACATAGACACGCTTCATATTTACTCCATTTCTTAATTCACTTGTAACAGGGCTTCGATTATTCGCCGGCATGGGAAATGCCGAAAATTTCCAGTTCTTTGGCGGACATCCCAATGCCTCGCAGCATCAGGCGGTTCCCTTTGAGGGCTTCGATGGAGTTAATCCCCATGCCGCCCATCATTTCCATAATCTCATGGTTCCATGCACTGACGAGGTTGGCCAGGCGTTTTGCACCAATATCCGGATTCAATCGTTTGACCAAATCCTCGCGCTGGGTGGCAATTCCCCAATTGCATTTTCCGGTGTGACAGGTACGACACAGGTGGCATCCCAATGCCAGCAGGGCGGCGGTGCCAATATAAACCGCATCGGCGCCAAGGGCAATGGCTTTTACAACATCCGCACTGCTGCGGATGCTTCCCCCAATGACAATGGACACATCATTGCGGATTTTTTCATCCCGGAGTCGCTGATCCACAGCTGCCAGGGCTAATTCAATGGGAATTCCCACGTTATCCCGGATTCGGGTTGGTGCCGCACCGGTACCTCCCCGAAATCCATCAATGGCAATAATATCTGCGCCTGAACGGGCAATCCCCGAGGCAATGGCGGCAACATTATGCACCGCGGCAATTTTTACAATGACCGGTTTTTCGTAGTTGGTGGCTTCTTTTAATGAAAAAATAAGCTGCCGTAAATCTTCTATGGAATAAATATCATGATGGGGTGCCGGTGATATGGCATCAACGCCAACGGGAATCATGCGTGTCCTTGACACCTTTTCCAAAATCTTTCTTCCCGGGAGATGTCCGCCGATCCCGGGTTTCGCGCCTTGACCCATTTTGATTTCAATGGCGGCGCCGGCATTTAAATAGTCTTTGTGCACTCCAAAACGTCCGGAAGCCACCTGAACAATGGTATTGGCACCATATTTGTACAAATCCTGATTCAGTCCGCCTTCGCCGGTGTTGTAACAGGTGCCAAGCTCTGTGGCTGCCCGCGCCAGTGACTTATGGGCATTTTCGCTGATGGAACCGTAAGACATGGCTGAAAACATAATGGGCATTTCAAGTTCAATTTGCGGTGGTATTTCTGACAATAACTCTCCGTTTTCGTCAAATTCCAATTTATTTAATTTTTTTCCAAGGAAAACCTTGGTTTCCATGGGTTCCCTTAGAGGGTCAATGGGTGGATTGGTGACCTGGCTGGCATTAATAAGGATCTTGTCCCAGTAATTGGGATAATCCTTGGGGGTTCCCATACTGGAAAGCAGGACTCCTCCGGTATCAGCCTGGCGAAAAATTTCTTCCATGGCTTGCTGCTGCCAATTGGCATTTTCCCGATAACGGTTATCGGTTTTTCTTATTTTTAGGGCTCGTGTGGGACAGAGACTCACACAGCGCTGGCAATCCACACATTTGGATTCATCGGATTCCATGCAATCAAATTCCTGATCATAGCTGTGCACCTCATTGGCGCACTGACGTTCACAGGCCCGACACTTAATACAGCGTTTTTCTTCTCGGATGATTTCAAACTCTGGATGTATAAAATTTATAGCCATATTTTCTCCTATTTTCCCACTCTGATAATGATGGGTTCGCCACCCTGGGGTGCCCACACATTTTCAATATCCGGGCAAATTCCACGGATGGCACATTCTTCGCTTGCCAAATAGACAATATTATCTTTTTCCCCGACAACCATGGATCGCAGTTTCAGTCGATCGTTCAGTGCCATGAGCCCGCCATCAAAACCAAGAATAATGGAGAATGGGCCGGTAATCAGAAGACTTGCAAAGGTATTTCTAAACAACTTGATCCGTTTTGCTTCGGCTTCAGGCAGGCGTTCAATTTCCTCCCAGAAAGGCGCCGCAATAATTTTTGCAATGTCTTCAAAATTCAAACCTTGTTTCCGATTCAGATAATCAATAATATAGGTAATCACCTCGGTATCGGTTTGGAGGGTGCATTTATAGTCAAACATTTCAATGAAACGTCGGTTGGCATCGTAGGAAGAAATTTCCCCGTTATGAACAATGGAATAATCCAGAAGTGCAAAGGGATGAGCTCCGCCCCACCATCCTGGCGTATTGGTGGGGTACCGGCCATGGGCAGTCCAGGAATAACCGTCATATTCTTCCAGACGGTAGAATTCCCCAACATCTTCAGGAAAGCCGACGGCTTTAAAAACGCCCATATTTTTTCCACTCGAAAATATATAGGCTCCTTTAATATATGTATTAATATAAAAAACGGTTTCCACTATAAATTTCTTTTCATCAATTTCATCCTGGTCTTCCTGAAGCACAGTAAAAATCGGATTCACGAAATAGCGCCAGATCTGAGGTTCGTTCTTAATCCGGGGGTGTTTTCGGGTGGGAATACGACTCAGGTTCACCATTTCGAAAGTGCGATCCAGATAACGTTCGGTTTCTTCCCTGGCACTCATGTCATCATAAAAAACATGAAAGGCATATTGGTCAGCATATTCCGGGTAAATGCCATAACCGGCAAAGCCTCCACCTAAACCATTGGAACGATCGTGCATATAGGAGATGGATTTAACAATTTCGCTCCCATTAATTGAGCATTGGCCTGATCTATTTATAATTCCCGAAATAGCACACCCTGACGGTATTCTGATTTCGCCTTCTTTTTTCAACATCGGTTTCTCCTTTGTGGTTTCATGTATTGACTACGATTAAAAGTAAAAAAAAAGAACACAAAGAACCACCCCCTCTGAAAATTATTTTCAGGAGGACAGAACCCCATTGTTCTTAAAAAATGACCTTATTAACTTTGTGTATACAATATACTTTATTTACCTTACTATTAAATCATATTTCGCCTAAAGTTTCAATTTATTTTTTTCAACATCCCTTATGTTTTCCTGTTTTAAAAACCAGGTGACCATCGCTTCTTTTAGTTTCACCTATTCTCTGTTTATTGAATGCTTGTTTTTTCCATTTGTGCCAAAATTACTTGTTTTATGAGTTGCATTGAACTGGTGAATTCTTCCAGGGTTAATCCCGGAATTCTTTCCGACACTAAAATATACCCTGCTTCAAAACTAGCCAAGGCGTTGACCGCCATCATTAAATCCACATCTCCCAATAAAACATCAAGGACCTCTACATGTTTTTCTTCATTAATGTTCAATTTAATTTCCTCCCTGTTTATACTCACTTGGCTTCCCTCTTTCATTTAATTAACCTGCTATTATGTTTATTACCCATATTATTGAAATATAATATAATATAATAATTGGTTTTTTATTTATAATTTTTTTATCCATTCCTTAAGTTTTAAGAACGCACCCTGTTTTTTATTAAAAATCTCTTTACAAGGCATTTTTCATGGTCTATAATTAAATCAACTTAAATAAGGTGGTCTCTGCCACATTAATATTTAATAGCAATGGTGCTTTTGAGAGTGTTAAAACACACTTTTATTTTGCGCCTTTTTTATTTAAGTTTTGCTGTTCAGCCCCAATGGGGTTGTGTTTCATTTATTTTATTCAGTTTATATTATAACCTACGAGTCAACGATAACTCAATGGTTTAATTAAACAAAATATAAGTACAAATTTTAGGAGGATATTCACATGCAAAATATTGTCAAAGAAAATGTCGCTGATATTTTCGGTTCAAAGGTTTTTAATTCCGGAGTGATGCGTAAGCGCTTACCCAAGCACATTTATGCTTCCCTTTTAAAAACCATGAAAGAGGACTTGCCGCTGGAAGAAAATGTTGCCGAAGTTGTCGCCAATGCCATGATGGACTGGGCCTTGGAACATGGCGCTACTCATTTCACCCATTGGTTCCAACCCATGACCGGCGTCACTGCTGAAAAGCATGACGCATTTATCAACCCCACCGAAGATGGCAGGGTCATGATGGAATTCTCAGGTAAAGAACTGATTAAAGGGGAACCCGACGCCTCATCATTCCCTTCCGGCGGACTGAGAGCCACTTTTGAAGCCCGCGGCTATACCGCCTGGGATCCGACTTCCTATGCTTTTGTTAAAGGAACCACCCTTTGTATCCCGACCATCTTTTGTTCTTACTCAGGTGAAGTGCTGGATAAGAAAACACCACTGTTACGTTCTATGGAAGCCCTGAATCATCATGCCCTTCGTATTCTCAAGCTTCTGGGTAAGACTGATGTTAAAAAAGTCACCACTACTGCCGGTGCTGAACAGGAATACTTCCTTATCGAAAGAGAAATGTTCAAACAACGTAAGGATTTAATTCTTACCGGCCGTACCCTCTTTGGTGCCAAACCACCAAAAGGCCAGGAAATGGAAACCCATTACTTCGGCCGTATTCGTGGACGTGTTGGCAATTATATGGCAGATCTGGACAGAGAACTCTGGGCCCTGGGTATCGCTTCTAAAACCCGTCATAACGAAGTTGCTCCTGCTCAGCATGAGTTGGCTCCTATTTTCACCAATACCAAT
>JAENWK010000027.1 GCA_016650045.1 Eubacteriaceae bacterium | reverse complement strand
TATGGGAAAAGGCGGAAAAAGTGAACCTTTGGTAGCCAAAGCTTTAAAAGATGGTTATCGAGAGAAAGTAAAATTGGCAACAAAACTTCCCAGCTGGTTAATAAAAACAAGAGAAGATATGGATAAATATTTAAATGAACAATTAAAGCGGCTAAATACCCAAACAATCGATTTTTATTTAGTGCATGGCATTGACAGTTCAACATGGCCACAGTTAAAGGAAGCTGGTGTTGCCGGATTTTTAGATCAGGCTATAAAAGACGGAAGAATAAAATATGCGGGATTTTCATTCCACGATAATCTTGAATTATTTAAAGAAATAGTGGATTATTATGATTGGTCTTTTTGCCAGATTCAATACAATTATTTAGATGAAAATTTTCAGGCCGGAACAGAAGGCTTAAAATATGCTACAAAAAAAGGTTTGGGTGTTACCATTATGGAACCTCTCAGAGGCGGTAAGCTTGTAAATGTTCCAGAGGACGTCAACGATATTTTTAATCAATCAGAAATAAAAAGAACCCCTGCAGCATGGGGACTTGGATGGATATTGAATCATCCTGAGGTATCGGTTGTTTTAAGTGGTATGAATGAAATGGAACAAGTGTCAGAAAACATTAAGATTGCAAGCGAAACGCAGGCAAACTCATTCACTGAAAAAGAAATGGAAGTCATTGAGAAAGCAAAAAAAAGTTTTGTGAAAAGAATAAAAGTGAATTGCACAGCCTGCGGCTATTGCATGCCATGTCCTGAAGGGGTACAGATCCCTCGGAATTTCAGCGCTTACAATGATTATTATATGTTTGGTAAATCGGATACGTACAATCGGTTTGGACCAAAGCAAAAGGCGTCAAATTGTGTTGAATGTGGAAAATGTGAAGAACATTGTCCCCAGGGTATTCGCATTCCTAATGAATTGAAAAAAGTTAAAGAATTATTTGAGGTTTCGTAATTGTTAATATGTTTTTACAATAACTTTATACATCACCATACCTTCTTCCTTAGATGCCTGTTTTGATGTGATGAGTGGTTTTACAACAACGGGTTTAGTATTGACTCAGGATTTGGAGCACCTGTTTCAACCACACATGTTGTGGTAGGAAGTATTATGGGGATTGGCGCAGCTGATGAATATAGAATGGTTCATTGGGGAATCGTAAAAGAAATTATTATTGCCTGATGTATTACTATTCCAATATCAGCCATTATTGCAAATATGAGGTCAATTTTCAAAAAATAAGATTACTCTATTTAAGAATGGAGAAACGTCAAAAAGAACTGTTGACAATCACACCTAAAAGCCCCCAGGCGGTGCCAAGAATAGCTCCTCCGAGAACATCCCGTGGGTAATGCATTCCCACATAAATTCGTGTGATTCCTACAAATAAAGCAAGAGTAACCATCAATAACCATAGCGAAAAACTCACTTGATAATAGTGGGACAATAGGGTAACCATGAAAAATGACTGGCTGGTGTGTCCGCTGGGAAATGAACAGCCACTGGCAGGTGAACCTACAATGCGACTATTTTCAAGCCTGATATAGGGTCGCCTTCGATGAACGAGAACTTTGATAAGTCCAACAACCATCCATAAGGTTAAGGTGCCCAATGCGAACGCATAGGCCATCAGGTGATTTCCGGAAATATAGAAAATAATGGCAATGATCATAGCAAAAATGCCGCTGCCAATTTGAGTAAAACCCAGCATCATCCAATCAAGCCAAGGTTCGCGGCGCCCATGCATATTGAAATACAGAAAAACCCAAACATCGATGCGCTGACCAACAGACCATACAAGTGAAATGGCCACTAAGCCAAAAATAATTACCAGACTTACTAAAGTTCCCTGGTCTTTTAAACCCGACAAAAAAACAGTCCCGGCATAACTTGGGATTAAGTTTAATAATATCACTAATAGAACCGTAATAATGATTAGCCAGTAAATGTGAGGAATTTGCCTTATGCGATTGATGATTTTTTTCCCGGTTCCGTGAATTTCCAGATCAGGAATCCTGATTTCATCAGAGGGTTTTATTTCTTTATGATTCAAGGAATTGTGCCAATTAAACCAACTCATGTGACTCTGATAATCCGACCATAACAGTCAACGCATTTTGCTGTACTTCGATTCGCACTAAACCTTCTCCAAGGGATATTCCATCTGCCATAACAGACATGGCAGGTTGGGTATCAATGACAACTCGGCGTACACGGAAATGCTGAATTCGAGGATCCTCGGGAGTATCGGTTCCCACTCCGCTGAGAATATAACCGATTAAATCAAGCTTTGAAAGATCGGCAAAAAACAACACATCCAATAAGCCATCATGATATGCATCCAGTTCACCCACTTGATAATGGCGACCGATATAAGGCATATTCGATATTAAGGCTGCGTGTCCAAACTTATGAATCTCCTGATCATCATCCAGCAAAAGATGTATGTCCGATGGTGGGGAAGTCGTTAGAATTCCCAGAAAATCACCGATACGTGCGATGTTACCATGTTGGATGTCATCTCCGGAGGGAAAAAGCGTTGAAAACAATCCGACTGAGCATAGTTCTATGAAAGGCGTGGTGATATCGTTACAGGTAACCAATCCAATATCTGCTTTTACAGGCTGTCCTTTTCCCAGAATAGCAATGGCTGAAGGAATATCGGTAGGAATACCCAGGCTAAGAGCCACATTATTTTGAGTGCCTGTTGGGATAATGCCAAGAATGGTATCAGTATCCATCATGGCTCTGGTAACAGCTGAGATGGTGCCATCTCCACCGCAGACTACAATCAACTTAATCTCCTGTGCAATGGCATCTCTTATCACTGCAAATAAATCAGAGTTGGGCGCAGTTATATAGGGCTCAGCCACAAAATTCCAGGTCTGAAGCTCTTTAATCACATCCATAATCTGTACTGGTGATTCGTCATTTTCACCGGAGCCAGGATTGAATATGAGTTTAACCCGTATGGGTTGTTTTTTATCTGTATTCTCAAATTCCATAGTGAATTCCTCCATAAATAAAATAGTATATTAAAGTTTATTTTAAGTGTAAATGATATCAAATGGAAAATCAAGGAAAGATAGAAAAATGGCGGTGATTTGGATATAAAAAGACCTTCTGGTTTAATATTAAAATATTGAACCAGAAGGTGATAAAATTTATAGAAACAAAATTATAGCCTCATCCAATCCAAAAGTAATATATACCTCAGAAAGCAGAAATGTCAATTATAGCCATTTTAACTATATACATAGGGAAAAAGCACTCCAGACCATTATCAGTTATATGATAGATCAAAATGCACAGCGATGGCTTACCCGCCCGATAAAACCAAACTAACAGAACATCTTAAAAATGCCATTAATTTATAAGTTGATTAAGGACACTAAAAAAAACCAGGGCAATTTTTAATTGCCGCTGGTTTTCAGTCACTGGGACATTGATAATTAGAGATATTAAAAGAACTTCTGAAACCGCATTATCCTTAAATTGTTACTATCCAATGATTAAGTTAAAGCCCCTGGTTCCGTCAAGATTCTTTGCTGCTTACGGTTTTGTCATTATCTCGTTCTATCAATGCATGATCATGAACAACTGCATTGATCACTTCATTGATAATAAAATTCTCTCGTACTTCCCGTACTTTCTTACGAACATTCTCTTCCACTTCAAATTCTTGCTTCAGACCAGCATTAAGTGAATAAATCATCAGCAGTAAAATAAATGCAAATGGTAAACCGGTTATAACTGAAGCAGTTTGCAATGCCGATAATCCACCACCAATAAGTAAAGTTGCTGCAACAACACCCTCCATAACCGCCCAAAAGATTCTCTGCGGTACCGGAGAATTCAACTTCCCCCCCGATGTCAAATGGTCGACAACCAAAGAACCAGAATCAGAAGAGGTTACAAAGAATACGGTTATTAGAATAATTCCGACAACTGATAACATACTACTAAATGGCAATGCATCTAACATTGCAAATAAGGCCCTGGAAGCATCTACTTGAATGGCCGAACCGATATCTGCCAAGCCATTTGTTTCCTGAAAAATTGCAGTACCACCAAATACAGACATCCAAATAAATGATAATAGCGAAGGGAATAACATAACACCTAAAATAAATTCCCTAACTGTTCGACCTTTTGAAATTCTGGCGATAAACATGCCTACAAATGGTGACCATGAAATCCACCACGCCCAATAAAAAACAGTCCATGCACCCTGCCAGTTTGAGTTTCTAAATGTTTCTGTCCACGAGCTCATCTCAATAAAATTCGACATATAGTAGCCAATATTTTGTGTGAAACCACTCAGGATATAAACGGTTGGTCCGGCAACTAAAATGAACACTAAAAACGCCCCTGCAAGTACCATATTAAGCTCACTGAGTCGTTTAACACCGCCATCAAGCCCTGCAACAACAGATAGTGTGGCCAGAGCCGTGATCCCAATAATTAATCCCACTTGAATTGGAATACTGATTGATACGCCAAACAAATGATTCAAGCCAGCATTTATCTGAGAAACACCGAGTCCAAGGGAAGTGGCCAGTCCTGTCAATGTGGCCATAACAGCTAAGATATCGATTAAATTCCCCCAAAAACCATAAATTTTATTTCCGATGATTGGATAAAAAATAGAGCGAATGGTTAACGGTAATCCACGATTATAGGCAAAGAATGCCAATGACAATCCAACGATGGCGTAAATTGCCCAAGGATGAATGCCCCAGTGGAAAAAAGCTACTGCCATTGCCGCTTGTGCAGCTTCTGGCGACCCCGGAACTAAACCACCAAACATAGGCATTGGTGAGTTTAAGTGTGAAATTGGCTCTGCTACGCTCCAAAATATAAGTCCTATTCCCGTACCGGCACTTAACAGCATCGCATACCAAGAAACTTTGGTAAACTCCGTTTTCGCTTCTGGTCCTCCTATTTTAATATTCCCATATCGACCAAAAGCAAAAAACAATGCAGCGCCAACAAAAACATTGGCTACTGCAATAAAAAACCAGCCTGCATTTTTAGTAATACCACTCATAATTACACTAAACGTTTCTCCTGCTCGATTAGGGAAGATAAGTGTTGCAGCGATAAATAAAACCAACAATATTGTCGAAATAATTGTTACTTGGGGATGAATATCAAATCCACGTCCCGCCCAGTTTTTTTCTCCTGGTTCTTGACGATCCGCATCATCAAATAGTGACACAGTCGGACGAATTTGCAACCCCTTAAAAGGTTTCCTAATTTTTATTGCCTTAACACGGGCTTCTTTTTCGGCTTTTTTTAGTATGTTTACCAGTTCTTTTCGTTTTGCTACTTCTCTTTTTTTTTCTTCATTCATAAATTTTTCCTTTCATATTTTTTTATTTTTTAAAATTAGATTCAACAACCATATGTCATTGACTCCGCTAAACTTTCGTGCTAAAACTTTAGCGCATTGGTGTCGAGCAGTATCCATGTAATTATTAATATCCTTAAAAAAAGCATCGATAATACTAAACCTAAAGCATGAAATTAAATAAGCCTTTAATTTTTTTTAAAAGTAAAGGCTTTAGATCATAAGTTTTATTGTATATTATTCAATTCCCTTTTACATAGTCAAAGAAAGTTAATCTAATCTTTCATCCATAAAATATTTGCCACTCCAATGGTTTTCCGTTATATAATAACATATTTATGCCATACATGATATATTTTATAGAATTTATTATATCCTAATATAAGTAATACCTAAATTCCACGTGTAATTTTCATTCGCATGAATTAATATGATTTTACGAAGAATCTAGATCGTTACATGAATATTTTACCATTTATGTCACCACCTTTCAATTATTTTTGACAATTTATATTTTTCAAATTTCTACTTGCGAATGGTTATTAAAATCTGTGAGTTATCCACAGAGCACCGCTCGTTTTTTTTGATTAATCTACTTTTTATGCCAAGCATTTTTCATACACTTCTTTGTAAGGATAATTTTCTGACAGCTTCATAATCACATACCTGGCAGTTTTAATGATTTTGGCGGCAAGAAAAACATACTTTAAGCGAAAGGTCTTGATCTGTTGCCTATATTCTGAAATGCTTAAGGAATCAAATTTGAACAATAAAAATAAGTTGTATGATAGCATCATCATTTGAAATACTGCCTCATTTGCCCAAAATGATTTCAATAAAAGATGTCCAACCGCCATATCATACTTGGCTTCTTTGATGTAATTCTCGGTGTTGCCACGCTTTTCATAAGAAACAACAACTTTTTCTGAAAGTAAATCAGTGTTTGTTACAAAGAAAAAGCATTCGTATTCCGAGCCCTCCAAAAGTGATAATTGTGCTCTTTCTTTTTCGGGTTTCAATACGCGAGACACGACAAATCTTCTGTCTTTGTCCCATGTGTTTAGCCTCGTGATCATTTTCGCAGCACCGTTTGCAGTATAGGTATTGCCACTTCTCACAAATCCAGTTCATTTACCAGACTTTTTGCATTCTCAAGAAGCAGAAAAAGACCCGCATTTGATGTTAGATTCTTAGCTTTAAAATCAATTTTATTGACCATAATTAAAATCCCTTCTCACTCCTTAAAATATCAGGAAAAAACAATTGACTTCTATATAGGTTTGATTTACTATTATAATCAACAAATCATTGAAGAAAGAAGGTTTTTGAAGATGATTCTTACATGGAACGATATTATTGATTTAAATAAAAAGGTCAAAGAAAATAATTTTGACTATAAAGTTCATTTAAGTGATGCCTGTGGGGGTCAAAGCATGTGGATTGAGGCCCTTAGCGGAAAAAGCAAGCCGGAAGAAATAGAATCACTGAGTCTTCTCATTCAAGACTATTTTACGGGAATCAATGCTGAAGTGGTCTTCAGTTGGGATAAAAAATCTTTTTGGACGAAAGATAGAGCCCAGACTTTTTAGAGATATTCCTTTTATCGGGTTGTATCTCCGGGCCAAAAGGCAATGCCTGTAAGACCTTGCAATATAAGGATAAGGTTCAAATCATACGGGCATTAGGAATAAAAAATGGTTGTTTTATTGATATGAAAGTTGTAAAAAAATAAGGGCCAATATCCTTAAGATATTAGCCCTTTAATATTAGGAAAAATTAACCTTTTAAAATCGCCAGTGCTTCATCGCGATTACAGTCCATAAGATATGGAATCTTTGTAACCTTTGCACATTCTTCGGTTAAGGACATCAATTCATTTCGGGTAATGCTTTCGGTATTAAAGCATCTTGCACCAGCCATGAGTTGTTGTAAGCCAATACGAATCTTATCTGAATAACTGTAAATACCAATGGCGCCAAGTGGAATATTTTTGATTTCCTTGGAGCCAACCAGGGCTTTTACATTTTCATAACACACAAATATTTCTTCTGGTGTTGATCCAAATTCGCTGATCGTTTTTGGAAGATTATTTTCTTTAATCCATTGTTCAATATTTTTACCAACCATGCCTGGAATCATTAAAGCTCTTCCCATGCAAACGGCCTTTGTAAAACCACCGCCAAGGGCAAGTGCCTTAAATACGCCATCTTCACTGCTAAAGCCTCCGGCAAATGCTAAATCCGGAACACGTTCTCCATTGTCGGATAAGATTTTGGCAAATTCATAGGCTGCAGAATGTAAGTATAAAGAAGGCATGCCCCATTCTTCCATCATACGCCATGGGCTCATGCCGGTGCCACCAGGAGCGCCATCAATGGTCAATAGATCAATCTTGGCTTTTGAAGACCATTTAATGGCCATGGCTAATTCTCTGAGACCGTAAGCACCGGTTTTTAAGGTGATACGTTTGTATCCCAGGGCTCTTAAACGAGCAACCTCTTCCATAAAGCCTTCTTCACTGATGAAACCAAGACGGCTGTGACGTTCAAATTCCTTGACGGCGCCACCATTGAATGCAGCTTGAATAACAGGATCCATAGGGTCAGGCGTTACGATATAGCCTCTTTTTTGAAGCTCTAAGGCTCTTTCGATTGAATTAACTTTGATTTCTCCACCAATACATTTTGCACCTTGACCCCATTTTAATTCAATGGTTTCAATGTGATGTTTATTGATGATGTATTCTGCAACTCCAAGACGTGTATCTTCAACATTCATTTGAATAAGTATTTCACCCTTGCCGGTGTGATACCTTCGATAGGATTCAATTCTGCGATCCATGTCCGGTGCTTCAATGACTTTATTGTTTTTGTCCAAAACGAGACGAGGATCGATACCGCAAACATTTTCACCGCATACGATAGTCACTCCGGAAATTGCAGCACCCACTGCAAAATGTTCCCAGTTTTTTCGGGCGATTTCTGTGGAACCAAGGGCTCCGGTGAAAATTGGGACATTCATTTTTACTTTTGAATCCCAGCCATAAGAAGTCTCGGTGTTAACATCAGGAAAACGGGTATTATCAGGATCCCCAATAGCTCCGTTTGGTAATCCTTTTGCACCCAAAGCATAGCCTTGGATATTTAAGTGTGAATAGTCGATTGGATAATCTTTGTCTCCGCCTGCGGTTACATTGCCGAAAGGACCTGGATAAATAAGTTCTCGGCCTCGGAATGTTGCCTTAAAGACTTCGCAATTGCCCCGACATCCGTCGATACATCGTGAACAGATTCCAGAACAAGGGACAATACTTTTGGAGCGGTTAAAAGTTTGGGTGGCATCGTTGCCGTTTGGTCGTTGTAAATTCATGAATTTTCCCCTTTGAAAATTATTTCGTAGTCAATATAGTATTATAAAGTTACTTTGGTACGAGTCTTCACCATTGAAAACTATTTCGTAAGATTCATATAATAGCATAAAGTTACTTTATTATTATAAATCAAATTGTGATAATGTTAAAGACATAATTGGACCAAATACTAATTTTTTATACTAAATAGGTTTTTTCATCTAGTATCTCTGTGTTTAGGACACTGCCTAACTCAAAGCCATGGATTTTATCATACTCTTCACCTCTGGCAGAGAGCATTAAAACCGGAATATCCTGTTTTTTTCGGATTTCCTTGACAGCCGAAAAGCCATCCAGTTCAGGCACCATGATTAATGAATGAAATTTATTGGTTATGTGACATTGTCACGGTATGAAGAAGTTTAATGATATAAAATAAGGGTACAAACATCAAATAAGGTTATAATAACTAAGAAAGAAGGATTCATTATGTTTAATTTTTTATCAAAAGATTCAGTAAAAAAAATATCCCCGCAAGAAGCGAAAAAGAGATTGGAATCAGAGGACGGCGTAGTGCTGTTGGATGTCCGGGAAAAAGCCGAGTATTTAGAAATACATATCCCCAACAGCATTAATGTGCCACTGGGAAAAATTGGAACCATTGAAAAAGTGGTGCCAGATAAAGAGACCACATTGTTTATCTATTGTTTAAGTGGAATGAGAGCAGGAAACGCCGCAAGTCAAATGAGCAAAATGGGCTATAAAAACATCTATAATCTAGGTGGTATTAATAGTTGGAAATATGATACCGTGAGTGGAAAATAATACCTGAGCATTAAGTAGTTGTTAACAATTGGAAGAAAGTACTAATGAGGATTACTACATGAGGCCACTGAGCAGAAAATATTTTTAACGATATTCCCACCAGGCGGCGGAGATATTATTGGAGATAAGGAAAGGATTCTTAAGACCTTGGAGCCAAAATTCGGAAGTGTGATCCTCGCTTCTGAAATTCCGAAAAAAATTTATCCTCTTTGTCGAAAGGCCAATTGAAAGGCCAATTGGGAAATTACGCTTACCCTCGTTCATTGTGAAAAAGAATGGGAAATCACTGGAGTAGAGTCGGGAGATACCACCGGGTGCCATTATGGATTGGCCGTGGATTTGGGCAGTACATCGTTAACTATGGAGTTGATCGATCTCAATACCGGAGGTGCCTTTGGTACCTATATCAACCTGGAATCAGCCATTACGAATGTCCCCAGGACTTATGTTACTACTTTGTCCTTAGACAAAAAAACCAACTAAGGGGAAGAATCCCCTTAGTTGGTTTTTGGTATTGATTAATTAGGTGTCTTTATTAATGACATTGCGGTCATTAATGTGAGCGCTTATTTTTTTTGTTCGATTTGAGGAAGACTGTCAAAGCCTTTTTGCAAGTCTTCGTCAGTTGGAATATAATCGGTCATATTTCCCGCGTTGTAGTTCATATAGGCGGTCATATCAAAATAACCTGTGCCGGTAAGGCCAAAAACAATGGTTTTTTTCTCCCCGGATTCTTTACAGGCCAAGGCTTCATCAATGGCAGCTCGAATGGCATGGGCGGATTCGGGTGCCGGGAGAATCCCTTCAATACGGGCAAATTGTGTGGCTGCTTCAAAGACTTCAGTTTGGGTGTATGACTTTCCCCGGATATACCCATCATGGTAAAGTTTGGAAATAATCGGGCTCATCCCATGATAACGCAATCCTCCGGCGTGATTTGGCGCTGGCATGAAGCCGCTACCCAAGGTATACATTCTAATCAATGGGGTTGTTTTTCCGGTATCTCCAAAATCAAGGGCATATTTTCCACGGGTCAGGGAAGGACAGGACGCAGGTTCAATGGCAACAAAATCGATGTTGTTTTTGCCTTCGATTCTTTCGGCCATAAAGGGAGCAATCAGTCCCAATAAATTGGAACCGCCACCGGCGCAACCGATAATAATATCCGGTTTTATATCATATTTATCACAGGCAATTTTTGTTTCTAAGCCGATAATGGATTGATGAAGTCCAACATGGTTAAGAACACTGCCTAAAACGTACTTGCAGTTATCGGAAGTGACAGCTACTTCAATGGCTTCACTGATGGCACAGCCCAGTGATCCGCCAGTGGCAGGATTTTCGGCGAGAATTTTTCTTCCAGCAACGGTTGTATCCGATGGGGAAGAAATAACCTTTGCTCCATAGGTTTCCATAACAGCTCGGCGATGGGGCTTTTGTTCAGCGGAAACCTTAACCATGTAAACGGTTAAATCCAGGTTGTAGTATGCACAGGCCATGGAAAGTGCTGTGCCCCATTGCCCGGCTCCGGTTTCCGTGGTCAACGAGTTCAGACCCTGCTCTTTAGCATAATATGCCTGGGCGGCGGCGGAATTCAGTTTGTGGGAACCAGAAGTATTGGTTCCTTCATATTTGTAATATATTTCCGCCGGGGTGTCCAATAACTTTTCCAAACAATAGGCCCGAACCAAGGGGGAAGGGCGGTACATTTTATAAAAATTACGAACATCTTCAGGAATTTCAATAAATTCATCGGTGGTATTCAGTTCCTGATCAACTAAAGCCTCACAAAAAACAGGGAGAAGATCTTCCCTGGTACAATACTCGCCGGTTCCAGGATTAACAAAGGGTTCAGGTAGTTCTTTCATCTTTGCACGAAGATTAAACCAATGTTTTGGCATCTCCTCTTCACTTAAATAAATCTTATAGGGTATTGTTTTCATGGTGTTACTTCCTTCCTTATTATGATCTGATTTATATAAACAGAAATCTGTTTATTGAAAATAAAAAACTCGTCCTTTACTAAAAGTAAAGGACGAGTGAAGTTACTCGTGGTGCCACCTTTATTTACAGGACAAATGTCCTGACTTTGTAGAATACAATCATATTCTTCAACACTTACGTAGTTGTCACGTCATGGAATACTCGGGGAACCCCCCTTTGAACATGCCCTCAGCGGTCCATTTGATGGTTTGCGTTCTGCAGGTTCTCAGCAGTCCCTACTCTCTGTAAGTGCATTTTCCACCGTTATCTCCGCTTCAACGGTTTTAATGGTTTTATTTAATTGGTTTGTATTATAAATCAATCATGGGAGGTTTGTCAAGCAATAAGATTTTCTTAAAGCATAAATCTTTTCTTGACATGTATTTGCAAAAAGGTTACAATCTGTTTGCAAAAGATTTGTAAAAGAATTGTAACAGAATAAAATTTAATGTAAAGTTTGTGTTAAAAATGGAGGATTTATGCAAGAACAACACAGAAAAACCCCTGGTAAGGGCAAAAAATCAATTTTTAAAATGAGCGTGGTTAGTTTGATTATCGCAAGCGTCATAGCGACCACGGGTACCTTTGCATTCGCAAGGGAAGCAGAGGGTCAGAATAATGGAAAAGCCAACGCTTATCAAACGAATGTCAAAACTGTTGAGCCTGTTAAAACACCAGCAGTTGTTAAAACACCAGCAATTATAGAAACACCAGAAATTGTGGAAACGCCAGCGGTTGAAGAAACACCAGCGGTTGAAGAAACGCCAGCAGTTGAAGAAACACCAGCGGTTGTGGAAACACCAGTAGTTGTCGATCAAGCAGCAGCAAACCAGGCAGCGGCAGAACAAGTACCAGCAGTAGCGGCATCAAATGCTATTCCTGAAGGTGCTGTGAAAACAACCATAAGCTGTACAGCTTATACTGCAACAGGAAATGCTGCTGCAGTTGGGGTCATGCCACAAGCTAATCATACCATTGCAGCATGGAAGGGACTTCCCTTTGGAACTAAAGTTTATATTCCAGCATTAGGAACAACCTTTACGGTTGAAGATCGTGGTGGTGCTGTGAGCGATGGCATTATCGATATCTATATGAATACCTATAATGATTGCATTCAGTTTGGTCGTCAGAATTTAGAAGCTTATATTATTTACTAGAAATAAAATTACTATGAAAAAGGATACCGAAAGGTGTCTTTTTTTTGTTGATTTAAACTCAATTCTCCTTCTTGACAATTATTTGAAAGAAAGGTACAATCAAATTAAAATTTAGTTTCTATTTACATAAAGAAAAGGAGGGTTATGGAAGAAAGACAAAGCAAAAATTCTTTAAAAAGAAAAAGAATATTGTTAAGAATATGTCTGGTCAGTTTGATTGTTACCTTTATCACAGGCATCACAGGCACCTTTGCTTTTGCAAAGGAAGTAACACTTAAGATTGATGGAACGGAAACAACTGTTCGAGGAAGAATCTTTGAAAATGTTCAGGAGATCCTTAAAAATAATGGGATTGTACTCAGTGATGACGATGCTGCAAATATTGAAACAGAGACAAAAATTGTTGGTGCTAGTGCAGCTGCTGTCAATCAGAAAGCCACAGGAAATCTGGCAGTTGATGGAGAAATCATTCCCTATGAGACAGATGTAAAAACGGTTGAAGAGCTGCTTCTTGAAAATAATATAAAATTGGGAGACCTTGACCGTGTAGAGCCTTCTAAAACAACCGCCCTATCAGAAACCAATCAAATAACGATTATTCGTGTTGAAATTGAAGCTAAATCAACGAGGAAAGTGGTTCCATTTTCCAGCGAAATAAGAGATAATCCTGCAATGGAAATTGGAAAGAAACAGCTTGTCCAGCCTGGAAAAAATGGCGTTTCTTATCTTATCGAAAATATTCTCTATGAAAATAACGTTGAAGTGAAAAGAGAAACCGTTTCAGAAGAAGTTGTAACACCTCCAATATCAGAAATTGTTGAAATGGCAAGGAATGAGCCGGCAGATGAGACGTCTATGGTTGTAGAAACACCAGTGGTTGTAAAAACACCGGTAGTTAAGGAAACACCGGTAGTTAAGGAAACACCGATAGTTAAGGAAACATCGATAGTTAAGGAAACACCGATAGTTGAGGAAACTCCCGTGGCTCCAACTGTGGAGGTAACAGATACTGCCCCGTTAGGTGCTGTGAAAAAGATTTTAAATTTTACAGCATATACAGCAACAGGGAATGCCACGGCATCTGGGGTTATGCCACAGGCTAACCATACCATTGCCGCCTGGAATGGACTCCCATTTGGAACAAAAGTATATGTGCCAACCCTGGGAACAACCTTTACGGTTGAAGATCGCGGTGGTGCTGTAACCGAAGGTATTATTGATGTTTATATGGGTACCTATAATCAGTGTATTCAGTTTGGTCGTCAAAATTTAGAAGCCTATATCAGCTACTAGAAAATCAAACGAAAAAAAGAATGCTTTTCAGCATTCTTTTTTTCGTTTCTATTGAATGATTCTAGTTTTTTAGCTGACGTAAACCCAAAGCTCGATATTCAAAGGGGTTGGTAATTTCACGAGAATAAGGAACGGCTATTATATGGAGTTCAACATGAACATCGATAGCATTATACTCTAAAATCATAGCATTAAAAGCCTCGTTAATTCCATGATTAATCATAAACTGATTTTTCATGGAAGTATTTTCCATAATGATACTAAAGACATTTCCCTCTAAAACATAAATGAGATGGGTACTAAAGCAGTTCTGCTTAATGATGTTCAGGGTCTTATAAAGAATTTCATCCCATAAACGTGGACCGGTAATGGACTTTAGAGTTTCTAAATGAGAAATCGACATCATTTCAAGAACAAGAATGGTCTCCCCTTTAGTGGCTCGATCCATGGCATACTTTAAATCTTTATAGTAGGCTTTTTCAATGGTTAAACCTGAACCTTCGTCCAATTGATCATAGGAAGCAATTTGGCCTTCTAATAACTTCTTAGTCTTGAAAAGCTCGCGAACTTTTTTAATAAGAAGGGCACTGCTCCACAAGATAAGTGGAATAACAATCACCCAACCAATCTGGTAGAGTTCAAAGGGAACTTCGAGATAAAAAATCGAAATAAGGGTTAAAGCGATATAACTACAAAATAGAAGTGCCATAAAAAAGATGCTTGCACCATAGGGCATTGCGATTGTAAAAATTAAACAGGTAAACAGTATAAACAGTACACTGTAGTCCACAAAGCTAAAGTCCTGGGAAAATAAAATCAAAAAAACTCCAAAGGCAAGAAGTCCGGCAATAAAAAAGACTAAAGGCAGAACCATATTTACCAAATTCACTTTTGCCGCTGGTGTTTGTGGTTTAATAGGTTTGGAAGGTATTTCTTTAGGATAAAGTGGCTGATCACCTTTTTGTAGAGGTAAGGTTTCAGTTTTCGTTTTATTTATTTTTTCTGGCTTTGGTTCCAAAGGAAGGTCTTTCTGGAAATGATCCTCGGTGGAGGTTGAAACATCAGCTAATAAATCGGATAGGTCAGGTGGTTTATTGGAAGGTAAGTTACTGGGATCCAAAGGAGAAATCGAAATGGGGATGCTAGTTAAGACTTCTGGGGTTTCAATAGGCAAAACTTCAATTTTATTAGGAATGGCGGGGTCACGACCAAGAATTTTTGATAGAGTTGGAAGTTCTTCGTCCTCGTCTTCCTCAAAAAGGTGTGGTTTATCTTTAGTGTTGTTATCAACTTTTATCTTTTCGTCAATTAATTCATCCCGATTAAAGGCAAGTTGATTGCCACCGCTTGGAAGGATTCGGGAATTAAGAACAGCCTGATCTAAAGCATCATCGTCAGATATATCCACACCTGATAGAAAATGTTCATCAGGCCGGCTTGTATCTTGAATGCTTGTTTCAAACAATTCAGGATTTATTTCTTTGGATATTATCTCATCTTCAGCAAGGGATGCAAGTTTTTCATCAATACGTGTTTCGTAATCTTGGATAATCGCATCCAACCCTTGCTTTTTTTCAAGAATAATATCCAATTTACTGTGCTGGATTTTTTCATTATTCATATTATTTATCCATCGCTTTCGCTTTTTATATTATTGTTCACATAAATTTCATTATTGACTTTATCATCAGAATCACGGATGATAAAGGAGTTATTAAAATTAAATTGAGGCAACCTAAATATTCAGGTAATTCTCAATCGCTCTAATTATGTATTATAGCAAAGAATGACGGTACATTAAAGGGGAAAACGAAAAAAGGTTGGTTTAAATCAAGTTTTTTTTATATTTATCAACAGGGCTTTAATTTCTTTAAGTCTTAAAAATGAATAAAATTGGCTTAATAGAGGGAAATGTAAAAATACAATTTAATGTATTAACTTTTTGTGTGAATATGTGGATAAAATCGGAAAAAATAATCAACAAGTGAAACAAATAATGATAAGTTAAGAAATCCCTTTGTAAGTGGATATTTGGGGATAAATTGAAAGATATCAACGACTTATCCACATTTAGTGGACAAAAATCATTAAAATGTGGATAAAATAATGGAAAACACATAGAATTTTAGAAAAAAAATACGAAAAGGGGGCTTGAAATGTGGATAACTTTTTAAGAATTGGAGAGCGAATTGAAGATCTGGGGCTAAAGCAATTGAAGATTATTCAGAATCCTGACTTTTTTTGTTTTGGCATGGATGCAATATTATTATCCTGGTTTGTTGCAAAGCATTTAAAAGGGAGTCCTGATATTATTGATTTAGGAACGGGTACAGGGATCATTCCACTTTTGCTTTATGGAAAAACTAAAGCGAAATCCATAACCGGACTTGAAATTCAAGAGCCATTGGTTGAGATGGCTCGGCGCAGTATGGCAATTAATGGACTAAGCGCCAAGATAAAAATCCTTCATGGGGATATTAAAGCTCCGGGAGAAGAGGTTTTACCGAATCACTATGATGTGGTTGTGAGTAATCCTCCTTATATGAGAGTGGATGCCGGCTTGAAAAATGCCGAAGCGACCAAGACTATTTCACGTCACGAAATATTATGCAACATTGAGGATATTCTTATTTTTAGTAAGCGCATGCTTAAAGACCGGGGACGTCTTTTCCTTGTCCATCGGCCTGAACGTCTTGGAGATATTATCTCGCTCATGCGTGAGTATAAAATTGAAGTCAAGAATCTTCAATTTGTATATCCCTCCATTACCAAGCAGGCTAATCTTGTGTTAATTGAAGGACGAAAAGGTGGGCGGCCGGGCTTGAAAACAGCAGCCCCCCTCATTGTTTACAATGAAGAGGGCCAATATACAAATCAGATATATGATATTTACGGAATGAAAAAACCCGAATGAAAGTTTAGCTCCGACCTTTTCGGGCTTTTATGAGCCGGATATCCTCGCCATAAAAAGGAATTGTTTTGAAATTTCCCCGGATTCTGGAGGAAAGACGTTCATCATAGCTTTCCTGGATTTTTAAAACCGTTAGATTGGTTGAAATAATCATTTTTTTTTCGGCGTTAAGGCGAGAATCAATGACCTCATAAAGCTGTTTCTGACTATACTCTGAGGAGAACTCAGCGCCAAGATCATCGATGATGAGGAGGTCACAGAGAAGCAGGGGTTCAAAAACCTGGGCAGAGGTTTTCCCAAGGCGAAAAAGCTGATCCTGAATACTTGAAACTAGGTGGGCCGCCGTCACATAAATAATCCCATAGCCTTTTTGGGTGAGGTTATTAACAATACAATTGGACATAAACGTTTTACCAACACCGGGAGATCCGGTAAAAAGCAGTTGATCTGAAATAGACTCATAATTTTTGCAATATTTTAACATGGTCTGTTTTATTTTCTTAGCGTTTCCACGAGGACTTGGTTCTCCTTCACCTATGGCAACATCTGAATAATATTGGGGATCAAAACTGTGAAAGGTTTCTCTTCTTGCTTTGGATTTCAAGTCATAGTCGGAGAAACTTGTTTCAGTGAGACATTGCCCAAGGCATTGACAGATTTCATTATTGACCATGCCCTGATCTTTGCAAAGTGGGCAATAATAGGGTGGAGAGAGGAGGGTTTCGTAGCCAGCGCCAAGTTTTAGCTTTTGTGCTACCAGATTATCCATTTCTTTCCTGAGACACTCCATCTTATTTAAATCCTGGTTAATGGTTGCCCGGGTAAGGGCAATGCCGAGAAGATTCATTTCATGATCAATGGTAAAAAGCTCGGGTATTTTTTTATACAAGACTTCTTTTTTTTGGCGCTGTTTAAATTTATAGGCACTTTGCTTTTCTAAAAGCAGTGCATATGCGTCCTTATAGGTCTTCATCACTTGCCTCCAAGTCTGGCCATAAATCCTCAGCAAATTCGACTTCCATATCAAGATACGCCTGTTTACGGGAATCGCTGATGGGTTCTTCTTTGTTTTTAGGTTCCCATCGAGGCTTGGGTTTATCATTTTGGATGTCTTCCAAGGTTTTAAAACCCTGTTCATGCCAATTTTTCAAAATGCCATCAATATATTTCATGTTTGGTTTGCTGGTTCTTGAAAGTGCCTGGGTAATGATTTCCATTGAAAACCCATAGTCTTTAAACCAGGTATCCATTAATTGGCGTTCGGAAACCATGGGGTTGCGATGAATGCCCAGGTATTTAAAAATCTGGTAGTAAGACTGGCTTTCATCTGCAGATCTTTTTATATGGGCCTCAGCTTCGGTATGGTCTCTCACACCTGCATCGTAAAAGCCCTTAGCCACGGTTTCAAGGTAACTGGTGACCTGAGCCGGGGTAAAAATACGATCTTTTTTATTGATCATATTCAAAGAGTATTCAACAATCAGAATCACTGCCTCGGGCGTAAAATTATAGTCACTCATCCAGCGTTTAAATAACAGAGTTTCTTTTTTAGAAATGGTTCGACTTTCATACATATCCTGTACCGTTTCGTACATTCGTCGGATTCGATCTTCAATTGAATTGGAAGGGATTTCCCGGCGAGGGGCAATGGTTTCTTTAGAGGCATCATTTTTATAAAGAATGGTGCCGGTAATGTTATAAAATTTAACAAGGGCATCCCTGGTTCCGGTATATTCCATGGAAAGAATTCCTTCCGAAATCCAGTAGTCCCAGGCTTTTTTTACATCGGTTTCCAACAGGTTAAGATCTTTGGCAATATCCGCATTATTAATGGGGGCAAGCCCCTGGTTATAACATCGTTTTAAGCCGTAGAGATAGACTTTCACATAATCCCCCTGGGCAACAGGCATATAGTGATTAATAAAAATATTTTCAAGGGGGGTTACCCCTAAATCATCATGGCCAAAAATTAATTCAAAACGATTCATTTTTCACCTCATGTGCTAATCAAATAAATTGAAATTTTTTCCTAAGTATTACGTAAACCATTATAACACATTGGATAAAATCTGTACAAATTCCTTCGATCCTTTAGTAAAATGAAGGTTACTGTAAAAATATGCAGATGTGCAAAGAGATTTCTTGATAAAATCAAAAGTTGTGATATAATTATCAATTGGATATTGCATATTTGTATGTACTGAAAGGAAAGTTAAATGGAAGCTTTTATTATAGAAGGAGGCAACCCACTTCGCGGTGAGGTTACAATCTCCGGGGCTAAGAATGCAGTGTTGGGAATTATTCCAGCAGCAGTACTCTGCGCCTGTACAAGTAAAATTGAAAATGTGCCTGATATTAAGGATGTCAACAAAATGGTGGACATTCTTGAAAAACTCGGGGCTGAAATATATCGTGAAAAAGACACTTTGATTATTAATACGGAAAAACCCATTTCTTATGATGTTTCAGAGTATGATGAGGAAAC
>JAENWK010000039.1 GCA_016650045.1 Eubacteriaceae bacterium | reverse complement strand
GTCGGGAATAAAATTACGTCTCTAATACTGTGTTGATTGGTAAAGAGCATCATCAGACGGTCAATCCCTATTCCTAAGCCACCGGTTGGCGGTAAACCAACTTCTAGTGCATTTATAAAATCTGCATCGAAAGGATGAGCTTCATCATCGCCCTCTGTTTTCTTTTGAGCTTGGGACATAAAACGTTCCTTTTGATCAATAGGATCATTTAATTCCGAAAAGGCATTCGCACATTCAGCACCATTAATGTACAATTCAAAGCGTTCAGTATATCTGGGATCTTTAAAATCTTTTTTCGCCAGCGGCGACATCTCAATTGGATGCATCGTAACAAAAATTGGTTGAATCAGTTTGTCTTCAACATATTCATCAAAGACTACTGCCATGATTTCTCCGACACTGTTTTTGTCTTTTACATCAACGTGAAGCTCATTAGCTGCAGCACGTGCCACTTCCACATCGGTCATGACATCAAAGTCTACATTGGTGTGTTCTTTAACCAAATCCACCATTCTGGCTCTTCTAAAAGGTGTCGCAAGACTAATTTCATTTTCTCCATAGGCGATGACTTCGGACTGATTGACTTCTTTTGCCAGAAAGCTATAAAGCGCTTCTACCATATTCATAACATCTTCATAGTTTGCATAGGCTTCATAGGATTCGAGCAAGGTGAATTCTGGATTATGGGTTGCATCCATACCTTCGTTTCTAAAGACACGACTGACCTCATAAACCTTGTCAAATCCCCCAACAATTAATCGCTTTAAGGGTAGCTCTAAAGCAATCCTTAAAAACAATGGAATATCCAGGGCGTTGTGATGAGTACCAAAAGGTCTTGCATTTGCTCCACCCGCCAGATTTGAAAGCACTGGGGTTTCCACTTCAATAAAGCCAAGATTATCATAAAAATCACGAATTTTCTTCATAATAAGAGATCGCTTTTGAAAAACTTCCTTGACCTCAGGATTTACAATAAGATCAACGTAACGTTGCCGGTATCGAAGATCCATATCCTTAAGTCCATGATATTTTTCAGGAAGTATTTGGAGCGATTTAGTCAACAGGGTTAGTTCTTTGACTCGAACGGAAATCTGTCCCATTCTTGTTTTAAAAACGTCTCCCTTAATACCAACAATATCGCCAATATCATAGGTTTTAATTTCATCGTATTGATCAGGTAGAGCATCCTTCTTTAAAAACAACTGAATTCTTCCTGTAGAATCCTGTAAGTCGTAAAAAGAAACCTTTCCTTGTCCACGTTTTGACATAATACGACCCGCCATTGAAACTGGTTTTTCTTCAAAAGACTCAAAGTCGTCTTCCACATTCTTAGCATGGGCAGTTATATCATAACTTGTATGTTCAAAGGGATTTCTTCCCTCTTCTTGTAATTTTTTAAGTTTGTCCCGTCTAACTTCCAGAACTTCACTGAGATTTTCTGTTGTCACTCTTTGTACCCCTATCGTCGTATTTCTAAAACTTGGTATGATGCTTCGCCGTCTGGAATCTGTACCTTAACAATATCTCCAACCTTAGCACCTAAAAGAGATGATCCAATAGGAGACTCGTTGGAAATGCGGAAATTTGAAGGATCTGATTCTGCTGAGCCAACAATTTTATATTCCGCTATGGAGTCCAATGTAGGATTTTTTATTTTAACGATACTCCCCACACCAACATCTTTGGTGTGAATGTCTTTTTCAATAATCACTACTGCAATTTTAAGCTTATGTTCCAGCTCTGAAATTTTTCCTTCAACAAAGCCCTGTTCGTTTTTGGCTTCATCATATTCTGCATTTTCACTTAAATCTCCAAATTCACGGGCTGTTTTAATGCGGTCTGCTACCTCATGACGTTTAACTGTTTTTAAATATTCCAGTTCTTTTTTAATATTTTTAAGACCGTCTTCGGTAATAATTAATTCTTTTCCTTGCACACTCATTATATTCTCCTTCGCACCATTCTGTGTTTTCACGTAAAATCACGTGTGTAATTATAATTTTTTTGCTTTCATCTGTCAAGCTTTATGAAATATTTCCACAGAATGTCGAGTTATTTCAAAAATCTCATTACCTATAAATCTATTTTCCGATTACTGTTTTTCCCCACATATAATGGGTTAATTTTTCAGGAACGGTAACCGTACCATCCGGCTGCTGATAGTTCTCTAAAATCGCGGCAAAGGTTCGGCCTACAGCTAAACCAGAGCCATTAAGGGTGTGGACAAAACGTGTTTTCTTGGAGCTTCCATCTCGAAAGCGAATATTTGCTCGTCTTGCCTGGTAATCTTCAAAGTTTGAACAGGAGCTAATCTCCACATAACGATTGTAGCTTGGCATCCATACCTCGATATCATAGGTTTTTGCAGAGCTGAAACCCAGATCCCCTGTACAAAGTTCTACGACTCGATAGGGAATTTTCAGGAGTTGTAATATTTTTTCTGCATTTTTTGTCAGGGCTTCCAACTCTTCGTACGAATTATCAGGATGAACAAACTTCACCATTTCCACCTTGTCAAACTGGTGGTTTCGAATGAGCCCACGGGTATCTCTTCCGGCTGAACCTGCTTCTTGTCTAAAGCAAGGGGTATAGGCTGTAAAATACTGGGGTAAATCTTCTTCGGCCAAAATTTCATCACGATAAATATTCGTAACAGGAACCTCAGCGGTTGGTACCATGAAAAGATCCTTGCTGGGTATATGAAATGCATCCTCTTCAAATTTCGGAAGTTGCCCCGTTCCAGTCATGCTTTCTCGATTAACCATAAACGGTGGTGATATTTCAGTATAATGATGCTCAACACAATGTGTATAAAGCATGAAGTTAATCAGAGCACGTTGCAATCTTGCTCCTTCACCCTTAAACATACTAAACCGGGCACCGGTAATTTTAACAGCACGTTCAAAATCAAGGATGTCTAAATCGACGCCAATATCCCAATGGGCTTTAATTTCGAAATCGAAGTTCCTGGGCTCACCCCATTTTCTAATTTCTTTGTTATCAGCCTCATCCTTTCCGACAATTACCTGGGCATTAGGAATGTTTGGGAAACGCAGAAGTTGATTACGCATGTCCCCATCAATCAGCCGGATTTCTGCGTCAAGATCTTTAATCTTATCCGAAAGCTCTTTCATCTCTTTGAAAATTTGAGAGCAATCCTTATTTTCCTTTTTAAGCTTTGGTATTTCCTTGGACACAATATTTTGACGGTTTTTCATTTCTTCAACATTTACAAGCATCTTTCGACGTTTCTCATCCAGCATAAGAACGGGATTCAAATTATAATTTCCCCGTTTATCAAGCCCGGCCTGGACTTCAAGCGTATTTTCTCTAATTCTTTTTATATCAAGCATTTTTCCTCCAGCTTTTTTCTACACAATCTATTTTTTTATTTACTAAGGTCTATGGAGCTGCAACAGGAACCGCACCTGACAATTGTTGCAATTGTCCAAGTACCTGTCCTAATTCACTCAGCTTTTGACCATAGAGCGCCCAATCTCCAGCCCGTTGAGCATCCTGGGCTTCTTGAAACAGGCTATTGGCTTTGGTGGTTAATGCCAATACCGAGCCAACATCTCCGGTAGTTTGGGTTGCCTTAGCATTGGCGTTGGTTACTGCGGTATTGAAAATTTGTGCCAATGACAATTCCAGAGAATCAGTCATGACGATTTGATTTTGATAACAAACGATCACTTTCTTCATTTCCGGTATATTGTTGTCTCCGCTGGAAGCCTGAATATAAACAGGCTCCACATAGATAAGGGCATTCCCAATGGGAATGGTCATTAAGTTTCCACGAAGTACCCTGGATCCTTGTTGGCCTAAAAGGGTTAATTGCGGTGAAATCACTGTATCCTGATCGATTCTCTGTTCAATCTGCATGGGTCCATAAACTAATTGTTGCTTAGGGAACTGGTAAAGAATGAGTTTGCCATATTCCGGTCCATCTGAAACCCCTGCCAACCACGCAGTCATATTATCCTTATCCTTTGGTGTGAAAGGAATGGTAAGCATGAACTCAGCTTCTCGTTGCGGAAGCTTCATAATAATATACGAAGACGGTACCGGAACCGGGGTCTTTTCTGATTCATAAATCTGATTAGCTGTTGCCCATTGATCTTCCTTATTATAGAAGACCAGCGGATTGGACATATGATAGGTTTTATATATCTCAGATTGAACATCAAAAAGAGTTTTTGAATAACGAATATGTTGTTTAATCCCTGCTGGCATTTCTGAAATATCCTTCACAAAGCCAGGGAATATTTTTCCATAGGTATCCAAAACCGGTTCATCCGCAACCTTATAGAATGTAACATCTCCATTATAGGCATCGATGACAACTTTCACTGAGTTGCGAATATAGTTGTTTCCAGTTGTCCCATAGGGCTGTGAATATGGATAGCGGCTGCTGGTTGTAAAAGCATCAACGATCCAATAAATCTTACCTTCTGAAATGACCGAATAGGGATCTTTGTCATAGGTTAGAAATGGCGCAATGGTAGATACCCGATCAATGATATTTCGATGAATAATCATTTTACTATCACCTGTTACCTCATTGGCTAGAAGTAATTCAGTGGAACCATGATAAAGTGCAAAGGCCAGTTTATTAATAAAGGACATTTTTATACCCGCAGTTCCAGTATAAACAACCTCTTGATTATTATCACCCTGGGGATAATCGAACTCCGCCGAAGTACAGTTTGTAACAGCATAAGAATAATCATTTTCTCCAAAATAAATCCGTGGCTGATCAATTTTTAATTCTGGCACATCGGTTACCGGGGGAATATCCTTCACAACAAGATCCGGTTGTCCGACATTGTTGGTTTTATTTACCGGTGAAACAGCAAGGCCAAAACCATGGGTGTATTTCAGATGCAAATTGACCCATGTTTTTGCATCACTTGGAAGAAGGCTGTTGTTCATTTCCCTTACTCCCAAAAAAACTTGGGTATAGGTGCCATTTACAAAGTAACGATCCACGTCGATGTCATAAAACTTATAGTAGTTTCTAATTCCCTGAAGGGAATTGTACATGTCCAGGGTTGGTTTTAAGTCATTAATAGGAATGTTTTTGATGGTAGCGGCATTTTGTTCAATCCCAGTCGCATTAACTTCATCCGTTGCCGAAAACTCTTTTGTTTCTACATTGGTCAGGCCATAAGCCTGCTGGGTGGATTGAATATTATTGTTAAGGTATTGTTCTTCCTTAGTAAATTGGTTTGGTATGACAATAAAGGATTCGTAAATTCCTTGAGAAACACCACCAATAATAACCACTACAATAAAAAGCACAGGTCCTGCTGCCATAAGGACATATTTTTTCTTAAAACCTGCAAAAACTGAAGTCACTGCAAGGACAAGACACAAAACGCCCTTAATAACAATGACCTTTAGTCCTACATCAATATCAGCTGCTCCTGCCCCAACAACAATTCCTGATGAAGAATAGAGTAACTGAAAAGCTTCTAATACACTTCCCAAAGCAAGGATGAAAAATAGAATTCCTAAAAAAATCCCAATTTGCTTAGATGCAATTTCTAAGAAGCCTTTAAAAACACCTTTAGCATTTTCTTTAATCTCATCTAAATCCTGATTCCTATTGAACTCAACATTCTTTTCTTGATACAAGGTATAGGCGGTATATCCAAAAGTCAAAATTGCCATAATAATGGAAATTCCAATAAATATGCCTAATAATTCCTGATACAACGGCAATTGAAAAAAATATAAAGATAAATCCTGATTAAATATAGGATCTGTGATATTAAAAGTAGTTTTATTAATAAATTCCAATACTTGATACCATATAGTGTCAGTAATGAAAATTGTAAGCATAAGTCCTATGATTCCACTGATAATAAGTGCTATGATATTTTGTTTTTTTCCTTCCTTAGCCTGAGGATGACCTAAATATTTTCCCGAGATATGGTATAAAAACCTCAGATAGAAAAACAACAGTAACACAATAATAATAAAAAGCGGCGTTCCAATTTGAGTCTTTGTTATTATTTCTTTAAAGAAGATATTAGTAAAGCCCATTTCCGAAAACCAGAGATAATCAATATAAAATTGATTAAGCGATAACAAAATCATAAATCCAACAACCACTATTCCCAATATGATAAAGAGGGCTTTTTTTCTTTTTGTCATTTTTTTCAATCCTTTCTTAAAAGCATGCTATTTAAATCTAATCTCAACATTATATCACAAAAGTTTAGAACTTCATCATTAAAACGAGAGATTCTTTGGGCTTATCTCTTCTATTTAATAATCCAAGTTGAGGTTTCAATAGGGAAATCAAAATAAGTCTGGGGATAGGGTTCATCAGCCAAGGTAAAATGCCACCATTCCTGTTGCATCGGCTCATAACCTTCTGAACGCATGAGATATCTTAATTGAACACGATTTTTACTTTGCTCGATACTTAAATGGTCATAATCACTGTATGAAATCTCCGAAAAAAAATCAAAAACTCCTCCCATGTCTACCTCTTTCGCCGTTTCCAGATCAATTACCGTAAGATCTACGGTACTTCCTCTGGTATGGGAAGAGTCCTTAGCTATAAACCCCCCCTGAAACACCTCTTGTCGAGTCATTCCCGGATAATACAAATCATTCGTTTTTCCATCTTCATCTGCATTGATCCAACGGATAAAATGTTCCACCGCCCGTTTGGGCCGATAACCGTCATATATTTTAAGACCATACCCATTTTCCATAAGCTGTTTTTGTACTCTCCCAAGTGCTGTAGCTGCTTTTCTCGTTAATAAAATAATGGGAGCATTATATCCATCAATTTTCTCTCCCACAAAATTTTCTCCGGTGAAATACTTTACATCTGTTACAATTCCTGGAATTTCCAGGGAAATATCCACAAAATCTTCTGGACGAGCAATCATAATCCTTTTCATTGAGTTTATCCCCTAATTTCATGCTTTCATTCAGTCTATTTCCTTATTTTAAACGATGACTGGATTGATTACCAGAAATAAATGTATTTTATCCCATTCTGATTATTTTCTCTTTTTTGATTTCTTATAAAAAATCATTAACTGCCTTTAAAAAATCGGCTTTTTTCTTTTATACCCCTAAGTATTCCCTGCAAACGCCACATTTATCAAATACTCTTGCTTAAATTTACATTTTCAAAAAAGAATGATACCAGCAAAATAATATTTTGCTGATACCATTCTTTCTAACTTACTTTTGTCTTTAACTATTAAAGTCGATAACCCTTTTTCCGATACTTTCCAGTTTTTCTTCTGTCAATCCACAATCAAGAAGATATTCCAGTTCATCCAGAGTTCCTTGTCCATGAGGAACCAGGGGCGCTCCGGAATCACTGCCCAATGCAATGTTCACACCCATTGCGTTGGCTTTTTTCACCTGTTCTTGATGCTGTCTAAAATAACGTTTCGAAATATTTCTAAACTTTTTCATTGGACTGTCATCACTGCACTTTGCAATATTTGCAAAAGGTGCCAGAGTTGGGACCCACACAGTCCCACTTTCACACATCGCATAAAGGCAGTCATCATCAACGCCATAACCATGTTCAATGGTATCTGCTCCCGAGGTAAGTGCCATCATAATACCCTCTGGGGAATTGGCATGTACCATAACAGATAAGCCGGATTGATGAGCATGATCGATCAACGAAGTACATTGACTTTTCGTAAATCCCATAGTTCCGGTAATACCAAATTCAGTAAAACTCATAATTCCGGTCAGAATTATTTTTATAAAATCCGGGGATTCTTTAATAAGAACATTCATTTTTCGAATGCCATCTTTTGTATTTTCCAGGGGTTCCCCCAGAAAATCACCATAAAGATTTTTTTTGTAAAAAGCACGAATAGGCGTTCGGTAAATCAGTCCTGAGTCTTTTGAAATATCTCTGAGAATTATTCCAACTCCCGAGATATCCCCACCGTCACGCAATGCCTGAATCCCCTTTACTTGATAGATATCAACGAGCCGTTTCATGGATGCTACTGAATCATCATGGGTAATTCCGGATCCTTTTACCACTCCCAAATTGCCTAAACCACAATGAATATGACAGTCAATGATCATTAGTGTTTTCTATTTGCGATAGAAGCTTCGTAATCAGCCGCCGCAACTAATTCATCCAGACCATCGTCATTAATAATTTTTGCTTTTAGAATCCAGTTTGCGTAGGCATCCGTGTTAATGGCTTCTGGTTCGTCATCAAGTTCATCATTAACTGCAATCACTTTAAAAGCAAAGGGAGCTTCCAGTGGAGAGGCTTTCTTAGAAGATTCAACAACAGAGAATTCATCACCTTTGGCAAATTCATCATCAATATCCGGCAATTCTATAAATAATAACTCACCTAAATGATTCTGCGCAAAATCAGTAATACCGATGGTTGCCATTTTATCTTTAACGGAAACCCAAATGTGTTGAGCTTTATCATATTTTAATTCTTTAGGTACACTCATTTTAACTGCTCCTTAAGCTTTAATCATTTTTTTTTAAGAGAGTGACGCCAAACGTAAACACTCGGCGTCAGAAAAAAATGAATATGAACGATTAGCCTTTGTTTACACAAACGCCATGTACATCATGAGCTGCTTCCATAATTGCTTCTGATAATGTTGGGTGAGCATGAATGCAGTCACCAACCTGTTCTGCCGTCAATCCAAGATGTACTGCCAATGAAAGTTCTGTTAACAGATCAGTTGCATGAGCGCCGACAACAGCCGCGCCGATGATCACATCCTTTGAATCAACAATGATTTTTACAAATCCCTGGATTTTTCCCATGGCCTGAGCTTTTCCAAGTGCTCTGAAATCAAATTGTCCAACTTTATATGCCATACCCTGAGCTTCGCATTCACGTTCGGTTAAACCAACGGCTGCGACTTCAGGATCTGTGTACACACATCGCGGAACAGCTTTGTAAACTACTTTCTTTCCGGAATCATTCACAGCGTTGTAAGCAGCAACGATTCCTTCTTTTGAAGCAACATGTGCCAAAAATGGTGTGGATACAATATCGCCGATTGCATAAATGCCATCAACACTTGTTTCCATCTTATCATTGACTTTAATGCGTCCACGTTCATCCAATTCAACACCTGCTTCCTGAGCATTCAAGTTGTCAAGGAAGCTTCGTCGGCCAATGGCAACTAACATCAATTCCGCTTCAACTGATTTCCCGTTTGCCAGATTCGCTGTTACCCCGGTTTCTGTAACTTCAACGCCAGAAATTCCGTTTCCGGTCATTACTTTTACTTTATCTTTTTTGAATTGACGCACCAGTTGTTTAGCTGTTTCAGCATCTTCTAAAGGAAGAATCTGTTCAACCATTTCAACAATAGTAATTTGAGTTCCCATTCGACTCAGGAATTGACCAATTTCACAGCCGATAGCACCGCCACCAACGATAATCATTGATTTTGGCAGTTCTTGAAGATCCAATACTTCATCGCTGCTGATGACTTTTTTGCCATCAAATTGGAACATACCTGGTACAATCGGAACAGATCCAGTCGCAAGAATCACTTTATCTGCTGCGACTGTTTCAGTTGATCCATCATCTTTGATTACTTCTACCGTATTTTTATCAATAAGTTTTCCTGTTCCTTTTACTAAGGTAACATTGTTGGCATTGAACAGGTATTCGATTCCTTTTACCAAACCACTGACAATCTTTGCTTTGCGTTTTATAATGGCTTTAAAGTCAGGTGTGTTCGTTCCATCGACATTAATCCCAAACTCTTTGGCTTTATGAATGGTCTCCAATACGTCAGAAGTCGCTAAAAGAGTCTTTGTGGGAATACACCCTCGATTCAGACAGGTTCCGCCCGGAGAATCTTTTTCAACTATTGTTACATCCGCACCGAGTTTTGCTGCCATAATGGCAGCTTGATATCCGCCCGGACCTGCTCCAATGACTGTTACTTTCATATCGCGTAACCCTTTTTCTTTCCAAAAATAAAAAGCTCCTCCTTTACAATGAACAATTTAATTACATAAACTGTCCATCTTATGAGGAGCATTTCAGATTTCCCGGATTGACCGGTATTCAATTCTCTTATTATTTATTTTGCGATTGGAGCGATTCCAGCCATATCAAGAATTTCTGGAATTCTGTTTTCCCAGCCTAATGACATGATGTGAACACCCTGGGCGTAGTCTTTACATTCTCTGATCAGACGGGCACAAATTTCGACACCTACGTCACCTGATTTCGTTCTTTCCTTATCTGCCTGCAATTCTTTAATCATATCATCGGGAACATGAACGCCGGCTACATTGGCATTCATATAACGACACATTCCCACATTCTTAGGAATGATGAGCCCCAGTTGAACTGGTACACCAAACTGTTTTGCTTTTTCCATGAATTCCATGAATTTATCGGGTTCGAATACTCCCTGGGTCTGGAAATATTCACATCCGGCTTTCACCTTAGCTTCCATTTTTGCCAGTTGGACATCAACAGAATCACTACAAGGCGATACAACCGCTCCCTTAGCGAACTTAGGAGGTTTCCCATCAACAGCATTGCCAGCAAGGTCAAATCCTCCTTCCAAACATTTAACTGCGTGAATCAATGACACGGAATCCAGATCGAAAACGGGTTTTGCTTGTGGATGATCTCCCAGTGTAGTGTAATCTCCGGTTAATAACAATAAATTCTCAATGCCCAGCAATGCAGCACTTAATACATCGGACTGCAAGGCAATACGGTTTCGATCCCGGCAGGTTATTTGAAAGATTGGAAGCAATCCCTCATCTTTCAAGACTTTACATGTTGCCAGTGAACCCGTACGCATGACGGAAGACTGATTGTCCGTTACATTCAATGCATGGACTCGGGTCTTTAAAAATTCATGGGCATCTTTAATCAAATGATCAATCTCAACCCCTTTTGGAGGTCCCACTTCTGCAGTTAATACAAACTCGCCTTTTTCAAATAGCTCAGTTATTCTCATTTATAATTACTCCTAATCATTTTAAATTATTGGTTATTTCTCTTTTGAAATTCCGAAGTTGCGTACTTTTGGCACATCATATTTCATATTATCCAGTTTATTCATCTTTTCCAATTTCCGGTAAATTCGTTCCCATCCGCATTCCATATCCTTGTCGACTTCACACTTGCCTTCTTTGGCACCGCCACACTGGCCGTTAATCAGACTTTTTGAACATGCGGTAATCGGACAAATTCCACCGGTACCATTCAGATAACATTCTCCACACTGTCCGCAATCGACATTCAGTGCAGTTACTCCCTGAAATCCTGGTAATTGATATGTATCACAGCAGGAGTATACTCTTTTTTCCTGGAATTGATCGGCAACGGTCTGTATCCCAACGCCACAGGAAAATACCAGTATGGTGTCTGCCGCATTGATTACGTCCATGTGTTTTTTCAATTGCAGCTTTAGATTATCCGGATTACAGATATAATCTGTTGTAATGATCTTGGTTACTTCTTTGCTGGCTGATAGTTCCTTTTGCAGTTCATCTGCTTGATGTTCTGCGAAATAGACCTCTTTGCATCCGTGACAATTAATGATCACAATTTTTCCTTCAGCTAATGATTCAATTGTTTCTTTTGATTTTAGTTGGGTAATCAGCATATTATTTACCCTCCCTTATGGCAGTTTTTCCAATTTTAATTCGTTCAACAATTGGAATTTTTGATGAGCAGATATAGTCACAGCATCCACATTCAATGCAATCCATCGCATTCTGTGTTTTCATGCCTTCCCAGTCTTCTGTCAGTGCGTATTTGGTGAAATACAATGGACGAAGTTCCATTGGACAGACGTCTGCGCAACGTCCACACTTGATACATTCTACAGCCTCTTTGACGGTTGGCTCAATGGCGATAATTCCATTGGAACACTTCAGCATCGGAACATTGAGGTTTTCCTGCTTGAATCCCATCATTGGGCCGCCTATTTTAATGGTAACATCATCGCTATTGACATCACCGCAATGGTTGATGATTTCCTTGACAGAGGTACCGATCTTCACTAAATAATTTCCAGGCTTGTTCAATCGCTCACCACTGACAGTCACAACACGCTCAATGAGCGGCATTCCTATCTGGATCGCATCAGAAATGGCTTTGGCTGTGCTTACATTACATACGATTGCACCGACATCCATTGGCAGGCCGCCACTTGGCACTTGCTTGCCCATAACCCGTTTGATGAGCATCTTTTCAGCGCCCTGAGGGTATTTCGTTTTCGCAACGATAATCTCGATGTTCGGCATATCGGCAGTTTTTTCCTGCAACAAGGTGACGGCATCCTGTTTGTTGTCTTCAATTGCAATCACACCTTTTGGTGCTCCTGATGCTTTCATCATAGCTTTTAAACCATAAATCACTTCATCGGCATACTCCAGCAGAACCCGGTGATCAGCGGTTAGAATCGGTTCACATTCGCAGCCGTTGAGCAATACCAGTTCAATAGGTTTAGGCGCTTTGAGTTTGACTGCAGTCGGGAATCCTGCACCACCCATACCGACAATTCCCTTTTCTCGGACAATCTCGATGATTTCATCCGGTGTAAGGTTATCCAGTTCTCCGGCTGGTTTTACAGACTCGTGGAGTGTGTTCTTTCCGTCCGACTGAATGACGATGGCTAATGATTCCATTCCGCTAATCGGATGCAGCCGTGGTTCGATGGCTACAACGGTACCGCTGATACTGGCATGAATTGCACTGCTTACAGGACCTTTGGCTGCAGCAATTTTCTGACCCATTTTTACATGCTGTCCAATTTCTACGATGGGTTCAGCTGGTGCACCTGCATGCTGGGACATTGGAATAACTACATTTAGCGGATCCGGGAAACGTATGAGTGACAGATGATCACTTAACTCTTTATATTCGGTTGGATGGATTCCACCATAGTACCCTTCGTACCGTTCTTCACGGTTAGAATTTACATATTCTTTGATGAACTTGTAATTTACTTTGGAATAATCCCGAAGTTCCACAGGCTGGTTCAACAATTCTTCCAGTCGTCCCTGTTTTTCCATTCGTTCATAGATGAGCTGCCATCCGCAATCCATGTCCTTGTCAACTTCACATTTGCCATTCTTAGCGCCGCCGCATTGTCCGTTTAATAAGCTTTTTGAACAGTCCACGACTGGGCAGATTCCCCCGGTCATGTTCAGATAGCACTGGCCACATGCTTCGCATAAAGTGGTTGTTAATGCCATTCCATGTTGACCATCAACGGCAATGGTGTCGCATCCAGCATATACCGGAAGTTCCGTCAATGCTGCAATCGTCTGAATGCCCAAGCCACATGAATTAACAAACACATTTTTGGTTTCTTGTGGAAGCGCCGCTTGAAAGGTCTTCGATGTCAACGGTTCATTGCACAGAAAATCGATTTTTGCACAGCCGACGACATTTTTGCCCTGTTCCCTGGCAATCTCTTCAAACAGACCGCACTCCGGTTCGTCAAAACTATCGAGTTCCTTAAAGCATTTGTTGCAGGCTACAACAAACAAATCATCCTTGCCTGCCAGAACCGCATCGAGCTCTTCCCTTCTTTTCAGTTTAAACTTTGTGTAATCTTCCAATTGTATACCTCCTGTGTTTTTTTCTGAATTTATAGTAAGCCGTTTTGCATTTTACATGCTTTAATAACATGTGCTGCCAGTAATGCGGTTGTTATAGGTCCTGTTCCGCCGCCGCATCCAGGTGTTGCTGAAGTAATCATTGCAACTTTGTCTAAGCAGTCTACATGAGCATCCCCTGCTCTGGTAGGTTTGCCTTTTTCGTTTAATACAAATTCTTTATTTGCATCTTTCATCTGAGACATAGCGACATCGATCAGAATAGCATTTTCATTTAACATATCTGCTTTAACTAAACCATAAATACCACATGCTGTTACAACGATATCTGCTTTTTTAGTGTATGCAGCAGTATCTTTTGTGAATACATGACAGATTGTTACAGTAGCAAATTCATTTGTCAGCATAATTGCCAGTGGTTTACCAAGTACGTTAGAGTTGTTTATTATAACTACATCTTTGCCCTTAACATCAATATTATAGAATTTAAACATTTCCATAACACCTTCTGCTGTACATGGAAAAAATCCTTTTTCATCAGCGATCATTAATTTTCCCAGGTTAGTAGGATTAAGCGCATCTGGATCTTTTTCTGGGCTTAATAGATATTTGATTTTTTCTGCATCGATTTGATCAGGAAGGGGCTGGAAGATTAAAACTGAATGGATGTTTTTATCTTCATTGATTGCTTGAAGTTTTGCTACAAAGTCAGCTTCTGTTACTTCGATTGGGAATTGAACAGATTCAACTTCGATATTTGATTTTCCCATTCTTGTGATGATACTTTTTTCATAAGAAATGGATCCTGGATCTTCACCAACACGCATAATTGCCATTTTTACTGTAATGCCTTTTGCTATTAATTCATTAGCATCTTTTAGCACTTCAGCCAATACAGATTCACTAACTTCTTTTCCACTTAATAATTTTGCTGCCATATTATAATACTCCTCTTAATTCAAAATTTTTATTGATTTTCTTTAGGAAAGTTGTTTTTCGACTTCAGCGTAAACGCGATCACAAATTGCAACGCCTTCTTTTAACATGGGCTTAATTCTGTTTTCCACGTCTGCTTTATAAGCGGTGTCTTTTATTGTTTTAATGTTGATTAAAACATTAACCCAACCACTAATCATGGCGGCTCTTAAACATTGAACCCCACAAGCCACATCACTGATGGCCATTGCCGAACCTTTACCCACTAATTCTTCGTGTAGAAGTACGGCTTTGTAGCATACTTCGACGATTTCGATAGGAACACTGCAAGCCACTTTTGTACATTCTTCTAAGGTTTTTTCTTTATAAGCCTTTTCTTCAGCTGTTTCTTTGGGAAGACCATAGGCCTTAGCTAAAGGTAAAAAGTTTTCAGCATCTTCATCGATCATTGCTAATATACGATCTTGAAGAATGTGAGATTCTTTTAGAATACGCTGTATATCTTCTTCGAAAGCAGCATATTTTTTCTTACCTGTTGTTAAGTTTCCAACCATTCCTGCTAAAGCAATACCAATCGCACCAACTAATGCTGCTGCACCGCCACCGCCTGGAACAGCATTTTTGCTGTATAGGACTTCTACAAATTCAGTACATTTTTTTTCTGAGTAAGATACTTGTTCAGTTGCTACTGCATCAAATTCCATTTAAACACATCTCTTTCAATAGTTAACATACATCTAAATTCAGACACGAAAATTTGACCGAGAGAACCTCCCAGGGGGAGTCCTCGCCGGCCTGATAAATCATACTTTTTTAGAATAAACCGGAAATTACGCCATTTTCATCAACATCAATTTTTTCAGCTGCTGGAACTTTTGGAAGTCCCGGCATTTTCATGATATCTCCTGTTAATGCTATGATAAATCCAGCACCGGCTGATATATTACATGAACGAACAGT
>JAENWK010000180.1 GCA_016650045.1 Eubacteriaceae bacterium | reverse complement strand
GATGTTGTTGTGGATAGCCTATGCGATTATATGAAAATAAAATATTAATGCAGTGATTTATAACGCCACAACCATAGCTTCCAAATGATAACAAGGTTATTGATAGCAAAGTAAATTAAAGCTGCCAGATTTTAAAAATTCAAACAATGGAAAATAAAACTCCTTTAAAAGATATTCCTGAAGCGCCAAGAAACTCCAGGAAAGAAGTCATTATTGTCACAGGTAGTAGCGGAATGATAGGCTCGGTATTAATTCACAAAATGGCTGCTCATTACCGGCTGGCAGGCCTTGACCTGGCTGGCTTTCCCTTTCCCCCTGCAGAGGCTGAATGTGTATGTGTAGATCTAACCAGCGATGAAAGCGTAGAGTTTGCTTTCAAAAGAATCCGTTATGAATATGGCTACAGAATAGCTTCTGTAGTACATCTTGCGGCTTATTACGATTTTTTGGGAGAACCTTCTGATCTGTATGATAAAATAACGGTGAAAGGAACAGAAAGGTTACTGAAATCCCTGCAGGATTTTGAGGTGGGGCAATTTATTTTTTCCAGCAGTATGTTGGTATACAAACCTTCATCTCCGGGGGTGAAAATAACCGAAGAATCGCCCCTGGAACCCAAATGGGATTATCCAAAATCAAAAGTAACCACAGAAAAGCTGATACATGAACAAAGGGGGGAAATTCCTGTGGTGATTATGCGAATTGCGGGGGTGTACAGTGAAGAGGGTAATTCCATCCCAATCACTAACCAAATCCAGCGCATTTACGAAAAGCAAATTTCAGCACGTTTGTATCCGGCAAACGTAGAACATGGCAGTACTTATGTTCATCTTGAGGATTTAATAAGTGCCATTGCATTGTCCATTGACAAAAGAAAAGACCTTCCAGCCGAAGTAGTGATCAATATTGGAGATGATGAAACCTTGAGCTATAAGGAATTGCAGGACATTATCAGCACAGAAATTCATGGGGAAAAATCAAAAATAATACACATCCCAAAGTGGTTTGCCAAAGCAGGGGCATTTATGCAAAACCTATTCGGCAAAGCCTTTATAAAACCGTGGATGATCGACCTTGCCGATGATCATTTTGAAATGGACAGTTCTAAAGCTAAAAAGTTATTGGGCTGGCAACCCAAACATAGCCTGCGGGACACCCTGCCTATAATGATTAAAAAATTAAAAGATAATCCCGAAAAATTTTACCGGGTGAATAAACTGGAAAAATAATTATGAATAGGCATTGTTTAACACTAATTCAATTATACCATGAAAAAGCAAGACCATTCCTCTATGTCTCCGGAAGGTGAGGGAAAAAAACCTGAAAATATTCAGGAACCGGAAAAAACCGACAATAACGTAACATACACCTGTACGATGCACCCTGAAGTGATTAGAGATAAGCCGGGTAAATGCCCGAAATGCGGAATGAAGCTGGTGAAAAAGGAGGAAGCAAAAAACGAAATGCCAGTACACAACATGGAAGGGCATAGTATGGATTCCATGCATAACCATACTGATGAAGGAATGGGTTCAAGAGGAGTTACCCGCCCGATGATGAATATGGATCATGATTCACACAAGCACAACGGTGAGGGCATGGATATGGACAATATGAAAATGAGCATGGATGACCGCCTGGAAATGTTGAAGATGCATCACAAGCAAACTCTCTGGGTCTTTTGGGTAGTAGTATTGCTGGGTGTCTGGATGATCGCCTCGCCACTCACATTCGATTACGCCAAAAACGCGGTCGAACCCAGTGGAGGAAGACCTGTCTGGTTGTCCCTTACTGATCGTATTGCGGCAATGCGCTGGAGCGATATTATAAGCGGAATATTGCTGGTGTTTTTTGGATGGCGTTCCCTTAAACCTAACCGCCCGTACAGCGTTTGGATATGTTGCTTTATAGGTTTATGGATCAGTATGGCTCCCCTTATTTTTTGGGCTCCAACTGCTGTCGCCTATTATAACGGGACGATGGTAGGTGCTTTGATTATTGCATTGACCATTCTTATTCCCGGGATGCCAAACATGATCATGTTTATGAAAATGGGGGGTGATGTTCCTACGGGTTGGAGCTATAATCCTTCAAGCTGGCCACAGCGCTCGATTATGATTGGGTTGGCATTCATAGGATGGTTAGCCTCCAGGTATTTGGGAGCTTTTCAATTGGGATATATAGATTATGCCTGGGATCCTTTCTTTGGTGAAAGCACCATAAACGTTTTAAATTCCGATATGTCACATTCCTGGCCGGTGTCTGATGCTGCATTGGGAACACTTGCATACACCTTGGAATTTCTAATGGGATTTATGGGTGGAACCTCCCGATGGCGCACCATGCCGTGGATGGTCGCCTTTTTTGGGATTTTGATAATTCCACTTGGATTGGTGAGTATTTTTTTGGTCATTTCACAGCCGCTCACAGTAGGAGCCTGGTGTGCACTATGCCTGTTTTCAGCATTAGTGATGCTTCCAATGATCCCATTACAAATTGATGAAGTGAT
>JAENWK010000170.1 GCA_016650045.1 Eubacteriaceae bacterium | reverse complement strand
GCAGAATTTTTAGGCATCTCACGCAGCACCCTTTATCGAAAAATGAAGCACTATCACCTGGAGGATTAGCCCATGAAAAAAAACCTGAATTGGATAGATTTGGGATTAATTTCTTACGAAGAGGCCTTTAAACACCAAGAAGAACTCCATCAAAAATGTGCGGACGGGTTCTGTGAGGATACGCTCCTTTTCCAGGAAAACCATCCGATTATCACCCTGGGACGAGGCAGTCATGAAAAAAACCTTTTATATTCCACAGCGGAATTAGCATCTATGGGAATTGGTATTACCTCGGTAAGCCGTGGTGGCGATATTTCTTATCATGGGAATGGTCAGCTCATCATTTCTCCAATCCTCCATTTTGAGCGTTATATTAAAACTGCTCACCAATATGTCCGCTGTCTTGAAGAGATTGTCATCAATCTTTTAGAAACCTATCATATTCCCGGGAAACGGGTGAAAGGCCTCAGTGGCGTCTGGGTAGTGGATGGTAAAACAGGTGAGGATAAAAAAATATCCGCATTGGGAATTGCGGTATCCCATGGTGTTACCCTGCATGGCCTGTCCATTAATGTTAACCCGAACATGAGCCACTTTTCAACCATTATTCCCTGTGGTATTGAGGATAAAGGTGTGACCTCAATGGAAGCCTATGTTTTAACACCACCTTCTCTGGTTGAAATAAGAAATGCTTTTATCGTTGCCTTCGATAACATGTTTGGAACCCAAACCGTGAAGAGAATGATTGAAATCACCTAAACAAATAAAAATAAAAGGAGAAACTAAAATGAAATATGAAATTATCGTGCCTGAATTTGCTGAAGGTGCTAAAGAAATAAATTTGCGTCAATGGATGGTTGCTGTCGGAGATGCTGTAAAAAAAGGAGATAATATTGCTGAAGCGGCGACGGATAAGATTGCTATCTATATCGAATCCCCTGGCGATGGAGTCATCACCGCAATTCTAGCCGAAGAAGGCGACCGCGTTCTGGTTGGTCAAATTATCGGCGAGTTAGAAGGTTAAATCAATGGCAGGCTTGCATCAAGATAAAGTTATTATCATTACCGGTTCCTCCCGGGGCATTGGCTATTCCATTGCCGAAAACCTGAGCAATGAAGGCGCCCATATTGTGATCATCGGCCGTAACCAGGAAACGGCCGATGCGGCAGCAGCAAAATTGCCAACCAAGTCGATAGCTGTCAGGTGTGATATTTCATCAGAAGCGGATGCCATTGCGATGGTCGAAACCGTGATGGCGACCTTTGGAAAAATTGATGTCCTGATTAACAATGCCGGTATTTTTCCGGTCAAAACCTTTAGTGCCATGACCCTTGAGGATTGGAAAGCGGTGATTGATATTGATCTCACCGGGACTTTCATCGCCACCCATGCCGTTTATAATGTCATGGAAAAACAAAAAAAAGGTAAGATTATAAATGTCGCTTCCATTGCCGGACGCGTTGGCGGTTATGGGTTTACCCACTATTCCGCTGCCAAAGGCGGTGTGATTGCCTTTACTAAAGCATTGGCCAGAGAAGCCGCCCGACTAAACATTCAAGTGAATGCCATTGCCCCAGGCGTTATTGAAACAGATATGGCGAAGTCTAACTTCCCTAAATACGCTCTAACCGAGCATACCAAAAACACCCCGGCTGGAAGACTGGGTACCGAAGAGGATCTCTTTGGCGTCATTTCATTTCTTTGTTCCGCTGGAAGTGATTACATCATCGGACAGACCATTGCCGTTGACGGCGGATATACCATGATTTAATGATAAACCACAGGAGACTCCCATGAATATTCAAGCATCATTTATTCAACTGCAAAACAGTGGTGAAACCTTAACCTATTTGGAGGCGGACGGTCAGGAACTTACCGAAACCTATGCCGTCCTTTTTGAAAATGCACTAAACATCCTTGGTGGACTACAATCACATGGTCTGAATAAGGGAGACCTTCTTGTGTTCCAGCTTAAAAGCATACGTGCCCAGGTCACTGCTTTCTGGGCAGGTATTCTGGGCGGGTTGATCCCTACCATTCTTCCTATTGCTCAAGATGAAAAATCCAGGGAATATCTTCAGTGTGTTCTTGATATTTTGGAGTCTCCACAGATAATCAGTGATTTAGAAGGCATGGCTACCCTATTCGAAAAAACCATTCTTATGTTTCGAGCTTTAAAAGAAGGTCCTCCTGGTAAAATCATTGAAGTAAAGGATGAAGATCCAGGCATGATCCAGTTTACTTCCGGAACCTCATCCAACCCAAAAGGGGCTATCCTGACACAAAAGAACCTCTATGAAGGGGGTATTGCCAGTAGCATTGTGGTCCGGGAAAATACCCAGGAGCGTTATTTAAGCTGGCTTCCCCTATCTCATTGCTTTGGCTTTGTGGGGTATCATTTAGTTCCCATTATTAACAATTTCCCCCAGTATTTAATGAGTCCTGTCCAATTTGTACAAAACCCTAACCTTTGGCTTGAAAAACTATCTGATTTTTCTGCCACCATAACCGGTGCCGCTCTCTTTGGCATTGAACATTTACTGAAGACCGGCATTAAAAATAATCCTGCGATTGATCTTTCCCGCTTGTATATTTGTTTTTGCGGCGGTGAAGATGTCAACCCCAACTCTCTCACAACCTTTGAAAACGGTGCCGGTCCCATGGGGTGGATTCCGGATACTTTAAAACCCGCCTATGGGCTTAG
>JAENWK010000160.1 GCA_016650045.1 Eubacteriaceae bacterium | reverse complement strand
GGATACCCTAAATTATGTGTTATCATCTTGAATAATTTTTAATTATCGATTTTTTCTTTTGACAAAGATAATAGAAATAATATAAAAAGACTTACGTATCTTTTTATAAAAAATATTTTGTATCTTTACCCATGAATTTAAAAAATAATTGTTGTGAATATCACACCTGATTCATTTGTAAACGAGGTAGTAAAATTAAATTTTAAGACCGCCCCATTATTTCAGTCAAACAATATCGATTATTGTTGCGGAGGGGGTAAAGCTATTTCTGATGCCTGTAAAGAAGCAGGAGTTGGTGCGGATCAACTCATCAAACAGTTGGAAACTGTGGTCGCTCAAAAAGATCCGGAATCTGAATATATCAATACTCTTTCGTTAAAAGAACTGACTGACTATATTGTTAAAAGACATCATGCGTATGTGCATGAGAGTATTCCTATCCTAAAAAGGAACCTTGAAAAAATATGTGAGGTGCATGGAGAACACCACCCCGAACTTTTTGTTGTTAAGGATCTTTTTTATGATTCTGCAGGAGTCTTAATCATGCACATGCAAAAAGAAGAACTCATGCTATTCCCATATATACAAAGGATGGAATTAGTAAAAGGGCAAAATTCTCCACTACCAAATTCATCATTTGGTTCGGTATCGAATCCAATTGAAATGATGATGAATGAGCATCAGGTTGAAGGCGAACGTTTTGACCAGATATCAGGACTTACAGAAAATTATCAGCCTCCTGAAGATGCATGTACTACTTATGAGGTAACTCTTAAACAACTCAGGGATTTTGAGAATGATCTGCACAGGCATATCCATTTGGAGAATAACATTTTGTTCCCCAAAGCAATTGAACTCGAAAAACAAATTTCAATATGAACACACAAAATATACCCAAATTAGTTACGCTTAAATCCGGAGAATCATTCAAAGTTTATCAGGTAACCGGCCATGCTGGCATGAAAATGCCTTTACATTACAGCACCAAAGAAGCAGTCGTAATCGTTCAGGAAGGCTCTGCACAACTCAAAATCGACGAAATAAAACATCTGCTTCAGGAAGGAAGTACATTTATCATTCCAGCTCACCAAAACCATACTCTTTCTGTAAAGGCAAAATTTAAAGCGTTGATAATAATTTCACAGGATTCAGATATTGAATTTGTACAATAACCTTCGGTTAAAAATCTAAAATGTAGCTGCTATGCTTGGAAAAACTACTGAATATGCAATAAGAGCTTTGGTTTATATTTATATACAAAATATAAAAGGTGAAAGGCCCGGGTTTAAGGAAATTGCTAAAATGATTGATTCACCGGAACAATTTACAGGAAAAGTTTTACAAAACTTAACCCGTGCTAATATCGTGTCTTCGATGAAAGGTCGGGGCGGTGGCTTTTTCTTTAATGAACCAGCAAACCCTATAACATTATTTAAAGTGATAGAAGCAATAGAAGGCAAAGAGTATTTTTTAAAATGTGGTTTCGGGCTAAAACGCTGTGATACAAATAATCCATGTCCGTTGCATGATGATTATGCCCCGGTAAGAGATTCATTTTTTAAAATGGTTAATGAAAAGACCATACAGTCGCTCGCCTATAAAATTAACAAACACGAGGCAACATTAAACAGATTATAAATAAGATTGATAAATGAAACGAATCGGAATTATAGGAGGATTAGGACCCGAGGCAACAGTAGATTATTACAAAGAAATAATCAATGCCTTTAAAAATGAAAAAGGAGATCTGGATTATCCGGAAATCATCATTTACAGTGTGAACATGGCATATTTCATCGGATTAATGAAAGAAAAAAAGTATGAACAGGCAACTGCGTATATTTCTGAAAAAATAGAAGGGTTGAAACAAGCCGGTGCTGATTTTGCCGTCCTAAGTGCAAATACACCACACCAGTTATTCGACCAATTGAGAGAAAGGTCAGGAATCCCCTTAATCAGTATTGTTGAAGCCACCTGCAACGAAGCAAAAAGTAAAGGGTTAAAAAAGGCCGGTTTGTTCGGAACCGGCCTGACAATGGAAGCCTCCTTTATTCCGGATGTTTTCAGCAAACAAAATATTGAAGTTGTCTCTCCTGAAGATGAAGAAGACAGAAAACTAATTAACCTCAAGCTATTCAGCGAGATTGAGCTGGGAATTTTCAATGAAGAAACACGGGAACTAATGATTGATATCATAAAAAAGATGGTCCTGAAACAACAAATCGACTCATTGATTTTAGGGTGTACTGAGCTCCCGTTAATCCTGACGGCGGAAACTTATGCCGGTATTCCCATTTTAAACACAACCAAAATCCACGTCGAATCAATTGTAAAGTATTGTCGCGAAAATTCATAACACCATGAATAATATAGAAATTTACAAAGCGGAGATGATTGGCGGAACACATGGCCTGACCTGTATTTTTCCACGTCTGCGCGACATTGTCGATTACGAAGAACAAAGACGGGTGCCCGACCAGGGATATCCGCGCTTTATCCCACACCCTTTTGTTGTTGCAGTACAGGAAAAACATCGGAAGAATGGTTATGAAGTTATTGCCATTCAAACGCCGGAAGCTGCCAGCTTTGTTCATACCAATTTTTTCGATGCTCTGACACAGGAGCACACTAAAGTTATAGCATGCGAAAACATGGGCAACAGGTATGGGCTGATCTATGCAGATCCGGATTATGCAAAATCAGCACGCGAAAGTGTTACAAATGCGGGGGTTATTCTGAACTCCCGAAAAGCTCAGCGGATTCTTGAAAACAAGTCTCAGGAGGAGAAGACTGATGAACTTTCCACTCAGCTAAGTCAATTGGAAAAAGGTTCCGATCCTGAATTGACTTTC
>JAENWK010000049.1 GCA_016650045.1 Eubacteriaceae bacterium | reverse complement strand
TTCCTACCGTTTATTAGATACAGCAAAACATATCGTTTAATCGTTGCTTGCTGCGTTGCCAAAGTATACAAAAGCAAACCAGACCAGGATTTAAACAAGTGGGCCACTTTTTATCAGCGTTTTCTTGATAATGGTCTACTATTTTTTCAGCACAAGTGGCCTACTATTTTTTCAGCGACTGGCCTACTATTTTCTTGACATTCGTAGAAAAGATTAATGCGGCAAATTATAATAACAATGGCGTTGCAACGATTTCTGTGAAAGAGATTGCAGGGGCTGTCATGACTGAAGCCCTGGAAGATCTAAAAACTGATTGTACCTTAGAAATTGATTTTGACATTGATAAAATGACGTTGATGTTACACAATCCTGATGATGATATTGAAGGATTCGCAGCAAAACACCCTTCTCCTCAAAAATGCAAATAACAATCTAAAATAAACACAAAAAAAGCCACCCGTGGGTGGTTTTTTTAATGACTTTTATTAAATAGCAAAGGGCTTAATGAGCCCTTTGCTAACATAATCCGATTTTTTATTTACCAAGTGCTGCCTGAGCTGCAGCCAGTCGAGCAATTGGAACCCGAAATGGTGAACATGAAACATAATCCAAACCGGCTTTATGGAAAAAGTAAATTGAATTAGGATCTCCGCCATGTTCTCCGCAAACACCAATTTTCAAATGCGGCTTAGTTTGACGCCCTAATTTTACAGCCATTTCCACTAATTTCCCAACTCCCTCCACATCGATGCTTTGGAATGGATCATTAGGTAAAATACCCTTTTCCTTATAATCAGTAATAAATTTACCTGCATCATCCCTGGAAAAACCATAGGTCATTTGTGTAAGGTCATTGGTTCCGAAGGAGAAGAATTCAGCAGTTTCGGCAATCTGATCAGCAATCAGGGTAGCCCTTGGAATCTCGATCATGGTTCCCACCAAATATTTAATGTCCGATTTCTTTTCAGTTTTAACCGTTTCTGCAATATCCCGAACAACCTTATCAAGGTAGGTAAACTCTTCTCTGATACCAACCAATGGGATCATTATTTCCGGAACAACATCAAAACCATATTTTTCTTTTACTTCAATGGCCGCTTCCATAATTGCCCTTGTTTGCATTTCTGCGATTTCTGGAAAAGTAATGGCCAGACGGCAGCCACGGTGTCCCAGCATTGGATTGAATTCTTCCAATCCTTGAATAACCGTAATCATATCTTCATATGTAATCCCTAAATCCTTTGCTAAAGCTTTAATGTCTTTATCTTCTTTTGGCAGAAATTCATGAAGTGGCGGATCCAATAAACGTACAGTTACCGGTCGGCCTTCCATGGCTTTGTAAATGCCAATAAAATCTTCTTTTTGCATGGGTAAAATTTCAGCAAGTGCATTTTCCCGTTGTTCCTTAGATTCGGACAGAATCATACGGCGAACACTGGGGAGTCGATATTCATCAAAAAACATATGCTCTGTTCTGCATAAACCGATGCCTTCTGCACCAAACCGAACAGCCACAGAAGCATCTTTTGGAGTATCTGCATTAGTCCGAATATTAAGCGTTCTAAATTCATCTGCCCATGCCATGATTTCGCCAAAATGACCTGAGAGCTCTGGGGTTACGGTTTTTATGCTGCCCTTATAAACTTTCCCAGTACTGCCATTTAATGAAATATAATCGCCTTCTTTAAAGACCTGACCATTCACTGTGAATTGACGCGCTGCTTCGTCAACTTTTATGCTTTCGCAACCTGCCACACAGCACTTCCCCATACCGCGAGCAACCACAGCCGCATGAGAAGTCATTCCCCCACGAGCTGTTAAAATACCGTTGGCGGCATACATTCCTTCAATATCTTCAGGTGACGTTTCTTTTCTGACTAAAAGGGTTTCTTCGCCATTGGCAACAGCCGTACAAACAGATTCTGCTGTAAAATACACCTTGCCTGTGGCGGCTCCAGGCGAAGCTGGTAATCCTGTAGCTAAAAGTTCTGCTGCTTTTAGTGCAGCGGCTTCAAAGGTTGGATGAAGTAATTGATCCAATGACAATGGGTCTAATCTTAAAATAGCTTCTTCTTTTGTAATCAGTCCTTCATTTTCCATGTCAACTGCCGCACAAAGAGCAGCGGCTGCGGTTCTTTTCCCAGTTCGTGTTTGAAGCATATAGAGTTTTCCCTTTTCGATGGTAAACTCTATATCCTGCATATCTTTATAGTGATTTTCCAGTAGCTTGGCAATATCATGGAATTGTTTGTATATTTCAGGCATAATATCTTTAAGTTCATCAATGTTTTTAGGTGTGCGTATTCCCGCGACGACATCTTCACCCTGGGCATTAATTAAGAACTCACCGAAAAGTTTATTTTCTCCAGTGGCAGGATTTCGGGTAAAGGCAACGCCAGTCCCACTGTCATCCCCCATGTTCCCATAAACCATGGACTGTACGTTTACAGCTGTTCCAATATCATGGGGTATGTCATTCATATTTCGATAACTAATGGCTCGATTGTTATTCCAAGATCTAAAGACAGCTTCAATGGCCATTAATAATTGGTCTTTGGGATCCATTGGAAAATCTTCCCCGGTTTCATCTTTAATAATTTTTTTATAGGCAACAACGACTTCTTTCAGATCATCGGTTGTTAACTGAGTATCATCCTTGTAGCCATTTTTAGTCTTGGCATCTTCCAAAACTTTATCAAATTTATCTTTGTGAATTTCCTGAACAACATCACCAAACATTTGGATAAAACGACGATAGCTATCAAAAGCAAACCGTTCATTATTTGTAAATTTTGCAATTCCGGCAACGGTTTCGTCATTAAGGCCAAGGTTGAGTATGGTATCCATCATTCCCGGCATGGAAAATTTCGCACCTGAACGAACAGATACAAGCAGTGGATTTTCCTTATTCCCAAATTGTTTTTCACATTGGGCCTCCAGGATTTCCAAACTTTTATCAATTTCATCGGTGATTTCTTTAGAAAGTTTTTGATTTTGATTATAATATTCTGTACACGCTTCTGTTGTAACGGTGAACCCCTGTGGTACTGGTAACCCGATATTGGTCATCTCCGCAAGATTTGCACCTTTTCCACCAAGCAATGCTTTCATTCCCGCATTACCTTCTTTAAATAAATAAACCCATTTGTTTGACATTTAGACTACCTCCTCATTATATTTGCAAGTATAATTGCTGCAATTTCTTCAATTGCTTTTGATGTTACGTCAATGACTGTACATCCTAATTTATCGAAAAGCTCTTGTGCTTTCGCTAACTCCATAATGACTCTTTCGTGGCTTCCATAATTTGATGCCCCTGTGATTCCCATTGCTTTTAATCGTTCAGATCGAATGTTCACAAGGTGATTCGGATCTAACATTAAGCCAAAAATCTTTTTATTGGATATCTTAAATAATTCCTGGGGCGGCTCAACCTCAGGCATCAGTGGAATATTAGCAACCTTATAATTATTGTTTGCAAGATAGATGCTAATGGGCGTCTTTGAAGTTCGCGATGCTCCGATTAAAATAATATCCGCTTTATCGAGGTTTGATGTATTTTTACCATCATCATATTTTACCGCAAACTCAATGGCTTCAACTTTCTTGAAATAATGAGCATCCAGCTCTGAGGCCACATTTAAGTCACGGATTGGTTCTTCTCCTGTGAGATTTCTAAGTGTTTCAACCAGGGATCCCATGACATCATAGGTTGGAATACCACGGCGTTTTGATTCAATGTCCATATAAATCTTTAATTCAACAGAGTTAATAGTATAAACTACCAATCCATTTTCTTGTTGTGCAAGATCCAACAAAGAATCAATACTTGGTTTATCGTCAACAAAGGGATGAAATCGCACCTCTTTAATTGATCTTTCAAAACAATTTTTTCCAGCCTTTACCAGCAATTCACCAATTTCACTCAGTGAATCAGAAACAACAAAAATCACCAAGGTTTTCATATCGGTTCCTCAATTATTCTTTACTTTTCCCCATATTTACAACATAGCGTGTAATATTTGTTCGAGACACTTTTCCAATGAGTTCTAAACGTTCATTTCCGTCATTATCCATTTCTTTGCTAATAATGGGTAAGGATTCAACTTCATAGAACATGGTTTTATATGCAGCATCATAAACCGATTCACTTGGCTCTAGATAGATGATATGCGGCATCCGTGTCATAATCAAAGTAATGGGTAGAGATTCAACTTCTTTTCTTCCGATCATCGCTTTAATAAAATCCTTACGGGATACGACTCCAGAAAGATATTTGCCTTCCACTACATATAAACTACCTGCATTTTTTGTAAACATTGTAATAATTCCATCATAGATTGAAGTATTTTCGTCAACAATGGTTGGCTCAGATTGAATTTCCATAACACTGATGCTTTTAATATAGCTGCCAAGTATATGCAGAAGAGACCGACCGGTATAAAAATAGCCAACCTTACGTTTTGCTTCAAGAATCCCCAACATACTAAGAATTTTTAAATCAGGACGAATGGTGGCTCGATTTATATCAAGGATTTCAGCAATATCATTGCTTTTAACGGGCTGATTTTCTTTAACTATTGCGATAATTTTATTTTGTCGATCAGATAATTGCATTTTCAACCCCCAAACCCCCATAAAAAGTATATTTAACAGGATTAAGTATAACACATATCCATGAAATGTAAACAGTTAAAATTTATTTTTTTGCATTCTGATAGCTTTTTATCATCTTTTGGTGTTGTAATCATTTTCATAAGGTAATTGACTGAGAAAGTCCTTCAAATATTTTATCACCAATCCGAGTGACATTTTTCAAATCTTTCAGTTGACTAAAATTACCATTTTTTTCACGATAGTCAATGATTCCCTGGGCAATCACATCTCCAACGCCCGGGAGTTTTTTGAGTTCTTCCAAATTGGCAGAATTAATGTTAATTAACCCGGTCGTGTTTGCTCCCGTAGTTTCAGGAACTTCCCCCACTTTAAAGATGTGAATTTTTTCCTCATCCTTAATCTTTCTCGCAAGATTAATAGCGTTTACATCCGCTGTTTCGGTTAACCCCCCGGCAGCGTCCAATGCCTCAACCATTCGAGCATCTTTGCTTAATTCAACCACACCCGGTTTGTTAACCGCTCCGGTAATATGAACAATAATTTTATCATTTGAGGCACTATCATTACTTGCAGTCACTTCCTCGGCTCCTGAAACTGATAACTTGGTTCCCTGAGCCTGAGTCATATTATACCATCCCCAAAAAAGTGCCGTTGCAAAAATAATTAAAAAAAGATAGACAATTTTATTTTTATCAAATTTACTCATTTTATATGCCTAAGGGTTGCATTTCCCACCGTCCTTTTTTCAGCATTCCATATTCTTTATACCCACAATCCATTAAAAAAATTTCTGTTTTCGAAAAATCATAATTAATTCCAGTAACCGTATGGCTGTCTCCACTGATGGTGATTGGGATTTTGCGTTTGAAAAGCTCAGGAATGATCCAATCCGAAGGGTAACGACCAACACCAGGGACACGTAAATTAGCACCTGTGTTAATCTCAACCAAAGTTCCAGTTTCTGAGATAGCATCAAGACACTCTATAACAGAATCTTTATACCAATTATCTTTTTCATCGAAAAAGAAATGCTCCGGATTGAATTTTTTAATAAGATCTAAATGTCCCAGAATATCAGGTTGATAATCAAGGACCATTTGAGCAATGCTATGATAATAGTCTTCAATAAAATCCCTGGGTTTATTTTTGTAGAATTTTTTAATTCCCTGGGCAAAATTATTCTGGGTTTCATCAATATAGTAAACATTGTCGGAACGTGTTGATCCAATGGTATGTATGGACATAATGGTGAAGTCCAGTTTAGAAATATTTTTTTTAGACAACGGGCTAATATCATTTTGATCAATAAAATAATCAATTTCAAGGCCGCAATACAGCTCAATAGATAAGGAATATTTTTCTTTCAGATAGGTCACTTCTTTGAAATAATTGTCAAGACTTGATTCTCTCATTGTCCAGTCATTTTTAAAGGGCAACGGCATATGGCTTGATAAGCCCATGCTCGTAAGACCGGCATCAATGCCGGCAAGAACCATTTCTTCCAAAGAATTCTTTCCGTCGCAATAGTTGGAATGTACATGGTAGTTGGATCGTATCATATGGTTACCCTCCATGAACTGACTTTCTATGATTGTATCATGATTTTCATCAAAAAAGCAAACAAAAAACTGCCTCAAAGGCAATTTTTATTATGATATTAATTATTTATAGTATTTTATTCAAGAATATCTTTGTTCTCTCTTCTTTCGGATTAAGTAAGACTTCATCCGGTGTTCCCTGTTCACAAATAACGCCTTCATCCATAAAGATTACCCGGTCCGCCACTTCTCTGGCAAAACCAATTTCATGGGTGACGATAATCATGGTCATCCCTTCTTCTGCCAGATGACGCATCGTTGCAAGTACTTCACCTACAAGTTCTGGATCAAGTGCTGAAGTCGGTTCATCAAACATCATAATTTTTGGTTCCATCGCTAAGGCTCGTGCTATGGCGACTCTCTGCTGTTGTCCACCTGAAAGTCGTGATGGATATTCATCCCTTTTTTCAGATAAACCAACGGATTCCAAAAGCACCAATGCTGTTTTTTCAATGACGTCTTTATTGACTTTTTTTACAATGGTGGGAGCCACTGTAATATTTTGGATGACTGTTAAATGTGGAAACAGGTTGAAGTTTTGGAAAACCATTCCCAGTTCTGCACATAAAGCCTGTACTTTTGCTGGATCAATTTTCATTAAATCCTTATTTTTTTCACGTTTGTCAGTGAGTTCACCTTGAATATATACTTCCCCGGTGCTGATACGTTCTAAATGATTCAAGCAGCGCAGCATTGTACTTTTCCCAGAACCGCTGGCTCCGATAATACAGACGACTTCTCCCGATTGAATCTCTAAGTTAATACCCTTAAGAACTTCCAGATTACCAAAAGATTTTCGGACATTTACTAATTTTACCATACTCATATTAATTCCTCTATCTTTCGTATACTCCAAGTTTCTTTTCCATTTTATCAAAGACTACCTGTATAATGGTTGTTAAGAAAAGATAAATAGCAGCCGCATAAATATAGTAGATCCAACTCCCAGAGGCGCTTGCCATGGTTTTAACGGTTCTCAATAAATCAAAAAGTGCAATGGTCGATACCAATGATGTATCTTTAAGCAACAAAATAAGCTCATTGCCCATTGGCGCCACCAGTCGTTTAAAGGTTTGGGGAATAATTATTCTGGTCATTGCCTGTCGATAGCTCATTCCCAAAGCCTTCGCAGCTTCCATTTGTCCACTATCAATGGATTCAATTGCAGCGCGAATAATTTCAGCAAGATATGCTGTTGAATTTAATGAAAATGCAATAAATGCACAAAACATTGCATCGACTTGAAAGGACGTTCCTGTTGCCTCAAGATAAATGATGGGAATTGCATAATAAATAATAAATAATTGTAATAGTAGTGGGGTGCCTCTAAAAAACCAAATGTAAAACCAGGATAGAGCGTTGGCCACTTTATTCTTGGATATTCTTCCCAGTGCAACAATAACACCGAAAACAGCACCAACAACGATAGCCACAAGCGCAATTTCAAGGGTAACAATGGTTCCTTCTAGAATAGCCCATAATTGGGTTTCGTTTAACACGTTGATCTTCCCTTCGTCGTAAAAATAATTGGATCTTGGTTCATATAAATACATGAATAGAACCTGTCACAGTATCTGTTACAAGTCCTATTCGATTTTCTTATTTAATTCTAAATTTTACTATTCAATAACAACAAGATTCTTATCAATGTTGGTTGACATATCTTTTCCAAACCACTTCATTGAAATTTCAGTTAATGTGCCATTATCCTGTAATTTTTTTATGGCGGTGTTGATTGTTTTAGTCATTGCAGTATCTTCTAAACGTGCTGTAACACCAATGGGTTCATTGGTTAAAACATCTGAGCTTACAACATAAAGATCTGGATTTTGAGCCACGTAGTACTCAGCAACGCCGACATCTGTAATAACATTGTCTATTTGTTTGCCTTGAAGTGCGGCAAATGCATCTAACATGCCATCAAATTTTTTGATTTCCACATTAACGCCTTCTTGGGTTTTTAATTTTTCAGCTGCAATATCTGCAGTCGTTTGAATCTGTGCACCTAAAGTTTTTCCCTCAAGTTCCTTAAAAGTCGTCACTGGAGCTGCATCTTTTCTGGAAACAAGGACAATACCATTGGCTACATAGGGATCAGACATACTGAATCCAGCTTGTCGTTCAGGCGTAACACTGGTGCTGGAAATAATAACGTCGTATTGTTTTGCATTAAGCCCATTAAATATACCATCCCAGGCAACGGTTTGAAATTCTGGAGTTACTGCTAATTCTTTAGCTAAAGCATTTGAAAAATCAATATCAAAACCAACTAATTCATTTTGATCATTTCTAAATTCCATGGGTAGATAGGTATCATCAACAGCAATACTGAGTACGCCATCTGCTAAGGGATCTTCTGTAGCTGTCTTGTCTCCGGATGAACAACCGGTTAGAACAAGAGCAAATACCATCATAATAACCACTGATAAAGCCAACAATTTTCTTTTCATAATTTTCTCCTTTTCTACTTCCTAATGTTTTGTATTATATATTATTTTGTAACCATTAACAAGTTTTTTTAAAATGCAGCCATTAATTTTTTTCTATAAATATTACATTAATATCGTCTTTATGCATTAATATTTAAGCAAATCGGATTATATATACGAGCATCTCATCTTTATGAAAAGGTCTGAAGAAAAATCCCAATGATATGTAATCCTCCCAGCCAAGCTCCAAGTGAACTGCCAAGATTTGCAAAAACAACCACCATCAGTATTTTTGTTACCTTATTTCGCCAAAGCCCTTTAAGGCTTTTCAGATCTTTGGGCAATGATTCAAAATCTTCGACCTTTGGTTTCCGCATATAAGCTTCTGCCATTCCCGCAAACCATCCTGAGGCCAGGAGAGGATGCAATGTCGTAATCGGTGCTGCAACAAAGGCTGTGAAAGCCGATAGGATATGTCCTCCGGCCAGCAGTGTTCCCAGAGCTGATAAAAGTCCGGTCCAAAGGATCCAGGATTTTGCCTGTTCCCACCCGGAACTGGGGTTAACAATAAAAGTGGCTACCACTAATCCGACAATGATCACAGGAATCATCCAGCCGAGAATTTTACCTGCGTTGGATTTTGGAGGAATCACTTCTAATTTTTCAATATCCTGCTCTTTATAAATTTCTTCTTTAATTCCTTTAATATGAGCAGCACCAAGCACAGCAACAATCTTGTCTCCCGGTGCATTCTTGATCTTATAGGCCAGGTATTGATCCCGCTCATCAACAAGATAGCGCTTAACCCCTTTAAAGGCTGAGCCCATTTCTGATAATGCGGCGCTGAGCATATCTTCAGATTTTAGATTTTCTAAATCTTCTTCTGTGATCTCTTCATCATCAACGACACTGAGAATGATTGAAAAAAGCAGCTTTGTTTTTTCCCATAGGCTGCACCCTCTCCAAATCCTGTTAAAGGTAATCTGGATACTACGGTCGGCCAATACCAACTCAGCACCATATTCCTTGGCACAGGCAATGCCTTCCATCATTTCTTGTCCTGATTCGATACCAAACTGTTCAGCTAATTTTCTTTGATAATTTGAAAGTAGAATATTGGCGAATAAAAATCCTGCCCGTTTACTTTTTATTATTTGTACAATATCGGTATTGGACCATTTATCTTTTTGATTGACAGCTTCAAAGCGTTGGGCATCGAGTTCAATACAAACTGAATCCGGCTGTTCGCTTTTTATGGTTTCCCTAACTTCTTCAACACTATTTTTAGAAACGTGCGCAGTTCCAATAAGAACAATTTCTTTTCCATTGACTTGAAGTCGGGTAATATTACTAGATTCCAATGAACTTCCTTTCTGGCTTAATCTCAAATTTAATAGAGAATTAAATCAATCAACGTTTTCGAATCCAGGCCATTAATATAATTTCCCAGTTCGATTCCTTCAAGCAAAGGAATTAAGGCCTCTTCATTGGGTTTACTTCCAACAAACAGTGCCTCTAATTCCTGTATGTCTGCATTACCAAAATAGTCGCCAAAAAAACGAATTTCCTGAATATTTTCCTTTTCTACCTGAAGAAGAATGGTTATCAGACCAAAATCACATTTCCGTTCTTTTCTCAAATTATACTCTGGCGATCGGCCATAATTCCATTCCCAGGTAGCATACTTTTCATCCCTAAGAATCTCAATGGCCTTCAAATCTTTTTCGTCAAGAAATATTTCCTGTAGATTTTCATCTTTAAACATAAATTCCAACAAGGCTTTTTTGAAATCAGCCAGTGAATAGTCTTCATCCAAATAGTCTGAAATATTGGTGATCCGGCTTTTTACTGACTTAATTCCCTTTGACTCAAATTTGTCTTTTTTCACTTTTAAAACACTTTGAATCGTCGACAGCTTTGAATTAAACAGGATGGTTCCATGATGAAGAATTCTTCCTTTTTTAGCATACTGGGAATTGCCGGAAAACTTTTTGCCGTCAATGACAATATCATTACGACCATTAAATTCAGCATTCACGCCTAGGGATTGAAGAGCATCCACCAGTGGCCGTGTGAAATTCTTAAAATCAAAGGGGTCTTTTCCATGATCACTAACAATAAATGTAAAGTTTAGGTTCCCCATATCATGATAAACCGCACCACCGCCTGAAAGCCGGCGAACTACGTTAATATTATTGGCCTTTACATATTCCTGGTTCACTTCTTCAATGGTATTTTGGTGTTTTCCCACAATCACCGCATTGTCGTTTTGCCATAACAAAAAATAGCTCTCGTTTTTATCCATCTGGTTAAAAACATACTCTTCAAAAGCAAGATTTATAGTTGGGTCTGTTTCTTTCCAATTAATATATTTCATCTAAACCGCTAAGTTGATTCTAGGACTCAATGGGAGCCACAGAACCCCGGATGATAACTTCATGAGGTACAAATACATTCTTAACTGTTTGTTCTTCTTTTTCACACATTTTTATGAGCATTCGCGTGGCAATGGCTCCAATATCATACATGGGCTGTGCTACTGTGGTTATCTGAGGTCTTGTCCACTCAGCAATCCAAAAGTTATTAAAACCGCAAATACTAATATCTTCCGGTATTCTTTTCCCTTGTTCTTCAGCATAACGAATGGCTCCAAGTGCAATTTGGTCATTAAAGCAGAAAACGCAGGTAAAATCAATCCCTGAATTCAAGGCTTCTTCCATCATATGATAGCCACCGGAAAGACTGAGTTTAGCTTCTAAAATCCGGGAATCATCAAATTCGATGTTCCATTCTTTAAAAGCTTTTTGAAAGCCTTTTTTTCTTTCTTGATAAATATATCCTTCTTCAACTTCATCAAAGAAAATCAGAAATTTTTGATGCCCCATTTTTAAGATATCGATTGCCAGTTCATAGGCTGCAACTTCATTATTAATCAGCACCCCACTTAGGAAGCCGCTATTATCTGGAATACACCCTAAAACAACTTCACTCGATGCATTGATCAGTTCTTTTTGCATTTCTTCGCTGAGGTCTTTTCCGACATAGATGATACCATCACATTGTTTCTCGATTAAAACATCCAGCGCTTTTCTTTCCTTATCAGGATCAAAATCTGTATTGGTTAATATAATATTATAATGGTAAATACCGCAGACATCCTCTGCTCCCCGGACAATTTGTGTGTAGTAAGGATTTGTAATATCTGGGATCATAATCCCAATGGTATTGGTTCTTTGAATTTTAAGACTTCGGGCAATGGCATTTGGCTTATAACCGGTTCTTTTAATCGCCGCCAAAACACGCTCACGTGTTTCTTCATTGACTAACGGAATATTGTTTACAACCCTTGAAACAGTGGCTACTGAAACATTGGCTTCTTTAGCAACATCTACGATTTTAACTTTCATCTTGACACCTCTCAAATTTTATTTATT
>JAENWK010000085.1 GCA_016650045.1 Eubacteriaceae bacterium | reverse complement strand
CTGTTATTTCCCTGGTTGTCAGATTAACCCTTAGAACCTTGCCCATGTAACCGCCTTTATACATAATACTATCTCCTTTTCAATATGGTGGATTTTTTATGAAACGTTTTCAATTAACTTTGAAAATCCTGAATAAATCAGTCAAGTCCTATTTTGTGTGTAAATTCCTCAGCCAGCTGAAATAGTTAAGCAGCAATAAATCAGCCAGAACGCAAATACCATCCGCCAACACCTTATTTCCCGGATTGCTCATCGTAGCGTCTTTAATGAACTACTTAGTATTAAATGAGTTTATCACATTATGAACTTAAACAACAACAAAAAAATCTGTTGTACGATCTTCCCTCTTAATTTCAGCATAGCCGGAACTTGAATACTTCGCTGACCAAAATGATCTGTGTTTTTCGGATTCCGGATCGAGAAAGCAGTTCTGCCTGTTTAAGTGCCTTAAAAGCTTGAAAAATGCGATTTTAGTCTTTTCAGATGATCTGTTTTAGTATATCATAGTGGGCAGGCACCTTTCTTATCTGATTTTTGTTAGTTGATATTTTCATTGTATTAGATGTTGGGTGCATTTTTCTGTCAACTTCTATTTTTAGGGAGCCACAGATTGTGTTGGGTTAATGGCTCAGCTGAATTTTACGGCTGGGAAAGTTGCGATAATAATATTTAAAAAGAAATATAATGGAGACAATGATGGTTAATTTAAAAGAATTAAATGAAAACGTAAAATATTTTCTGAGCAGCAGATGGTTTATGATTCCATTACTGATTGCAACAATCATGAGTTTTGGCTTCACCTTAACGCATCCAAGTATAAGTGTCGATGACACTGCGATGGATTATTACTACAGGCAGAGCGAGCTGCTGACACAGGGGCGGTTTTTTCAGGTATTTATCGATAAAATATCGGGAATTTACAACTTCAGGCCGTTCGTGCTGGACTATCTTGCCATACTGTGCCTGGTTGCGGCAGCAGTATTGTGGTGTTCATTATTCAAGAAGGTTTCCGGCAATAAATTAAAATTAATTGTGTATCTGTTTTTTGCATGTTTTTTTGTTTCATATCCGTTGATTACCGAAATATTTATTTATATGGGTTCTAATTTCGAAACCTGCCTTGGCTATGCGATGATACCGTTCATATTATTTATTTTGTCAAGCGACACCAAAAATCTGAACAAGCCGGTTACTTATATCGTTGCACCCTTTTTAATAGCCTTGACGTTATCGTTGTATGAATCGTTGGCAGTTGTCTATTTATTTGGAATTTTTGCCATATTGATATTGAGGTTTTTATACAGTGATGATAGCAGAAAATTTAGAGATGTGTTTTTGCGGGGTTTATATTTTGTGATCCCATTAATCTTCGGCATCGTTTTTCGTTTTCTTATCGATATGACCTTAAAGATTGTCCTTCATCTTGGCACAAGCACGAATGCATCTAAGGAAATTCATTGGGATCATGGATTTATGCAAAACCTGCCAAAGCTGATTGATGGTATGACCTTGAGTTATTTTTACAATGCGCTCGTCTATCTGCCAATTACCTTTTTGGTGATCGCAATGGGAGCAACATTTATTTTGATGTTTTGGCACGGATTCAAACACCGGTCGTTAACAATCGCTGTTTTATATTTAGGAAGCATTTTGAGCGTGTTTTCTTTAACCATTCTCCAGGGAGTTGAAACGCCATACCGGGCATGTTCGGTTTTTAGCATTTTTACGGCCTTTGTTTTTATGCTTTTGTTGCAGTTTGTTGAAGAAGGCACATTCAGAATAGCCATAAAAAAAGCCTTTGTTGTTGTTCTTTGCCTATTTCTTATTTGGCAGTTAAATGATATCAACAAGTGGTTCTATGTTGATTATATGCGGTATGAGGAAGAGGTCAACGTGGTCAACCAGGTTGCCATGGAAATACGTTCAAATTATGATTTGGAAAAACCGGTTGTTTTTTTGGGCGATTATAAGTTGTCGGATAATATTAACCAGTATACCTCTGCAGAAAAATCCAGTCTGGCGGGAATACTTTATAAAAACCTGACCGGCATTGTCCCGGAAGGCAAATATGCTTACAAATTTGTTCAAACCAATGGGGATAGTTTTTTAGATTGGGCTGTCGGCTGGAATTTTGAAAACAATGTTTCCGAAGCTCACAAGTTTTTTAAAGATCTGGGGTACGACTTCAAGGCTGATAATTATACGATGCGAGAAAAAGCATATTTGCTGACAAAAGATAAGCCTCAGTGGCCGAAAAAAGGCTCTATTTTTGAAACCGATGAATTTATCGTTGTAAATTTTGGAATCTCGGATAAATTTGCAAATCAAGTAAAATTAAATTAAAATAAAGATTATGACTGATCAATTCCACCTTTATTTTACAGTCAGACATTGTTCTAATTGTTCTTTTCCTTTTACTTATGCGGTTTCTCCACTTTTTAACGACACTCAAACTTAACTTCTTTTATATATTTCTTAAGTGGGTTTAATACTAAACTTGCAAATTCACCGGACGTATTGTATTATAGACATTGCCAATTTGTAAACAAATTGCAATAATCTATGATGCATTTAAGTCACAGTCTACACCGTGACACCAGCATGTATTGACATCGGAGGTCAAATGAAGAAAACCTTAATAAAAAGCGCATGTGTGAGTCTTGCCTTTTTTTTATGCCTGAGTACGATACCGGACGCTGTTATGGCAGCAGAAACAAAAATTGATTTAACACAAATCGCCCAAGCGGTTGAGATGGCACAATCCAAGTCCGCAGCACCCATGCCAAATTTATTTTCGGCACGAACCACTGCGCCAGGTTCGGATAATCCCTATTTCTTTGCTGAAAACCCTTATTCACAGGGTGGATATGGCTTACCAAACTGTACTGCTTATGCCTTTGGCCGAGCTTATGAAATTTTGGGAACCACACCAAATTTATGTATGGGTAATGCTAATTCCTGGTGGTCCTATAATCAAAGCACCGGCTATTATCCCTCAGGATCCACGCCAAAACTTGGCGCAGTGATCTGTTGGGGTGCCAGTTCAGACGGGCATGTGGCAATTGTTGAAGCGATCAACGGCAATACAGTCACCCTTTCCGAATCAACCTATAGCGGCATCTACTTCCAAAACTACACCTATACCATTGGTGCTGAGAATGCAACCTCTGTTGGCGGTTTCCAGGGTTATATCTACATCGGCGATTACGTTGATACCGCATCTGATACAATTCCCCCAACAATATCTAACGTGCGGGTTACCGACTATGAAGGCAAAGGAATTAAAGTCACCGCACTGGTTTCTGATGACTTAAGCGGCATCGGCCAGGTTTGCTTTCCAGTCTGGACCGAAAAAGGCGGACAGGATGATTTAGTCTGGCATGAAGGAACGGTTGAAGGCAATGTGGCCAGCTGTTTTATTCCATACAGTGATCACAAAGATGAATTTGGCAACTATAATGTTCAAGTTTATGCCTATGACAACGCCGGTCACTATGCCATGACCGGTACATCCATCACGAAAGGCAACCCCTTTGCCCTCCTTGGCAAGGTTGCTCTCGAAAATTAGGCACCTTCCCCTAAAAGCAAAAAGCCTTCCAGTGGCGTCATGTTGACGTCATCTGGAAGGCTTTTTAACTTGTTACAAATTATTTTTACAGTTCTTCGCTGGCAGTTGCACTTTCTTCCGCTATTCTTTTTTTACAAGAATATTCTCAAAATACAAGACAGCAAAAATCACAACTGCGCAGGATAAATATTAAAATAAATATTTAAATATTTATTTTAAATATGTTCTACTGGACATTAATTGATGTTATAATAAAATGAAATAATTTTGAGAATCCATCACATAACATGAATAATAGGAGAAAAGAATGAATAATCAGAAAAAGTTACTGTTGATTGCTTCCGGGGTTGTATTGGTCACCCTGGGATGTATGCTTTGGGCACCGAAACCCACCGGGATAATGACTGTAAAGACAAACCTTACCACAACTGAGGATGTGGCTCAAGCACCACTCAACGATAACGTGACGACCATCAGCCTGACCTTCAGCGAAAAAATCGAACCCAAAACAATTACCGATTCGGTTAAACTTTATCGCATAGACAAAAATGGAAATGCGGTGGAAGAACCTACCATTATTAAAATAGATGCCACTGATCCAAGGGTTATTAAAATCAACAACAAAACCATGACCCCTTTAGCCCAGGGGGAAGAATATCAAATTACAGTCAATCGCGATTTAAAATCCCAGGCAGCGGCAAGTCTTGCCAGTGAGTTTGTGGAGTATTTTGCTTCAAACTATCAATTGAATCTCGCTGGAAATATGGATCTGAACAATGAGAGAACCCAAATTCATATAATCAGTGACATCCATTTGGGTATTGATGATGCATATGCATCAACCCAGGCAAACAGACAGCCTTTGGTTAATTATCTGAATCAGCTGAAAGCTTCTCCCAATGTGAAAGAGCTGGTGATTGCCGGAGATTTGCTTGATTTCTGGATGCTTCCCATGGATTATAACATGCCTGATTCCGAATCCGCTTTTTATGATGCGGTGGCGGCAAACAATATAACCGTGGTTGATGCCATTAATCGAATCATCCAGGGCGGTGAAATCAAAGTCACCTATATACCAGGAAACCATGATCTGCTGGCTACTAACGCAGATATTGCACGGATTTTCCCCGGAATTAACCAGGGACGGGACAGCATGCAGGGGTTGGGATCCTACGTCACCGGTCAAAATTCAGAAATTTTTATTGAACATAGTCACCGATATGATTTTTACTCGGCACCGGACCCCATATCAAACCGGGACATTACCCAAAATGGCACCTCGATTATGCCACCGGCTTACTTCTATGCCCGGATCGGATCAACATCAATTGCTGAAGGATTTCCCAAATCAACCAACACCTTCCCCGAATTAAAGGTGAATAAAGATGATGCCAACCAGCTGAATATTTATAACTATGCTCAGGTCTGGAAGGGTCTTCTGTCCAACATACCAATTACAGAAAGCTACGCCGATCCAACCATCAAAACAAATATTGACGGTTATACCCAGACCTATGCCGTTAATGATCTGCTGCCTCACCAAAATGATGATGGCACACTGAGTATGAATCTATATGATGACATCCAGAACACCTGGGATGAACGCCAAACGATTAACGGGGTGAAAGTGAATATCCCGGCGAGCGATGCCGTTGCCGAATCAGCCGACACCGCCTTTATCGATTCCCAGGCCCAGACTCAGATTTTTGATACGGATCCAACCAAACGCATTGTGATCTTCGGACATACCCATCATGCACGGATCACTGCCATGACGAATCCTGCCGGTCAGAAAACCCTCTATGCCAACAGCGGCACCTGGATTGATCATGTAACCGGGGAACCAACCATGACCTTTGTAGTGATTTCACCCCCTAAAGCGGACTCCGCCATTGAAATCGTGAATCTCTATCAGTATGCCGTCAACCAAACCACCACCCAATGGGCGAAAGGTCAGGCAATTACCATTAACTAACATTTTTGTTTGATAACCGATAGATATGTGCAGTAAAAAAGAATATAATAGTACATGTGTCTGTTTTTGACACATGTACGCATTTATAATTTATTAAGTTATATCCCGAATATCCATAAAATTGAAAAGATTACCTTTCAGTGCTGCCCCTTTTATAAATGAATTTTTTTCACTTTATTTTTGTTCTATAATAAAGGTATTTACTGATACTTTTTACAGAAAGGATTACTCAATTGAAGACACTCATCCATAATAATATTTTAGAAACCATCGGCCATACCCCGATGGTTCGGATTAATCATTTAAATCCTAACCCTAATGTGGAAATCCTTGCGAAGTTCGAAGGCTTTAATCCAACGGGAAGCATTAAGGATCGTATTGCCCTTAAAATGTTGGAACAGGCAGAGGCTGAAGGTTCTTTAACCAAAGACAAAATCATTATCGAACCGACCAGCGGAAATACCGGGATTGGTTTGGCAATGATCGCTGCCGTAAAAGGCTATCAGCTGGAAATCGTCATGAGCGAAGCCGTCTCCATCGAACGCCGTAAAATGATTCAAGCCTTTGGTGCTACCGTCACGCTGACCTCTCCTGCCGAAGGAACCGATGGTGCGATTCGAAAGGTTCGGGAATTAATTGCCGAATACCCGGAACGGTATTTTAATCCTGATCAATTTAGCAATAAATATAATAAACTCGCCCACTATTCCACCACTGCCGAGGAAATCTGGGAACAAACCCAGGGGAAAATTACTCACGTTGTTTCCTCTTTAGGTACCTCCGGCACCATTATGGGTGTTGGTATGGGACTTCGCCATCACAATCCAGAAGTGAAAATCGTGGAAGCCCAGCCGGTGCTTGGTCATTACATCCAGGGACTTAAAAACATGGACGAAGCCATTGTTCCGGCACTGTATCAACCCGATGCCATTGATGAACATATCATGGTTGAATCTGAAATCGCCTTTGATTTTGCCCGTCAAATTGTAAAAAAAGAAGGGATCTTTGTGGGCATGAGCAGTGGAGCTGCCATGTATGCCGCT
>JAENWK010000122.1 GCA_016650045.1 Eubacteriaceae bacterium | reverse complement strand
GGACTGGCACTATTCATGACTGGATTAACCATTGTAAGTTTCTTTGCAGCTATGATTGCGGCACCTGTTGCCAAACGTATTGGTGAAAAAAGAGCGTACATGATTTCCCTGAGCTTATTAGTTATCGGCTTGCTCATTGTATGGTTTTTACCACTTCAGGCAAATGCTTTCAAAATTGTTATGTTTATTGCCTATATCGGTTATGGCTTACCAGATTCATTGGGTGTTGCCATGTACTCAGCAACAGTTGACTATGGCGAATGGAAAACTGGCAAAAATGCCCGCGGTTTCATTATGTCACTGATCAGTTTCCCAATCAAAATATCTGTTTTTGTCCGATCAGTTATCATCGCAGCAGTGCTTGGTTCTGTAAGCTACGTTGCGGATATGGCAGTTACCCCGGAATTAGTCCAGGGAATTAAAAATGGATTTGCTTTATATCCTGCAATCTTTATGATAATAGGATTGATACTAATGGCAAAATTATACACATTAACTCCTAAAAAAATGGATGAAATGAATGTAGAACTTGCTGAAAGAGTTGCGGAAAAAAGAATTATCTAATCAATGTACTAAAAAAGAATTAGAAGTTTGAACAAAATTTAATTACTAGGAGAAAAAACATGACAAAAATTGAAGAAGTAAAAGCAAAAGTAGAAGCGGGAAAATCCAAACTCGTTCCGGGTCTGGTACAGGAAGCATTGGACGCAGGGAACTCTGCTCAGGATATTCTTGACGCAATGGTTGATTCCATGGGTGTTGTTGGTGAAAAGTTTTCAAAAGGAGATATTTTTGTCCCTGAAATGCTCATCGCCGCTAAAGCCATGTCAAAGGGTGTGGACGTGCTTAAACCACATCTTGCAGGAGATGGTTCCTCTAAATTGGGAACTTGTGTGATTGGTACCGTTGCCGGTGACTTACATGACATCGGTAAAAACCTGGTCTCACTGATGATTGAAAGTGCTGGATTTGATATGGTTGACCTTGGCGTTGACGTACCGGCAGATACCTTTGTTCAGGCGATTAAAGACAATAAAAACGTAAAATTAGTTGCCTGTTCCGGTCTTCTGACATCAACCATGCCAGCCATGAGAGAAGCTGTTGCCACCATCAAAGCCAGCGGATTAACCGGCTTCAAGGTTATTGTTGGCGGGGCACCGGTCACACCGGAATATGCCGAAGAAATCGGCGCTGATGGATTTGCGCCGGATGCCGGAACAGCCGCAGTAAAAGCCAAGGAATTGGCAACCGCATAATTTCAAATAAAAGAAGGAAGGAATCAATATGTTAACAAAAAGACAGAATTTAGCAGAAGTGATGAAGGGTGGAAATCCGGATCGATTTGTCAAACAATACGAAGCATTCTCAATGATCATGAATACTCCGATTACCCGGATTAAGCCCCAAATCGGTGGAGAAATCGTCAATGAATGGGGAATTACAATACGATGGCCAGAAGGTCAATTAGGTGCGTTCCCGGTGCATGACGCTGAACATATTGTTATCAAAGACATTACAAAATGGAGAGACTATGTAAAAGCTCCCTCGGTTGAATGTTCTGAGGAAGCATGGGCTCCAGCCATCGCTGCAGCAAAAGCGGTTGACCGTAAGGACCAGTACGTGACCGTTTTTGTTGCCCCTGGTATTTTTGAAATGACTCATTATCTGATGAGTATGGAAGAAGCATTAATGGCCTATTACGAAGAACCTGAAGCCATGCATGAACTCATTGATTATATTGTTGAGTTTGAACTCAAGCTTGCCAAAGAATTTATTGATCATCTTCATCCTGATGCAGTTTTTCATCATGATGACTGGGGCAGTCAGATTAGTTCATTTATTTCTCCTGACATGTTCAAAGAATTTTTTGAACCAGCCTATAAGAAAATATATGGCTACTATAAAGACAATGGGGTTGAACTCATTATTCACCATAGCGATAGCTATGCCGCTAATCTGGTGCCTTCCATGATTGAAATGGGTATTGATATCTGGCAAGGGGTTATGACAACCAACCATGTGCCTGAATTGATTGAACAATATGGTGGAAAAATCACATTTATGGGAGATATCGACAGTGGTGTGATTGACTTTCCAGGCTGGACCCGGGAAAACATTGCTGAAAAGGTGGAAACAGCCTGTAGAAGATGTGGTAAATTATATTTTATTCCTGGAGCCAGTCAGGGCTTAAATGTCAGCTCATTCCCAGGTGTTTACGAAGCAACTGATGAAGAAATTGACCGAATGACAAAGGAAATATTTTAAAACAAAAGTTATAACAAGAAACTGAAACTGATTGATTGAGATTGAATCAGCTTCTCAGATGAAAAAGATCACCCTATAAATAAGCAAAGACTGCCAATTGGCAGTCTTTGCTTTTTTTTGAAAAAAATAACATCAGAGGTCTGATGTTATTTCGAAGAAAGAAAATGGATCGCATCGATTTTAATGGTTTTAGCAATTTGGATTCCTTTGGAAAGTAGGTCAGTGATTTCTTGCTGGTCAATGCCCAGCATCCTTGGAATAATACCGTTTAATAAAAGTATCACGTCATCCACTGAATCATTAAGGGATTTCTCAAAATAATTCAGGAAATATTCACGACGACCTCCAAAATCGACGAAAAGAAGATTATCGAACGCATTTTCACTCATCTCGATATGATATTCATCAATATAAAGACGGTAAATATGATTAATAAAATTATTGACAATACGATAGTTCGAGCCTTTTTTTAAGATCTCGTAGTAAAAACGCCGATTATTATCGTTGTTAAGTATACGATCAAAATAAATCCAGCTTAAAACCCCATGTCGGAGAATGGAATTATCAATGCCATCAATCATTAATTCATTCACAAGGGTTTGGATATTGTTATAATACTCAAAATATATTTCCTGGATAATTTTATCTTTAGTTTTAAAGTAATAGGTGAAAAGACCAATAGGGGTATCCGCCGCTTTTACAATATCTTTTATTTTTGTTTTCTCATAGCCATGAGTATAAAAAAGTTGTTTTGCTGTCTGGTAAAGATGATTTCGTGTCTGGACACCTTTTTCGTACATTAAATTCTCCTTTTTAGATGATATCCTCAATTTTACCATTTTTAAATACAGAGTCAAGCATTGATTGAATAAATACCGAGTCAAAGGTGGATTGACCCATATTTTAAAAATATCAAAGATTATTTATGATCCTTCAGGTAATTTTGGGTTCTCAGTGCCGCGTTGGCCTGAAGATCAAAGTAATAAAAGGGAAAATCAAAAGTATGAAAAACCCCTTTTCCAAACATCGCATTTCCAGGAGCAAGGGTAGCCACATCAGCAGTACTGCAAATGATAACTCCTTTGGCGGTATCAACCTGGGCATCAGCAAAGTTTTTCACAACTAAAAAGGTGCCATCCGGATTTTTAACCACAGTGCCATCGGGATTCAACTGAATGGAACCCAGGTTATCTGAAGCAGGTGCTATTGTTTCATCAGTGGTCCAGCTAATCGGGTTGATCGCCTTGGCGCCGGGAGTGACCACACCATCGGTGCCTTCAATGGTAGGAGCCTGGGTGTTGTATGAAATAATAACCCCGGTGTCTCCGGCACCTGTGGCAAATTTAAGGTGTGGATTTTGGGATAGATAATCATCGGTGACGGAATAGCCAATGACATAGGCAGCAATCATGCGGTCGTTTACCTCAGGATGTTCTTTCATATATTCCGATAGAATATAAATCATCACATTGGAACCCTGAGAATGACTGGCTAAAATAAAGGGCCGGTCATTGTTGTAATTTTTGATATAGTAGTCAAAGGCAGCCATGGCATCGGTGAGGGGAATGCCTTTGACAATATCCTGTTGTTCACCAACGGACATGGCAAGGGTTGAGCCGGCATCATCCTGGCGATAGAAAGGCGCATAGATATTGGCGGTGTCAGAAAAGGCAGTAGCCTGTCTGTCATAGGCCAATTTCGATTGCTGAAGCATCACAGGATTATCAATATCGCAGACAATCGGGTCGGTTGCATTCACCTTTGCCCAGGCTGATGGACAGAGATAAAAAACATCCACCGCTTTGTTATTTTCCGTGGGTAAGTTCAACCAGTGCGCAGTTTGGCTGTAATCCGTTGCCTGGATGGCAGTTGATGATTCCGTCTGCGCCGGATCAGTTTTTGTTTCAGTAATGCAACTGGTTACAGTCAAACAGCAAAATAAAACAGTGAGTGATAATAACAGGTATTTTTTAGTTTTCATTTTCATTTCTCCTTTAGTCGTTTTAATGTACTTATTATAAATATCGTCATAATGCATGAAAAGCTTAGAAAATATTTGCTGATTCGAAAGCAGCAGTTTTTTTCTCTAATGCGGAGCAGTTCTGCCAGTTTAAGCGCTTTAAAAGCTTGTAAAAATGCAATTTCAGTCTTCTCAGATGGG
>JAENWK010000053.1 GCA_016650045.1 Eubacteriaceae bacterium | reverse complement strand
TTTTTCAAATAATAAAAAAAGGCACCCTTTTTAAGGGTGAACACTTGAAATTTTCTTAAATTTGTCGTGCATACGCAAGGTATTCCTCAAACAAAAAAAGAGCCGAAACGGCTCTAATATGCGAAAAAATGGTGTGCCCTGAGGGATTCGAACCCACGGCCTCTCGGTTCGTAGCCGAACGCTCTATCCAACTGAGCTAAGGGCACCCAAGAAAATTGTGACCTAGGATACTTCCGTTGGCCACGGGATTCATTATAGCACAATCAATGTATTTTGCATAGCTTTTTTTACTTTTCTAGCTCTTTTTTATTTGTATGATGATGTTCCCGCTCTTTCTTCAGTTCTTCCTCTATTTTAAGCCGTGGCATAAACCGAGGTGCAAATTTTCCTGTTCCTCGATTTTTAATATAAACCCAGCCAATGATCGAAAAAATCACTGCTCCAATCCATTTTTTCCGCCTTGCTGTCTCTTTTGAAAGATGAAAATCAAAGTCTGATTGCTATTAAATCAAAAGTATTATAAAATAGATCTATATTTCAAATAGGAGAAAAATATGCTGAAAAAATCATTTCCAATTTATATCATTTTTATTGTTCTTATTCTATTATTTACTGGGTGTGACCAAGAAGCAACTGGTACAACGACCTATATTACTCTCATGTCTGTGCCAACGGAAGCAACGATTCCCGATGGACTTCGGCTTGATTCTATCCTAAACATCACCAACACCGATCCTGAAACTCCCGATGCGGTACCCCTCACCACTCAGCTTGGAATCTTTGGTTATACCAACAAAGATGGTGAAGTCGAATATTATGTTTATGGAAAAAAGCAATCTGTTCTCAATGAGCAGATTCATCTTATTGAGGAAGGGTTTTATGCCGTGGACTTTTCCCGTAAAGATCAAGTGATCAACTTATCATTAAAAGACCTGAATCCACCCATCACTAAGATTGATCTTGGTAAAGGGATTCCGACAAATTTTACCGGCACACTTCCGTTAAGTTTTTACACCCCAACTGAACAATTGGGTGTGTACAACTTCAGCGATGCCAGTGGCAACACCATGCTGCGAGTTTACTCTACCTTCCTTGGAAATAATGGGAATTTCTTTCCCGCCAGTGAAGATGGCACCATGATTCCCGGCTCTCTGCCCGTGGATGTGATCCTTGAAGAAAAGCTGCAAACCGAAGGTTCCAGTGAGGCTTCAAGAATACTGACCACACCCATTAATTGTGCCAATATTAAAATTTCTTACGAAGTATAGCACTAACCATAAAAATGAGCCTGTTTTACACAGGTTCATTTTTATGTAAATTATTGTTTGATTATTTCACTTTTTTAATCAAAAACCGGAATAAAATTTGGGTTGCGTTTTGCCTTGAAACATAATTCCACTTGTTCTACTGTGGTGCGTCCTATCGAAAGAGGGGGCAAACTATCCAGGGAAAAGAATCCGCTTTCTTCAGTTTCAGTGTTTTTCTGGAAATCCCCTTTCACTAAATCACAAAGCATGAATATTTTATAAATGGTATAGGGGCAGACATCCTCTACCCATTTGCTTCGATCCAGCACTCCCACTAATCGGGTCGGTTCTACTAAAACCCCGGCTTCCTCAAAGGCTTCTTTCTTCACATTCTCACTGAGGCTTCGATTCACATCTCCCCAACCTCCAGGAAGTGACCAACGGCCATCAATTTTTTCCTTCACTAAAAGAATTTTATTATCAATGATTACCGCCCCTCGTACGTCTACCTTTGGTGTTAAATAGCCGGCTTCTTTTCCATAATATTCCGTGATGACTTCGGCCAACACATCTGTGTGCTTGCCAATAATTTCTCGGGATAATTTTTCTATTTGCCGATATCGATCCAAATCGTATTCGTTTTTACAATATGTAAGACCTGACTGCGATATTGACTGCAATTCTCTGGCCCAAATGATCCATTGTTTTTCCATTGATTTTCCGGGAACTTTTGCTCCTCACCTTTCTATTTTTCAACAAAATATTCTTTGCTTTTTTATATTTTATGCTATAATACAAATTAGAATAAATCTAATTCATTGATGTTTAAATTTCTTTTTTTAGGGAATATTATATAAAACATCAATCATGACTCAGGAGGTCTAATATGAGTAAAGAACCTAAATTTTTTGTATGTAAACATTGTGGCAATATGGTTAGTATGCTTTTCGCATCTGGACAATCAATGGTCTGTTGTGGTGATCCCATGACTGAACTGATTCCTAACACTACCGACGCTGCCCAAGAAAAACACGTTCCTGTGATTACTGTTAATAATACCACAGTTAGTGTTGATATTGGAAGTGTTCCCCATCCAATGACACCTGAACATCACATTGTTTGGATATATCTTGAAACAATAGCTGGCGGACAAATAAACTTTCTGGCTGAAGATGGCAAACCCCGTGCTGAATTTGCAATACTCCCCGGAGATAAAGTCATTGCTGCCTACGAATTTTGTAACCTGCATGGTTTATGGAAAGCAAGCCTATAATTTAATCTTTGATACAAAAAGCAAAGAAGCTGCCTTTTAAAGGTAGCTTCTTTGCTTTTTGTCAATTTAAAAAAATTCCTTGATAAATTTATTGTAAGTACCATTATAAATATCCATGTCTATAAATTTTTCAGTTCCCTTATAACCTTCCAAAACATTCCGCTGGCTGTATTGCCAGAATGTATACTCATTACCATTGGGAAGAGTCTTTGGCTCATTGTTGTCAAGATCCCCAATCCAGATTTTATAATCTTTGTAGTCCGTGCCTATGTATAGGTTAAATACGTTTTGATTAGTATAAATAATAGGTTTCACCTTATAAGTATTCTCAATTTCTTTAAGAAACTCATCTAAAATGACCTTAACTTTTTCCTTTTCCATTGGTGTTGTTTGATAAACTCCGTACAATTCCATATCAACCACCGGTGGCAGGTTTTTATTTGACACAGGCACATTGTTGATAAAATTCTTTGCCTGATCTTTTCCGGTACTGTCAAAACTGAGGAAATGATAAGCACCAACCTTTACTGCGGTTTTATGGCTCGCCTCCCAGTTTTTCTTAAATTGTTCATCCACAAAATCCTTACCTTCAGTGGCCTTAATATAAGCAAAGTCAATGCCTTGTTCCGATAATACCTTCCAATCAATATTTCCCTGATAAGCAGATAAATCGACACCTTTCACCACATAGTCATCCCCTTTTTTTTCACCGAATAAATTACTGCAACCATAGATAAACAAAGCTATCAGGATTAAAATCCCAATCCCAACCGCTAAAGGCATCCATTTTTGTCTACTCATCACTTGATTCTCCTCTTTCTATAAAATGTTATTTGCATTATACCAAATTTTTTGCTGGTGGAAAAGCCTTTTGATCAGTTATAATATAATCATTAAGGCGACACCCTTCCTCAATCCTTCTTTTGTCGCTATTTTAGGAGATATCATGAATAAAACAACTAGTCTGACCCCGACTCTTCAAGAAAAACTGGCAACGTTACAAATTAAAATCAAGGAGCTCAACCGAGTCTGCGTGGCCTTTTCAGGTGGCGTGGATAGTACCCTTTTGTTAAAAGTCGCTTTTGACGTCCTGGGAAAAGATGTGATGGCCATAACCGTTAACGGTGCCATGCTCCCGGATTCTGAATTTTTCGAGGCCCAGGCATTGGCCCAAGATATTGGTGTTACACCAATAGTCATTGATGTCGATGTTTTCTCATTGGAAGACTTTGTAAAAAACCCTTCGGACCGCTGCTATTATTGCAAAACATTTATTTTCACCCAGATAAAAAATGCCGCTATTGAAAATGGTTGGAAAATTATTTTAGATGGATCCAATTTAGATGATGTCAAGGACTACCGTCCAGGAATTCGTGCCCTGGGGGAACTGGGTGTTTACAGCCCTTTAAAAGATTCAAACCTGACGAAACAGGATATTCGCGATCTTTCCGCATATTTTGGCCTGGCGACTGCTGCCAAGCCCTCAATGGCCTGTTTGGCAACCCGAATTCCTACCAACACTCCCATTACGCCAGCTGCCCTTAAGTGCGTTGAAATTGGTGAAGATTATCTCAAAACCCTGGGTTTAACACAGTATCGCCTCCGATTATTCGGAGATACAGCAAAAATTGAGTGTGATCCCAGGGATTTTGAAACGATTATTGCCAACCGACAAACCCTGGTGGCGACTCTAAAAGATCTGGGAATTAAAACAGTGACTTTGGATTTGGCCGGCTATGGCTGCGGGAACATGAATGTATAAAACCTCAATACTTACTAAACTGGTTTAAATTTACAACAAAATACAATTCAGTAGAAAACTTGGAGGTTCTCTTATAAAAAAACAGTTGTTGTTTATAAATCCCACTATGGTTTTACAAAGATCTATGGTGATCGTGTTGATTTTTCTGATAAATTAACCATTGAACCAATTTTGTCCTATTTGAATTCTCTGATCTGAATTATAAAAGGAAGCCGTTGATTAAAAATCAAGGCTTCTTTTCTTATGCATTCTTATTTTTTTTAAAATTCCTCATTTAATTCATCCATATCACTATACATTTGATAAAGATCATAATAAACCCCTTCGCTTTTGATCAGGGCATCATGGGATCCCTGCTCAACAATGCCTTCATCTGTAAGAACGAGAATAATGTCAGCATTCCTAATGGTGGTTAATCGATGGGCAATGGTAAAGGTGGTCCTTCCTTTTGTCAGTTTTTCCAGGGAACACTGGACAATCCGTTCGCTTTCATTATCCAGAGATGAGGTGGCTTCGTCTAAAATCAAAATAGGTGGGTTTTTTAAGAATACCCGAGCAATACTGATGCGTTGTTTCTGGCCTCCTGAGAGCTTCACCCCACGCTCTCCCACATAGGTGTCATATTGTTCTGGCAATTGCATAATAAAATCATGGGCTCCAGCCTGTGTTGCTGCCATGGTGACGTCTTCTCTGGTTGCATTGGGACGTCCATAAATGATGTTTTCATGAACGGTTCCTGAAAATAAATAAACATCCTGTTGAACCACTCCAATTTGGGTCCTGAGAGAATGGAGGGCCAAATCCTTAATATCCTGATCATCAATACAAATTCTACCGGATGAAACATCATAAAACCGAGGAATCAAATGACACAGGGTTGTTTTCCCACTTCCGGATGGACCAACAATGGCGATGTTTTGTCCCTGGGCAACATGAAGATCAATGTTGGAAAGCACCTCATTTTTGCCATCCGAATATTGGAAGCCAACGCCTTCAAATTTAATATCGCCTTTAACATTGGTTAATTCTTTGGCCCCGGGGTCATTGGTTATTTCCGGGGGCTCATCCATTATTTCGACAAACCGTTCAATACCTGTCATCCCTCTTTGAAACTGTTCAGAAAACTCCACTATTCGTCGTATGGAGGTGAGGAGTGTGGTCACATACAGCAGATAGGCCATAAAATCTCCCGGAGTAATGGTCCCATTAATCATAAATAAGGATCCGCCCACGACGACCAGAATATACATGAGTCCGTCAAATAGTCGGGTAGTGGTTTGGAAACCGGCCATGTAACGATAGGTATCTTTTTTGATATCTAGAAAGATGCCATTTCCCACATCAAATTTTTCTTCTTCAATGGCTTCATTGGCAAATGATTTAACCACGCGAATCCCGAGAAGATTATCTTCCACCTGGGCATTAATTTCCCCAGTTTGAACCCGCGCGCGTTTAAAAGCTTTTCGCATGCGACGTCTGAAATAGCCGGCTGTCAGCAACATAACGGGTAAGGCTGAGAAAATAATCAAGGTTAACCAAATATTAATATTTCCGAGAATAATAAAAGCCACAGTGATTTTAATGCCCGCGATAAAAAATTCCTCAGGACAGTGATGGGCAAACTCAGTGACATCAAAAAGATCAGTGGTAATTCGGGACATGAGCTGACCGATTTTAGTGTTGCTGTAAAATGAATAGGAAAGCTTTTGCAAATGGCCAAAAAGATCCCGGCGCATATCGGTTTCAATTTTCGCCCCCATGACATGGCCAATATCCGCCATATAATAATTAGCCACCCCATCAATGATTCTGAGGATCAAGTAAAAAAGCCCCAGGGATAAGATGATTTCTACGGTGAGACTTGCCATATTGTTAATGGCTTTATCCGTAATAAATCGGATGATCAGCGGTAGGACCAGCTCACAAATGGTGGTTAGTGAAGCGCAAAAGAGGTCCAGCACCAATATCCATTTATATTTCTTATAATAGGGTGTGAAACGCTGTATCAGGGTTGAATTTTTATGTTGTTTTTCCAATATTTTCTTCTTTCTCATGATTTTTATCTTAATGTTTTTTTGACAAAAAAATCCCAATGCGTAACCATTGAAATTTCAAAGTTCTAATTTAAGTCTTTTCAATCTTTTCGATGGTTTTAACCTTAGCAATGCGTCCTTCAAGTGCTGTGACAATCACCTCACTCCCAACAGGAATGATTGCCTCACTTTCTGAATTTCTGGCAGTCCAGATTTTACCGTCAAGACTCACAGAACCTTGACCCTTAAGGTTGTTTATTTCTATTGTTACAATTCCTCGTTTTAAAAGAATGCGCTTGATCTTTGCCGCTAATTTTTTAGGCTTATTGTATTTTTTGATGATTGGTTTTGATCCAATCAAAAGCACAATAGCAACACTGAAAAACAGAATGGTTTGCAGTTCTAAGCTGCCTCCAAAATAGGAAGTGACCAAAGCAACGAGTGCTCCAATGGAAAACCAGATAAATATCAAGGTTCCGGTTGAAATCACCTCTGCAGCGAGAAAAACGATGAATAAAATTAACCAGACTAGGATCATACTCATTTTTTCCACCTCCAATTTTTTTATTTTTCTATATTATACACTAATTGCCTTAATAAAATATCCTTTGTTTACGAGGTTTTTTAATTTTCACTTTCACTCTGAGATTTTGCGTGTATAATCATAGTCAAGTGAATAAAAAAGTGAACATATGGTGCCTTAATTTAAGGAGAATAGGGAATCGGGTGAAAATCCTGAACGAACCCATCACTGTAAGGGCGGAGCAAACCACAATAACCACTGTTGTTTTAATGAGAAAGTGTGGCATACATTGATCCCCAAGTCAGGAGACCTGCCTATGTATCGATTATGTATGAATGAAGGTAAAGTTCATGGCTATTATTGAATTAATAGCTATGGGCTTTTTTTATTACAAAAAATTAACTACAATAGTTTAGGAGGAAAACATGACAATTTTAGAAAAAGCGCGAGCCGGTGAAATCACCGCAAAAATGATTTATGTGGCTGAAAAAGAAGGCATTGATCCTGAGAATGATCCGCCAGGGTATTGCAACCGGTGATATGGGAATCGGAAACACCACCCCCAGTACGGCCATCTTAGCTGTTATGGCAGAATATCCGGTTTCATCCGTTACCGGCCGAGGCACCGGCATTAATAATGCCACGCTTCTTAATAAAATCAAGGTGATCCGAGACGCAATTAACCTTCACAGCCCGGATAAAAATGATCCCATTGATTAATTTTGTACCCGGGGTGCAACCCTTTCAGAGCTTTCACAGGGAATGCTCTGTGAGTCCAAGGCTTTGGATCACTACCTTGATCTGCTCATAAGCCTGGGTCTTCTGGGCCAATACAAAAATGTGTATTATAATTCTCTGCTCACCAAAGAATATTCACTCAAAAAGAGTTCCCTTTACCAAGGGGACTCTATTCTGTGGCGTAAAAATCTCAGTTTGGACTGGATTCCATTGACTGTCCTCTTTTACGCGATTTTTTATAAGAATCCGGGGCGATAATAATTTTCATGGAGCGCTCTCTTTCTCAAAGAAAACATAAATAATTTTAAGCATTACAGGTTTTACAGCGTTGCATACACAATGGTAATTCCAGATGGCAATTCAACAAAAGCTCTTCGTTGAGTAATATTTCTTTGACACTGCCATCGGCAAAAACGCTTCCATGATGGAGTACAATCACCCGATCACAAATATCAAGCGCCATATCTAAATCATGGGTTGCAATAATTTTTGTCATTTCCAGTTTACCCAGGGTTTCCATAACATTGCGACGAGCCTTGGGATCGAGAAACGATGTTGGCTCATCAAACAGAATGATGTTTGGTTCCATTGAAAGCACTGAGGCGATGGCAATAATACGTTTTTCTCCACCAGACAATCGATGAGGCATACGATCTTTAAGATGTGTAATACCAAGGACTTCCAGTGCCTGGTTAACCCTAGTCTCAACTTCACCTTCAGATAAAAGTTCGTTTCTTGGTCCAAAGGCCACATCATCATAAACCTTTGTCATAAAAAGCTGATCATCGGGATTTTGAAAAACCATCCCAACATTTCTTCTAATGTCTTTCAGGGTTTTCTTTTCCACTGGAATGCCATCAACCTCAATGGACCCTTCACCAATGTCTGAAATACCAACAATCAATTTAAATAAACTTGATTTTCCGGCACCATTAGCTCCCACGAGAGCAATACTTTCGCCATCTTTTATTTCTAAATTAACCTTTTTAATGGCCGCATGACCATCCGGATATGAATAGCTTAAATCTTTAAACTGTATCATCATAACTCCTTATTATAGAAAACTGCCAATGAACTGGCTTAAATTAAAAAATCTCAGAAGTATTAGCATCGCACAGGTGCTCAGCATAAAAATCCAATCGCTTTTTTTAATGGGGTCGGGTTTGGCATAAAGATAATGGCCATCATATCCACGACATTTCATGGCAAAATAAATATTTTCAGCGCGATCAAAACTCTTTAATAACAACTGTCCAAAAAAGATACCCATATCTTTCATCTTAATGCCTTTTGCATCCGGTGCCCTTAATATATACGCCGTATACATATTGGAGACCTGTTCTAATAGTACTGAAATATACCGATAGGTTAACATGATCTGTTCCACAATAATTTTCGGCACTTTAATAGCCAACAATTGATAGGAAATCTGAGGCAATGGCGTTGTGGCAATGAGAATGAGTACACCCATTACCGTAAACACTGTTTTTATCATAATCGAAAAAAATGAAATAACACCATAAGTGATGGGAATGTTCCCCAGCATAAAGGCCAAATTCTGATTATAAAAAATATTTGAAATGCCTGCAAAAAAAGAAAAGGGCAAAGCCACGAGTAGTCGTTTTAATAGCGGTTTATAGGGAATTTCTGCCAGTGCCATCAGAATCACCGGATAAAACAAAAAAACAACTAAACCAGTAACATTATAGGGGTCAAACGAAACCACCAGAATGATATACAGGAACGTTGTCACTAATTTAACCATAGGATGAAGACGATGGATTATGGTTTTAGCTTCCGCCATTTCTTCAAGAGAATGGATTGTATTCATAGAATCCGTTAATGCTGACATTTAATTTTCCTTCCAGGCATATAATAAAGAATAATCTCTGTGTTTAACAGAGATTATTCCAATAATTATTTATTTTAATATTTAAGCGGATTTATCTTTTTTGCGTTTAACTGCATAAATCAGATAACCGGTTCCGCCTGCCAAAAGCAATGTTATGCTTCCACCAACAAGACCTGAAACGCTGGTGCCTGTAATTGAGCCTTCTTCCCCAGCTGATTTAAAACCATAACCTGCTAAAAAGGCGGTTGTTTTCTGGAGACTTGCTGCACTTTCAAAGACTCCGCCAGTCGCTTCAAGCTCAGAAGTCCCTGCTACTCCCTTCATCGCCCATTCCAGGCCATCAGGATTGGAGGATGCGAATAATGAGAAACCAGCACCAAGAACAACAGCAAATATCAACAACATAACTGATACTTTTTTAATAGAAAGACCTGAATCTATTTTTTTGTTTTCCAATGACGACTCCAATAATTCAGGTCGCATTTTGTAAACAAAAACTAAAATCCCACCGGTAACAATACCTTCAACAAGACCAATGGCCACATGGATTGGGGTCATTAAGGCAACGAATGTAGCAAAGGGAAGTTCTGTTATTCCTGAAGCTAATGTTTCCAGTACAACTGAAAAAGCTCCTAATGATAAAGCAAGAACTACTGAACATATTGATGCTACCATAATACGACTCGGCGTTAGACCTTTTTTAACAAGTGGTTTGAATACCAACGGGTATATTAACAAGCATGAATAAAAACCCATATTCCAAATGTTGGCTCCTAAAGCCAGTAGCCCACCATCTGCGAAAAACAAAGCCTGAATCAGCAAAACGGCTGTAATGGTTAAAAATGCAGGAAACGATCCTAACAAAGCTGCCAGTAAAATACCACCGCCAATGTGTCCTGATGAACCGGTCCCTGGAATAGTGAAGTTAATCATTTGACCGGCGAAAATAACCGCCCCCATGACCCCCATTAATGGAATCTTCTTTTCATCCAAATCGTCTTTACACTTATAAGCTGAATAAGCGATCGCTCCAGCACTTGCTGCAAGCATGATTCCACCAACCGCTGGTGAAAGTAAAGCATCTGCCATATGCATAACAAAATCCTCCTCATATAATATAATTATATACAGGCTCAAAAAAAGGCCACGAAGTACGTCTTTTACTTCTGCAAAAGCAATACCTTCATGGCATCATTAGTTAATTTATAATAATTCAATTTTAATTTCGCATTTCGTTTGTATACTTTATTATTATAAACCCGAGTGATTATACTGTCAAGAAAAAATTGAGACTCATCTAATATTTATGAACCATTTATGATAATGTCCTAGTGTACCACTTTTGATTATGTCCCAAAATCGAAATTTAGTGTATGATGTAACCTCAGAAAATATGTATCAGATATATTTAGAAAGAGGTAGGACAATCAGAAAGGTTATTTTA